>CP124756.1:0-300000 GCA_029972225.1 Candidatus Thiothrix putei
AGGGAAAAATCCACATAAGCGAACCGGTCTACCGGATTCCCGGCAAGCGTGTCCGCCCCTTTAGCCAGAGTGCCGAGGTTGTTTGCCGAGGCTGTTCGCTCCCGCTGCAACGGGCGGTGACGGACTTTGGGGCGGACTGTTCATTTGCTCAAGTGCCTGATAAATTAGAAGAACATTACGGGATACGGCTGGCATCCAGCAGCATCCGACACATCACCGAAGGTCACGCCAAACGCATCCATGAATCCCAAGTGTTGATAAAAGACTATCCAAGCACGTTGGGAAAAGCCTATGTCATTGCCGAAATGGACGGCAGCATGATCCCCATCGTCGAGATTGACGAAACAGCCCCCGACAAGCGCAAAGGCAAAAAGGAAAGCTGGAAAGAAGCCCGCCTGTGTCTTGCCCACGCCAAAGGCAGTGCTACGCCAACGTTTGGCGCAATATTCGGTGGCACGGTAGAAGATGCTGGAAAAATCTTATTCGACACCGCCTGCCGTGCTGGATTTGGAAAAAGCACGTTCCTCCATGCGGTGGGTGATGGGGCAAGCTGGATCAACCGTCAAGTGGATGAACAATTTGGCACACAAGGACATTACCTGATTGATTTTTATCATGTTTGTGAATACCTATCAGCAGCATCCGCAAGCTGTTCATGCCTCAAGGACAAGGATAAATGGTTTGCCAAACAGAAAAAAGCCCTACAGGATGGTCAAGCTCAAGCGGTCATCGACACACTGAAACCTTTCCTCGAAGCAGAAACGGTAGAAGACAGTAACGCCCCAGTACGAGCTTGTCACCGTTACCTGAGCAACCGCATTGAGCAACTGGATTACCCGACAGCAAAATCCCTCGGATTGCCCGTGGGGTCGGGCGAAATAGAAAGTGCACACCGTTACATCATCCAGCAACGCTTAAAAAAATCGGGGGCATGGTGGAAAAGTGATAATGCGGCGGATATGTTGGCGTTGAGGGTCATGCGGGGAAACCAGCAATGGAAGCATTATTGGCGAAACACCGCTGAGGCGGCATGAGGTTTACCGCACTTTTGTTCACACCCTGCTGTTCCCGTGGTATTGCAAACGCTTCGGTATTGAGATAGCAACGATGACGAGCTTGCCCCCAGACGACAAGGGATAATCAATCCAATCCGTCACTCAGGCATACCACATCGTCGATATTGTGTATGACGACCCTTGTGGCGGATAGTAGGCTGTCATCTAACCCACCGTTTACAAAGGACAGCATTATGGATATAGCAAATGACCCAAATGAACCAGTCCGTGGGGAATATGGATCAGAATATCAATCAAATGCGTATGGTGATGGCTTACCAAATGGGGGCAATCAATGCGCAGATGGATCAAATGAATACCCGCATGTCACCAATGGGACTGATGCCGTTCAACTGGTAACGAGGAACGCGGAGCACTACTCCATTAACAGCCAAGCTCATCCCTGTTGACCGAATAACTGGGGTAAATACCTGAAAGCGTGCGCATCATCACATAAAAAATCATACATACCCGATAAAGTATCCTTACATTCCTGATGTGAGAATGTGGGCGCCATGCTTAATAGGTAAGCGGTATGGGCAATAAATAACGGTGGTAATATCAGTATGAATAAATATTTTGCAGAAATGTTCGGTACTTTTTGGTTGGTACTCGGTGGGTGTGGCAGCGCCGTGTTAGCGGCGGCTTTTCCCGATGTTGGCATTGGTTTACTGGGGGTATCCTTCGCGTTTGGTTTAACGGTTCTCACGATGGCTTACACCATTGGCCCGATCTCTGGATGCCACCTCAATCCAGCGGTATCCGTCGGGCTATGGGCTGGCGGACGCTTCCCCGCCAATCAATTGCTCCCTTACATCGGTGCGCAATTGCTGGGGGCAATCATTGCGGGCGGCGTGCTGTACCTGATTGCCAGCGGCAAAGCGGGTTTTGATGTCACCACGGGTTTTGCCTCCAATGGTTATGGCGCACACTCACCCGGCGGTTATTCTTTACAAGCGGCGCTGATTACCGAAGTCGTCATGACCATGATGTTCTTGCTGGTTATTCTTGGCTCAACCGATAAACGCGCTCCCGCCGGGATGGCTCCATTAGCCATCGGTCTATGCTTAACCTTGATTCACTTGATCAGCATTCCCGTCACCAATACCTCCGTGAACCCGGCACGCAGCACCGGTGTCGCCTTATTCGTCGGTGACTGGGCAATGGCACAACTCTGGTTGTTCTGGGTAGCCCCGATTGCAGGCGCAATTTTGGGCGCAGGGATTTATCGCGTTATCGGCAAGGAAGTAGAAACACCGGTGGCACATCCTGCTTAATCACGGATGGTATGCAGAAAAAACCCCTCCTAACCTCCCCTTATTAGGGGAGGGACAAGAGGTCAGACCACACATTCACCGTCACTAGAAATCTGCTGATATTTGTGGGAGACTCCACACATAGTCCACATATATTTGGAGTTATACCATGCCACAACTACACTGCTATGTACCAGACGAAATGGCGTTGCAGCTCCAGCGTAAAGCTGAACAGGCACGCTTGTCTGTCTCGAAATACCTCGCACAACTGATTCAGCGGGACGTGGAAGCGCAATGGCCGCAAGGCTATTTTGAGCTATTTGGTTCGTGGGAAGGTGAACCCCTGCAACGTCCCGAACAAGGCACTTATGAAGTACGTGAGGTGTTATTCTGAATGTACTTACTGGACTCAACAGTCGTAAGTTCTCCTGATCCCCCAGCAGCATGAAATCCCTTAAAGTAGGCGTTACCAGCGACCAACACTCCAAGGGATATCATGCTAGTTGATTTGGTACCTGTTCAAGCAAGACTTGCAGGCATTGGAAGTTTACATCCTTGCTGCAACCACTCCGCCACCAACAGGTCAAACAGGTATAACCCACCGTCACGCGAGGAAAACCCCATGAAACTGCTCACTGCCACACTGTTTGCTGCCTTATCACTCAGCGCCTGCGTCGCCACGCCGCCGGTGACACCGCAAAGCCTAACGCTGAACGCCACCCAGCAAACCAACCTACGCACCCTGTTAGGGCTAACCCCCAGCAGCCCATTCACGGTCAACGTGCTGGATCAGAATGCCGACCAGCAACTCAGTGCCGGTGACATTGCAGTGGTCTACGGTGGCATTGCCAATACCGAAACCAGCCGCCGTTCACTCAGTGCTGCCGATGTTGCCACCATCAAAGCCAATGCCAAGACTGATCTGACTGCCGATGATCAGGTCATGTGTACTATGGAAGCCAAACTCTGCCCGGATGGCAGTGCGGTAGGCCGGGGCGGCCCACATTGCGAATTTGCCCCCTGCCCAGGGAAATAACGCCAGTGTAGTCTGTGGCAACTCAGCTTTGCATAGCCTTCGGTTCATGAATCCCGTGTTTCGTCAGGATGTACTGGATGCTATGCGGCAGTTTTGCCCCCGTAAAACGTTCCACGCATTCCCCGTCACGGAACAGCAGCACCGTCGGCATAGCACGGATGCCGAAACGTTGCGTCAGTTGCGCATTCTTGTCCACATCCACTTTCGCCAGCAGAAACGCGCCTTGGTAATCATCGGCAAATCTAGCCAATAGCGGCATCAGACTCCGGCAAGGGCCACACCATTCGGCATAGAAATCGACCATGACCGGCGTTTTGTGGGAAGTTTCCAGCACCATTGCGTCAAATTCGTCGGCATTGACGAAGGCTTCATGGTTGCTACGGTTATTGGAAGGCTCTGCCTGCTTTGAGCGACGCAGCGACCGGACAATCAAGAAAGTAAAAGTGGCAACCACTCAACAGTCATAAGTTCTCCCCATTCCCCCAAGCAGCACGAAATCCCTTAGAGTAGGCGTTACCAGCGACCTATTATCCAAGGGACATCATGCTAGTTGATCTATACCAGAACCTTCACCACTTTAAAAGTGAATTTTCGCGCCAGCGAGCATGGCTATTGTTTTGCGCCATCATCCTGAGCTTTTTAGCGGCGACCGAGATGAGCGGGGTCACGTCGATGTGCCGTTACTGGTTATCGGATGAACGGGGCTACCATCGGTTGCTCCATTTTTTTCGTGCCGGGTCTTACCATCCTGAGCGGTTACGGGCGAGCTGGCAGCGGTGGGTGTTGTCCCATGCGCCGCTGGTTGAGGTGGCGGGGCGTTTGGTGGTGCTGGGCGACCATACCCATGTGGTTAAGGATGGTGGGCGGATGCCGGGGGTCGTTTCCTTGCGGGAAACCTCGGAAACCCAAAGCAAACCGGACTATTTCCGGGGGCAGTGTTGGGGAGCCGTGGGGTTGTTGGTGGGGAGCCTGTCCGCCTGTTTCTGCCTGCCGCTGAGTTTGCAAATCCATCAGGGGTTTCGGTATTTGGGGGAAGAGGATGCTAACGACCCGACACTCAAACTGGGGACACGGGTGGTGCAGATGGCGTTGTCGTTTGCGCAGGTGAATGACCGCCCGGTGTGGCTGGTGCTGGATGCGTTCTTTGCCACGGCTTCGGTGTTCCGGCTGGCACGCTCGGTTTGGTCGGTGGCGTTACAACAACCACTGGTGCAGGTCATCACCCGCGCTAAAAAGAACTATGTGGCCTACTTCCCTGCGCCACCCAAACCGCCGGGAAGGCGTGGGCGGCAACGCCAGTACGGGATGAAGCTGGTGTTGTGGGAAGCCTTTGACCATGCTGATTTTTTCCGTGAAGTGACCCTGTGCATTTATGGCAAGGAGGAGTCGGTACGCCTGATGTCCCATACCCTGTGGTGGAAACCGTTAGGGCAGCCGCTGCAATTTGTCTGGGCAGTCACTTCCCGTGGCCCCATCCTGCTGATGTGTTCGGATTTGGTGCTGGACGCGGAAACCATCCTCACCCTGTACTGCCGACGCACCCGGATTGAAACCTTGTTTGATGCCCTGAAAAATACCATGGGCGCATTCCGCTTCCACTTCTGGAGCCGTTACCTGCCGCGCCATTCCCGGCGACCTACCGCCAATCGGCATCTCAAAGCCCCCCAAGCACAGCACCTCCCCACGGTGGTGGCCTGCTGGCAGGCAATGGAAACCTTTGTGTTGTGTGCCTGCATCGCCACCGGTTTGCTACAACTGTTTTCCCTCAAGTACCATGAGGGGCTTTGGAAGCAGCAGGTCTTGTATTTGCGCACCCGTTCCCGTGAATTGCCTTCCGAGAACACCGTGCGACAGATTTTAGCACCACTACTGGCACGGCAATTACTGCGCTCTCCCCCCAAAGCCTTCTGGTGGCGAATTAACGCGGCCGTCAACGGCGATGAGGACGATGATAGGCAAACATGAACCGCTAACAGCGGGAAAATACCCATAATCAAGGTGTTAAAACAGCAGTTCAGTAAGGCTGCTGCCTAACATCATGCTTGGTTTTGGGGGAATGTCACGACTGTTGAGTGAATTTGCTGAACAGCGTTTAGCGGAACGTGTGCATGAAACGTTGGTGAAAACGTATTTGGGCGATGCGCTGATCGGCCACCTGTGTCGGGATTCAACAGCCATTGAGGCACGTGAACGGCCTGTTGCCGAGGAAAAGCCAAAGAAAAAGCAAGGGCAAACACGGATTCAGCGCCAACGGGAACAGTCACTTCAGCAAGCACTCGATGAGATACCGGTTCAGTGTAACCGGGGGACGAAGAAGAATGCCCAAGGCTACAAGCACAGTTGGAACGGCTACAAACTGCATATCGATACCGCCGATTGTGGTGTCCCGATAGCAGCCATTCTGTCTTCCGCCTCCTTTCACGACAGCGGGGCGGCTATTCCACTGTCCCAAATCAGTGCCCAACGTGTCACCAGTCTCTACGACCTGATGGATGCGGCCTATTGCAGTGCTGATTTGCACGAATACAGCCGTCAGCTGGGGCATATCCCCCTGATTGATCACAATCCTCGCGGCGGACAGAAAGAAGCGTTTGAACCTGCTGATGCCGAGCGTTATAAAATTCGCAGCACCGTAGAACGAACCAATGCCCGCCTGAAGGATGAATTTGGTGGTCGGAATGTGTGGGTGCAAGGCGCACAAAAAGTTTACAGCCACCTGATGTTTGGGATTTTGGTGTTGAGTGCTGATCAACTGATGCGTGTCTTGTTATAAGGCGACTGGTTTTGAAAAAACACGGGAAGACTGACTGAAAAACAGGAGCAGTCGCATTGGTATGGGTGAAATTTAGCAAAAGTTACGGTAAAACTGAAAAAGCTCAGGTTTCGTTGGTCAAATTGAGTAAAAAATCGGATGAATATGCGGCGTTCGGTCAATGCTGAAAATTGAGCAACTCAGTTTGTCGGATTTTGCAAGTCGCTCTTATTATAAGGATGTGCGTAATCATTTCCTTTCGCATATAATCGAATCCAGTCTTTCCCTGATAAGGGCTTGTAGATATTCCATGCAATTTATTAGACATTATCTATAAAAAACTGAAATATATAAATAATAATTATCAATGGCAAGATACACAGCCAGAGTGTAAATTCCTGACAGTAATAATAGCCTAGAGTAGGGACTAACGGCATGGCGGAGTACAGCTTTAACGCATTGAAATCCAATGAAAAGGCATTTGTTGCCATGACCAGTCTCAACGTTAAGGAGTTTTTGGGTTTGCTCGAACGGTTCAGTGCAGCTTACCAAACTGACCTACACGCCCGGGGCAAACGTGTTGATGAGACGCGGGGTCGTTCTGATGGGAAACTGGCATTAATAGAAGACAAACTGTTTTTCATTCTGTTTTACCTGAAGACCTATCCTTTACAAGAAGTGCTGGCGTATTCATTTGATCTTCCCCAAAGTGTGGCAAACCACTGGATACACCGCTTGTGTCCCGTATTACAAAGTGCATTGGATAACATGGGACATAAGCCCATTCGACTATCCTCAGAATTAATGGAACGGCTAGCAGAAGAAGGGCAACAGGAATTGATTATTGACGGAACAGAGCGGAGAATCCAGCGCCCCGTGGATAATGATGTCCAGCGCGAATACTATAGTGGTAAAAAAAAAGCCCATACGGTTGAGCCACTTGCAAAATTACATTTTCAGCGTGAACCTTCCTTCATCTGAAGGAAAAAAGAAGTGTGGGCTGCCGTTTTCGGCGATAATAGAAGCGTCAAAACAACCATTAAGCCCACGCTATGAATTCTACCGAACGCGCCCTGATTGCACAACGCTGGAGTTTGCTGCAAATTGAAATACTACCTTGCTTCAATGATGCCTTTGGCACATTGACCCCCAAGCTTGAAAAACTCATTCACGTACTGGAGCTGACGCGCATTGAAGATTTTGTGCGCTCTTTTCGTGATGGGTCTGGACGGCCAGCGACGGAGCGATCTTGGTTTGCCAATGCTTTTGTCGCCAAAAGCGTGCTCAATATTGTCAATACGCGAGCACTCATTGACCGGCTGCAAAACGATCGCTCCCTGCGACGCATCTGCGGGTTTCCCCTGACCAAGAAACTGCCTTCCGAATCCACCTTTTCACGTGCCTTCGCTGAATTTGCTGAACAGCGTTTAGCGGAACGTGTGCATGAAACGTTGGTGAAAACGTATTTGGGCGATGCGCTGATCGGCCACCTGTGTCGGGATTCAACAGCCATTGAGGCACGTGAACGGCCTGTTGCCGAGGAAAAGCCAAAGAAAAAACAAGGGCAAACACGGATTCAGCGCCAACGGGAACAGTCACTTCAGCAAGCACTCGATGAGATACCGGTTCAGTGTAACCGGGGGACGAAGAAGAATGCCCAAGGCTACAAGCACAGTTGGAACGGCTACAAACTGCATATCGATACCGCCGATTGTGGTGTCCCGATAGCAGCCATTCTGTCTTCCGCCTCCTTTCACGACAGCGGGGCAGCCATCCCACTCTCTCAAATCAGTGCCCAACGTGTCACCAGTCTCTACGACCTGATGGATGCAGCCTATTGCAGTGCTGATTTGCACGAATACAGCCGTCATCTGGGGCATGTCCCTCTGATTGATCACAATCCTCGCGGCGGACAGAAAGAAGCGTTTGAACCTGCTGATGCCGAGCGTTACAAAATTCGCAGCACCGTAGAACGAACCAATGCCCGCCTGAAGGATGAATTTGGTGGTCGGAATGTGTGGGTGCAAGGCGCACAAAAAGTTTACAGCCACCTGATGTTTGGGATTTTGGTGTTGAGTGCTGATCAACTGATGCGTGTCTTGTTATAAGGCGACTGGTTTTGAAAAAACACGGGAAGACTGACTGAAAAACAGGAGCAGTCGCATTGGTATGGGTGAAATTTAGCAAAAGTTACGGTAAAACTGAAAAAGCTCAGGTTTCGTTGGTCAAATTGAGTAAAAAATCGGCTGAATATGCGGCGTTCGGTCAATGCTGAAAATTGAGCAACTCAGTTTGTCGGATTTTGCAAGTCGCTCAGTTAAAAACAATGTCATCGTTGGCTGTGCTGACAGACATATCAAATACTTAGGGGATACTCACTCAGGCAAGAAGCATGACAAGAAAATTGCCGATGAGGAGCAGACCCAATTACCGGAGGGTTCTGTGATTTTACGTGATTTAGGCTTCAAGGGGGCTGACATGGGAAAAGGTGTCACCGTCATTGAGCCAAAAAAGAAGCCACGGAATAAATGTCTGACCCCACAAGAAAAAGAAGAAAACCGTCAAATTTCTGCCCGCAGGGTAGTCGTTGAACATATCATCAGTGGTATTAAACGCTGCCGATGCCTGAAAGATGTGTACCGTAATTTAAAAGATGACTTTGATGACCAGATTATGGAAATTGCTTGCGGACTACACAACCTGAGAAACTCCATGCGAAATCCAATCTATTGAAAGTTTTAAAAACTTTTCGATAATTATTATTTATAGATAATGCCTATTAAGTAGCCACTCACCAAAGCGGGTTCCATTGGGAGCCATCATTGGTGCGGTAAGGGTGTTGCCAGTCTGCTTCAGGAGCCCGATGCCCCAAGGACTGGATACAGGAATTTCAGCGAATCCATCGCCATCAAAATCACTTTGGTGTTTCATTGTTAACTCCTTACATATCAGTGTTGACTAGCACCCGCAGGTTGGCGGGGCGCGGAAGGTGTTGTCGTCAAGCAAAGTCCAGCCCGCGCAGTCACACACCTCTTGGCCGGGTTAAGTTCCCTGTATTTCTGATAGTCCATTACCTTTCTCCATTTCTGATTTTATGCTTAAATTTCAATAACATCGGTGTATACCGTGCGTGTTGGAGGGCGGTTTATAGCGAGTAATGCCCCTACCTCCGCCGTCCGCAGGTCTTCCTCAAGGACTTCTTCCTCTTGTATGAGCAGGCGGAAACGCTGGCTGCCCCGTGCGGAGGGCAAACGGATTTCACCCATCCACACGCTCGCCGCCAGCGTCACATGGCTGGGGATAAGTTGGGTTGGTGTTCCGGTGGGGAGCCATGTTTGCCCCTGTGTATCTGTCGGGTCGAGCATTTCAGTCCGCACCATGACAACAGAAGCAAATGCCAGTTTCTCCGAGATGCGCCATCGGGTCGGGGCGATCGGGAAAGTCCCTGATACGCTCAGATGCACCATACAAGGGTCACGCGGATCACTCACCACGGTGGCGCTACGGTCGGGCGCAAGTTGGATAAAGTCAGCCAGTGTCACCCGCGAGAGTTCCACCCCTTGTACTGAACAAGGCTGGTAACGTGCCAGTGCCAGCCGTACAAACGGGAAATAGGTCGGGCCGGTATCCATCGGGATGTCGCAATACCAAAGCTGGCGTTCTTGGTCGAAACTCACCGGATGGGCAGCAACCGCCACCCGCGCTGTACTGTTGGCAAGCTCCTCCAATGCCAAGCCGCTTTCCCTCACCGTGGCGGCGGGGAAATGATGCAAACTGGGGACAGCATAAGTCCCGTGCGAAATCCAGATCGGGTCATAGCCCCATTGGGTGACTACCGCCGCCAAGCCATTGGGCAAGGCCAGACTCTCAGTCATATGGTTGTAGTCCAAGCGCAACGCTGGTACTGGTGCAATCACCACGCCTAGCATTTCACCATCGCCGGATGAAAACCACGGGCGGCGCAAATAGACCCGCACACTCCCACCCCAGCGCTGGCTTTTGACCACGGTGTTTGCCTCTGGAGGTTGGCTGGCAGTGACCGGCGGTTTGCCATGCCAATCGGGTTCATGTGCCAGTTCCCAACCAAAAGTGGGGATAATGTAATCAACATCCGGGGCGGCAGGACGCGCCGAACTGGGAATGTCGAGGGTGACAGGCTCCAGCCCTTTTACCACCCCATCAGATGCCTCATCCACAAAGCAGTCAGCAAACAAGGTGGTGGCAGTGGCGTGGTAGGTCACCCGGCGGTGGCGGCTATCCCCAAACTCTTGGGTCTTGCCTGCACAAGACAGTAGGGTTTGCAATGGTGCGGTGTTGGTCACATAAAACGGGCTGGCAAGCTGTTCTTTACTCCATTTATCATCCACCCGGTCGAACCACGATGCGCCCACCTCAACCTTGCCGGTACTCGCGGCGTGGACTTGCACCTGCCCACTAAACGCAATACGGGTTTCACCGGGCATCCTAGGGGCAGGGGCAAATTGCTGGAAGCGCGGTGGTTCCAAGGGGCGTTGCACCGCATGGCTCAACACCAATTCCCGCCACGGGGTAAACAGCCAATGCCCACCGCTGAGCGCCAGTTCCTGAAGTTTTGCTGCCCGCTCCGGGGTGGTAGCTTCCTTCAACCAAGCCCAGATACCCAGCAATGCCAGTGCTTGCGGTGAATCCAGCGCCTGTGGCAAATCCAGCGCACTGCTGACCCGCAGCCGCAACACTGCCGCCTTGGGCAGGGTAACAGTAAGAACCTGTGTGGTTTCATCCCACGTATACGCCGGTTTGCCTTCACTTAGCACCAGTTGGAACGGTGCTATATTAGGCCAAACTGCCGCAGATGACTTGATGAGCAACGGGTCAGTACGTCCTGGCAAGCCCCGGATGGCAGTAAACCGCGCCAGCGGGTCAGGCAAGTACTTCATATTTACATCCTGCAACGGCGATGCTGCCCATTCTGGAAAATGCGCAGCATCGCCACTGCGCTCATTGATCAGGTCATACCAATTTTTGCCATCCGGCGGCGTTGCCTCAAACATCCCATGCCGTTCCGCCATTTCCTGCGCCACACGCGGCGGCACAAACCAGCGGGCTGTCGTATCCGCCGTCGGCTTCAAATTATCCTCTGGCATGTGGTTATGCGAGCGGATCACCAGATGCTCCAGCGATTCCCCCGCGACATACCCCTTCAGTGGTCGGGTCGGGCTAATGACAGCCGCCATCACCGGAGCGGCAACTGGCTCATAACGGCGGAACGTGATTTCTGGGAAAGCGCCTGTCAAGCTGGTTTCACCGTTGCCGCATTTTTTGCCATTTCCCGCAAGGTCAACTGCCCGCGCCCGCAAGGCATAGGTGCGCCCATACCGCAGCTGCGGCAAGGAATTGGCGACAACCTTGCAATCCACCGACAGGCGGCTATCCGCTGGTACTTCAGGCGTGCCTTCTCTGGGGAGATCAGACTTGTCGGTAATCGCCCGCCCCGGTTTGCGCACCGCAAGGCTCCAGCCATCCCAATGGATCAGGGCTTCATGCAGGCGCAATTCCCCGGCTGGCTCCGGTTGCCCCGCTTTCTCATTCGGGCTGGTGAGTGCGGTGGTGACGACACCTTCCCCCTTATAGGTCTGGGGATAAGTGGTAAATCCTGCCCCCTCACGCACCCGGTAAGACTCCACGCGCTGGCACAGCGAACGCCACGGCCCGGAACGCTGGTCTTGCGGCCCTGCCCGTAATACCCGCACATCCACCGCCAAGCCTTTGGTCAGGTCTTCCGCATACAGGGTCAACTCAGGAGCCAGGGGAGGCCGGGGAGGGCGTGGAGGAAAGGGTGGGCGCGGAGTAAGCTGGTCATTCAACTTGCCGCTATTGCTGATGATTTGCTGGAAGCCTTCTGCCCGCCCGGTCTGGATAATGCTGATGCCACCGCTACGCAAGGCAGGCAAACCCAGTGAATCAGGGGCCTGCACCGCATTGTCCGCATACTTGCGCCGCCCGTTCTGTGAGTGGACGGCACTATCAATAAATTGGCTGTATTTGAACGCCGCGTCATCAACATCCAGCGTATTCACCCAATAATTGCCCTTGGACAAATCCAGCAAACCCTCGGTATAGACCCCCGGTGTTTTGCTGGCAGCACAGAAAACGCCAGCCCCCACATTGATGTCAAATACCGTCCACGGGGAAACCGCTGTGGGCATCAGAGGCGTTGGTGTCACCCTGAGCTTGCGCATGGCAAGGGCAACCGTATCAATACCGGCGGGCAGCTCACACACCATATCCAGCAGTAACCCGACACGTTGCAACAGGTAAGGGTAATCATCCAGCAAGCTCACCACCTCATGGAAATCAGGCAACAAGCGCGGCGGCAACATGCCGTATTTTCCCTCTTGGGGGGAAAAGCGGTAAAACTCCTGCGCTTGCATCAGGTCGCGGCATAGCTGGGGTGGTTGGGATTTTAAAAACCCTTGGGTACGCAGCTCGGTGTTAATGTCATCGCGCCATTTTTGCTGCCATTCAATATCGGTAAGCTGCTTTAAGTCTTTCAGGCTACCCAAATACCCCGGTGGTGCCCCCCCCGATTCCGTTCTGCCAAGGTCACCGACCAGATAGGGAATAAAAGGCAGTTGCTCAGGGCTATGCAAACCGGCTGCCTGCACCGCAGCTTTCACATGCCCCAGCACATTCCCCACCGGGAAGGAGCGGATGGGGATACCCCTGAAATCCGATTCCTTGAAGTTATAGCTGTGGATCGGGGTATTTGGCGGGAACAGCTTGGCCCATAGCCCAGCATCACGCTGCACCGCGTGCGGATCAGGATTGGGGCTGGCGGGTATGTCCTGCTGCTGGTGGGCAAACCGGACAGTGAAAGTCGGCAGGTTCTGCGTCCATGCGGCAAAAACCCCGGCATCCTTCAAAGTCATGGTATGGTTCCCCGGCTCCAGCCTTGGCGATACCTTGATGGAAAACCGTAACTGACGCCGCCCATCTGCCAAGGAAACGATACCGTTAGGCAATACAGTCCAAATGATGGTTTGTTTCATGATCATAACTCCTTGGCGAAGGCTGTTTGATAAGAATCCCAGTCTTGAGGGGGCATCACCTCGGCGAAGCTCAGATCTTTAGACCCCCCCGCCAGTTCACGCCTGATGTGCAGGGTGACGCTCTTGCTGAAAAACGCGACTTCCACTTTGATGCTGGCGCTGACTTCGCCCCAAGCCACCTTGCTGCTGGTTTCGTAACTCAGGCTAAGCTCGTAATTCACGCTGATGCAGATCAGCCCCAGCACCTCCATTGCCCCACTGATGCGCACATAACCGCTCAGCACGGCAGACTTGGTGTCTGCCCCTTCGGCAAACCCATATTTGATGTAAATGCCCCCCATGACACTGACGCCACCGCTGGCAACCCCCAGATTAAGCTGGATGCTGGCACCGAAGCCCAGTGAAACTTCCAGTATGTCAACCCCATCCGGGCCTACCGTCAGTGCCACAAAGCCTTCACCCGCAAACAGCGAGACTGTCACCATGAAGGGGGCGTGGCGTTCAGACAGGGCGAACCGCGCCCGCATGGGGTCGCCGGTAAACGGCAAGGTAATGCCCGCCGACAGTGCTAGGTTTTGCAAAGCAAACGCGCCAATGGCAATGGAGGGGATAGGCAGGCTGTAACCAGCGGTGATGCCGTTACTGTCCACCCTGACGTATGGCGGGTCGGAAAAGTGCGCCAGACCGAGCTTGTCTTGAATGGCGGAAATAAACGCCAAAGCCCCGTCCTTAGCAAACTCCATTCCGTCGCCATCCAGTTCGAGATGGATGATGGGTTTGGAACCGGGTACGACCTTATAACTAAACTTTCTAAACTTGATGGTTAAGACCTTTGCCAGACTAATGGCAAAGTTTTGAAGCTCGGCAGTCATTTGGGAACTATTTTTGCCATCCGACTTAACACGATTTTCTACCATCAAGTTTAGACGGCAGTCATTGCCGGGTATGAAAATATCGTTTGCAATCAAGAAGGGGGGGGCCGTTTTCCATTGCAAACTGTAAATAGTATCCTGCCCGTCCTGTTTCGTTACCCATTGGGGAGCTGCGGCGAAGTCTGTGACACTTAGTATCCCATTCAGCCTGATACCGCCCAGCAGCTTGGCTTGTAAAGCATTACTAAAATAACTGGCTGGATTGAAGGAACCTTTTTTTATGTCCTCCAGTGGGTCAGTGGGGTGACTCTCATTTATCCCAAATGCCCCGATCCAGCGGGAAATTCCCCCAACTTTGATATTGGGCGTTGCCAGTGCGCCGATTTTGTCTGGCTTATTGTCTTTGCCGAACGCCAAATCAAAAGTAGCGTCTGCCTTGAAAAACAGCTCGCCCTTGTTATTTCCCCCAAAACCTGCGTCGGCATAGGCTTGTGCATAGGTAAATAGCTTGGCTTCCCCTGCCCCGCCCAACTGGCGCAATACTGGCAACACGACAGAGGCTGGCGTAAAGGCCAGTTTGCCACTGCCGTCCACATAGGCCATGCTGGGGTTTAAGGGGCGTTTTGCGTCGGCATCCCCCGTGATTTTCAGGACATTGCTGCGGATGGCTGCCAGCGTGATGCTGTTCACTTCACAGGCCACGGATTGCTTCCTTTCCGCATTGTTGGGGACAAAAGCCAGCAATTGGTTCATGAAGTCATACGTGCTCTTGCTTTTTTGGGCAATCAGTTTGTCAAATGTGGCGGCATCGACCTGTTCAACAACAAAAGCCAGCGGTGCCATAAACTCAACACTATTCCCGTCCCTGTCTACTGCCCGCAGGTTAAATTTGTAATCTCTTTTATTTACCTTGGGCCAGAAAGCTTTTTTACTTCCACCCATGTAGTCCGGGTCATCCTCTGAGGGAGGCACTGGGTTTGGGTTATCTAATAAAGAAGTCACTTGGGTCAGTATTTCCACCCGCTCAAATGGGAAACAGCGCCGTAACTGTTCAGCTAACCCAGCCCCGGCGTTATCTGCTGGCAAAGGGAAAACCCGTTCTTTCTCCCTCACGGTAATAAAGTATCGTTTGACCAAACGTGCTTCACGGTAGCCCATTGGCGGCCTGTTGATAAACTTCCGTTCCGTAATTTCTTCGTATACTGCCCTGTGTCCGAACGGAAAAAGATAGCCCTTGTATACAGCCCTGACAAAATGATCCCGACCCAGCGTGGCGATATGCCGCCATAATTCTAAACTTCCTTCCTTCCACGCCCCTTTCAAATCAAGCCATGCCCCCATACTGGATAGCATCAGGTTGTAGCTATTGACAGGTTTTTCATTGATTGAACTATTTACTATATCTTGTCGATGTTTCTGGTTTAAAGCATATGTCGGCAAGGGTAGTTCTGAAGACTCTTGTGCATAATCCTTAGCCCAGATAGCCCTGACATTGGGTGTCCTGCCCTGCTTATCGCGCAGGCGTACATGCCACAGCTCGGTATGGTTACTGTGCCCAACGGGTATGCGGCTGCCTTCCCACACCCCATTCTGGTCAGGCGACAGGAATAGACGCACAGGTGCTTCAATGGCGGTTTCATCCGCTGCTGGGGGCTGGATGGAGGCCGGTGGGCGGGGCGTTTCTGGGGTAAACGCGGATGCCGCTAAACTGGGGGATAAATTGATGATCGACAACCCATGAATGCTAGGGTCAGTGACCCACCCCAATAGCAATTTCGCGTCAAAATTACCGTTGCGGATCAACTGCCACGCCAACCGGCTAGGCTCAGCACAGACAGATTTGAACGGCAAAGGCTGGTCATTGGAAATAGTCCCATCTTCTGCTTCATGGGAACACGCTTCCGCGATGCTTTGTGTCTGGAAATAAACCGTTATAGTCGATTTCTCGCCCAATAGCGCCATACGTTCCAATCGTGGCACGGCGCTGCCTTGTGCCGTCAAGCGGATGTGGTTAAAACGGAATTGCAACAGCAGCAGGTCTTGATGCCGTTGGAACTTGGCTTGCCAGTCTGCCGGGAAAATGATTTTGGCAGGTTCTGTCCCCGTCAGCCGCACCAGCACCACACCATATTCCGCCAATCTGGGTTCATCGCTGCCTAACGCCACAATGGCGCTCGCGTCAGCGGGATAACCCACAGGTTCCGCCGTCAAACCGTCTGCCCTGACCATGCTCTCCTCAAGCACATAGCGCAGCCCGTATTCCTTGTTCGGCAACAGGTTGGGATGCCCACAACGGGTTCGCCCCATACCCCAGTTCAGCAACAATAGCGGATGCTGGGGCACACCCAAGCGCAGGCTGACGTATTGGCTATGCAGCCATTGCGCTTCGGTGGATAGGGTGGCAATCAGTGCCTGTTCCAGCACTGCCCCATCCCGTTGGTAAACGGCAAAATAACCGGGGCGGAACAGCGGGATTGCCAATGGCGCGGCATTTTTCCCTAACAAACCGCCGCCCAGTTCCATCTCCAACCGTGGGGCAGGCTCATATTGGCTGATGGCGGCGATAATGCGGTTCATCCCGAAAAAGATCGGCTCGATGGGGTTTTGCCCCGCCGGGACAGGTTCCCATGCGGTTATTTGCAGCGCCGAGTAAACCGGGGAACCCTCACGGGTGCGCCATGCTGCCTGCCCCTCACCCTGCAACGCGAGGTTAAACCACGGAACACCTTTCCCATGGCCTAGTGATAATAAGGTCAGGTGGCTATCGTTGCCTTTGTCGAATGACAGCACTTCTGGGGGCAACAGGTTAATGGTCAGCAGATTATGCTCAAGGTGGGTTCCTAAGCCCTCAAAAGTCACCTGTCCGCTAATGGCAAACGTCCACGAAGGGTAAAAATAAGCCTGATAGACATCAGCAATAGACAATTGCCCATCTAGGCCGACGTTACAGACTGCCCCGACCTGAAGTAGGTTTGAGCTAGCCTTCTCGCCATAGTTGAGCCAACGTTCCAAGTCAACATCTGCCTGAAACCCGCCCCACTTGAAACCCAGCCGCATCTGCCAGCGCCCTGCCTCCTCACTGATGGTCAGCGACAAATCGGCGGGGATCAATGTGCCGGGGAAACAGGCATTTTCTAGCCGGATAGCTTTGCCGTCATTGCTGACTGCCAAGGTTGGCGTGCCAGCAAAGCGTCCGGTATCAATATCCCATAACAGTTGATCACCTTTAAAAAACAGCAAGCGCCGCCGGTATTGCCTCAATTCAATTGCGCCAAATTTGATGATTTTGGGTCTTTCTGGGAGGGGGGTGATGTATCTGAGTGGAGGGAGTACTTTCCATTCCTTCAGGCTACCGTCCGGTTGGCGCGAAACTAGGAAGTGACCTTGCCGTTCGACACTGACCGACCACTGGCTGGCAATGGAATCCATCCTGAAAGCGTGATCTGACATTGTATGCCCCCTTGCCGTGAATAAAACATTGTCTTCACGGTAAACCACCCAGAGGGGCAGCCATTAGGATTTTTTTGCAAAGTGTTAGCAGTTTTTTGCAGGCATTTTCAGGGGATGGTTTCAGCACGCGCCCGGATGTCCTTATACAACTTCACGGTTTCCGCACCGGGCATAACATTCAAGCCTTCGCCCAGCACTTTGCGGCAACGTCCATAGGCAGCAAGGGCTTCGGATGGTCTGCCTAGGCTTTCGTAACAGCGCATCAGTCCTTGGTAAAACGATTCAATCAGCGGGTCAGTTTCCAGCCCTTTGCGGTAGGTGTGGATGGCGTCTTCCCATGCTGCGGTTTGTTCCCAGTACATGCCTACCGCCAGTGTGAAACGGATTATCCGGCTACGCAGGCGTTCCCCCATATCCAGCGCCCAGCTTTTTTGCGCCCCTTTGCCAAGGAATGGTCCCGCGTAAAGCGTACTCAGGGTTTGCCACAGCCGCCTGATGGTTTCGCTGTGGGGGTGTGGGCTATCCAATTGTTGCCTGAGGCGTTCCAGCGAACGTTCAAATGCCCACACATCCAGCCACACCTGTCGCGGGTCGAGAGATACCACCCGGTCTTTGAGGGTAATGGCCTGTTCAGTCCCCAGCAGTTTGCGCAGACGGTGCAACGTGGTGTGCAGGGAACGGGTGGCGGCATCACCACCCGCATCAGGCCACAAAATATCCATCAGCCGTTCGTCAGCAACATCACGCCCGCCCAAGGCAATCAGGGCTTTGAGCAGTTCCAGCGGGCGGTTTTGGGAAGGGGTTTCCAGCGTCAGCGGCTTGCCGCCCACTTCCACCACAAACGTGCCCAGAGCTTTAACTCTGACCGGCAGTGGCCAATTGGCAGGGATACCGCCATTGGCATCGCGTGGCAGCAACCCGGCTTGCCGGATCAGTTCCTGCACGCGGTCGGTTTCGATTCCCCGTTCCAGTGCAAAGCGCAGCAGCGGCTCAATCCAGTCCGGGAATGACCACAGCGGCAAACCCCAGCCCTGTTCCCTGCCCTGTTGTAGCGCAGCGGCGAGCAGGTGGGCGGCGGTTTCTTCCTCGCCCATGCGCAAGCGTAACCAGGCTTCGGACAGGCCGCAGTCATGCTCCATCTGCTGGAGGTAAGCATTCCCCCAGCGGATTCTGGCCTGATCCAGCAGTGCTAGTGCTTCCTGCGGCTGGTCGTGGGCAATCAATGCCAGCGCCAGCCCGTGGCGGCAACGTGCCAGCGGGTAGACCGCGCCGTTTTCCAATGCCAGTGCCAGCGCTGCCCGCCCGTGATCCACCGCATCCGCAAACTGCCCTGCGACCAGCGCCCGCCAGTTGAGCAGCAGCCGGTAATGGACAGTGTGGAAATTGGGTGGTTGGGAGGTCAGGATCAGGCACATCTCCTCCAGATAACGGTCGGCTTCCGCCAGCCGCGCCTGCATCAGGCCGTTATAAGCGCCCACTGCCAGCAGGAACAGGTCGTACACATGCACACCCGTCTCCTGCCCCAGCGCCAGACCCTGGCGGACATAGGCACGGCTGGCGTCGTACTGTCCGGCAAAGCAGTCAACGAAGGCCAGCGACAATAGCAAATGCAGGTGTTCCAGCGGGGAGGCCAGCTTGTCCTGCCCCGCCGCTTCGTACAGGCGCAGGGTTTTGGCCCAAGGGAACAGTTCCGCGTTGCCACCCAGATAAAAACCGATGGCGGAACCCAGTTGCCAGCGCAGGTTGGCTTCCAGCGGTGATGCCCACAACTGACGGGCGCGTGCCAGCAAGGCTTCCGCTTGTGGGTGGTCGGGGCGGCGGAAATACATACCCATCAGCACAGCGGATACGACTCTGGCTTCGGTAGCGGGTTCCCCTATATCCGGGTTCAGGGCATACAACTGGTCAAAACGTTGCAACCACAGGTCGATGCCTTGGTGGTTTTGCTGGGTCATCCAAACGGTCAGGATGGCACTGGCAATGCTCAGGTACATGCCAGTGGCATCCCCAGTTTGCTCAAACAGCGGATAGGCAGCGCTGAAACAGCGCTCGGCAGCCTGCGGATCATGCCCAGCCAGTGCGGTTCCTTGCCAGTACAGCAGCCACGGACTGGCGGCGGCCAGTGTTTCCGGCAGACCTTGCAGCCAGCCCAGCAGAGTCTGGTTACGGCCTTGCGCCAGCAGGTTAGGGGCTTGGGTGGCAATGATGCTGGCGGCTGTCGGCCAGTCGCTGCCTGCCAAGGCCAGTTCGATGGCTGATTCTGCTTGCCCGGCTTCCAGCAGGATGTGTGCGGCCTGGCGGCGCATCTGGTCCAACTGGGGACGGCTCCAGCGTTCCGCGCCCTGCTTCAACAGGAACTCACGGAACAGCGGGTGGTATTTGTAGATTGCTTCCGCCCCACTGCTGCGGGTCAGGAAAAAGTTGCGGGCATACAGGCGTTGCAGGATGCGGGCCGCATGGGGGTGCTGGGTCAGGCTGCGCACCAGCAGGACGGGCATGACGGGCAACAGTGCCGACTGGAGCAGGAATACCTGCTGTTCATCCGGTAAACGCCCAAACAGTTCACTGGCAAAATAGTCGAACACCAGTTCGTGGTTGCGGCTGTCTGCCGCTGGCAAAGCCAGATCCGGGTGTTGCTGCCAGACACGGCACATCAGGATCAGCCCTGCCGCCCAGCCATCCACCTGCTGGTGTATACAGCGGATGTCAGCCTCGCTGTAACAGGCGGCAAGGCCATCCGCCAGCAGCCGGGCGATGCCGATGGCCTCCTCCTCCGTCAGCCGCAGCCGCTCGCCGTTGATCAGGAGGGCGGCATGGCGGGCAACCAACCCGGCAACCCAGGCGGGCGGCTGCTCACGGCTGAGGAAAAAGGCGCGGAAGCCGTCCGGCAGGGTGCTGATGAATTCCCGGAACAGCGGCTGTAATGGCGAAGCGGGTGGCAAGTCATGGAAGTTGTCGAACACGAATACGACGGGGGGCGCAAGGCTGGCGCACAGGCGTTCAGCAAAACGGCGGGTGAAGGTGGTGATGCCACCTTGGTATTCGGGGGTCAGGGTAGGCAGGGCAAGGTCTGCCGGGAGCAGGCGCAGGGCAGCTAGGGTGAGGTAGTGAAAAAAGCTGGAGGGGTCGGTGTCACCCGCATCGAATTGATACCACAGGGCCGGGGTGGCAGTGCTGGCGAGGTAATCGGCAACCAGGGTGGTCTTGCCAGCGCCAGCGGCGGCGGAAAGCCAGACGAGCTGTTGCCCTTGCCGGGCTTGCAGTTGCTGGGCAAGGCTGTTTCTGGAAAAAATGTTGCCGACTCTGGGTGGGCTGATTTTGACGGCTGATTTCCACGTAGACATTAACACCCCCTTGCAGAATATAACTGCAAGTGTAAGCGGGGTGTCACAATCATGAGGTGATAAATATCAACAGTGTTAATGACGCTGCGTCACTCCATTGCAGCAGGCCGGATATTACCTTGCGCCAACGGTTCAGTGCGCATCACGCACCAGCCGCACATAAAGCCCGGTAGATTTCTCACGGGCACTGTTAAAGCCACTGCTGAACTCCATAAGCCATGCACTATCGTCGTAGTCTGCAGGGGAGGAAGACCAAACTGACAACCACAAATCGTCTGACAGCAGCGGAGCTTCGCCAAAAACGGAGAGGTTAATGGCAGGGTCAAAACACGCTTCTTCCACGATGGAAGCCAACTCGTTGATGTTGGGTACACGCCAATCAGTATGCCCAGCAAAACCACCAGCACTATTGAGGGTTTGTGCCTGTTCCAGCGCCTCACGCCAAGTATATGTCTTGTCAGGGCGGTCAGCACAACCCGCGCCACTGAAGCCATTGAAGTCCCACTCAATCCAGGTTTGGCTTTCGTGGCATTTTTTCCACATCAACCCTGTTTCCTTATCTGTCACCGTGCCGTTGGCATGATCGGTGAACCGGTTGGTCGGAGTGGTAGAGGTGATGCTGCCCTGTTGGCAAGTTTGGGCATTGGCTGTCAGTGGTAACAATGCCAGTGCCACTATAAGAATCTTATGGATCAACATAAATCATCTCCTGTTATTGCCCATCACGCACCAAGCGGACATTCCATCTGCGGTCTTTTTTGAACCAAGTCTCCCACCCGCCCTCAAATCTGTTGCCAGCGTTAAACGCCCGTGCATGTTGGGTGCTGGTGGTGTCTGGTCCCAATAACATCATGAGAGCAGACGGGATGGGTGAAGACGACCAGTAAATATGGTCAAATGTATTGCTAGCGTCGGGGAAATAGTGGCGGTCAAGGCTGCCCTCGAAACGCGGTGGGGGTAATTGACCCGGATTCATAACGGCAATGGAACGTAATTCCCTGCTGGTTGGCATCCTCCAACCCTTGGCCCCACACCAGCCGTTGGTGTTGACTGCTTGTACGTAGGCATGGGTATCACACTGGCTGGTACTACCACACTCACCACCATTTTGTTTGCCCGCATACCCGCCGTTTTTGCGGGAATCAGGTTCATACCATGAGTATGTCCAATCCTTATCGTGTAAGCCGCCGTCGTCGGTTTTCACCTCCCAGACTAGGCCGGTAACATTGTCTTTCACACATGACCACTGTTCAGCCGTGCTGGACAATCTCTTGCCATTCTTGTCGATCTTGGTAAAGCTGAAACCGGCATAGCCATCGCTGTCATCACGGTGGGTAACGTCACGCCCAACGTGGCCATCCTGGCCGGTAGGTTTGCCTGTGCCATCAATACGGCTGGCTGGTGGTATCGGATTACCGACGGTATCCGTCAACAGGGAACAATCCAGATCATTGTTGTGGTCACCGCTGCGGCCTGCGATGTAATAATTACCGCAAGTGGTAATGCCCGTATCATTGAGTTTGCCGGTTGGTGACGGTTGCACAGGTGTACCCACCAGCACAATGGTGATGATGTCAGTGAAGGTCAGGTTCCTGTCGGTGACCACCAGCCGGAACACCAGGGTAGTGTCTTCCTCTGCACGGGGAGCATCGAAAGAGGGTTGCAGGGTATCACTTCCCCGCAGCACCACGGTCGGGCCGCTCACCTGCTCCCAACGGTAAGTGGCGTTGCTGCTGGCACCACTGATACTGCCCTGCAAGGTAATGCCCGCACCTGCACTGGCCGTTATGTCATCACCAGCCTGCACCACCAAGTTGGTGGGGGTAGTGTCACTGCTTTCTCCGTGGCGGCTACAGCCTGCCGCCAACAGTAACTGGCAGGCGACGATGCTTGCCAGCACCAGCCTGAACCCTTGCCCCCGGACTGCTGGAGAATGGTTTGTCTGCCTCATGCCCATAAAAATGCCCCCTTTCCCGCCACACGATTAAAAATCGTAAGTCATGCCCAAATAGGCCATGTCCACATCTGTGTCCACGCTCTGCAAATCGGCATAATTCCCGCTGCTATCGGTATGCAGGAATGGCTCGCCCTGCCCCACCTTGAAGTAATGATCCCAGCCGCCACGCACACGCCAATGATTACTGATGGCGTGTTCAGCACCTACCCCCACAACCGGGCTGACGCCGTTGTCCTCCGTCTCGTGCACCTCACTGCCACTGCCTGTGCGGGTGTAATCAATATAGTTGGCATTTTTCCAAGCAAATACCCCTGCCTTGCCAAACAGCTTCGTGGAACCCGCATTCACCGGCGTACTGGCTTTCAGGCTGACACCAACGCCCGTCGTTTCCTGAAAAGCATTATTGAAGCGGGAGCTAGGGAAATAAGCCAGACTGACCACATCCAGATTATCCGTCATCGCAATAGTGCCTGTACTGCCCGTATTGTTAGTGCCACTGACTGCATAGGTTTTGCCAAGATCAGCATATTCACCCTCAATAGCCAGTTTGTCCGTCAGGTTAAGACCCGCATAAACCTTGTAGCCAGTGTCATTGTCCGTTACCTCCAAGGGGTAATCCGCACAAGTTTCACACAGTTGGTTGCCGGAACCATTATTGAAAGTTTTACCGGGAGCCGCGCCCACATAAAAGGAATATCCCCCTGCATTGACCGTGCCACAGCTAAACATGATGACCAATGCTGTATTTAAAGCCCGTAACGTTTTCATTGTTTTGCCTCCTGATTTGATTTAAAAGTCAGCGCTTGTTAGCCCCTGATGGCTTTTAGGATAAGCCAAGATTCCTGTTTGCCATTAGGATTATTTTGCAAAGGGCTGGTAGTTTTTTGCAGGAATGTAGGCTTACGGCTTTGCCTTGCTATTTATACCTTTGGTGGATTGCCGGACTGAAGTCCAACCTACGGAAATCCACTTGCAGGCCGAGCTTTGATCCGACATCCTTGGTATAGTTTTACGTAGAACCCCCCTAATATACTTCCAATCTAATAGAATGGTCATATGTTGATTGCTGTCCCGCTTTAACTATCACATCTGGTTCTCTAGTAAAAATAATCTTTCCGTTTTCGTCGTATCTGATAGCGTCGTCAAAAAACATATGAAATAAACTATTTTCATCACTGCGCCTACCAAAATACTCACATTCAGCAGAAAACTCTTCCTTCACAATATACTCTCCTTCGGGAATCTCCAAATGATAGAACCCATCATTATTTGACCGCACAGTGAATATTTGAGGATTATTTTTTTTATTTATAGCCAGAAAGCATAATCTCATATTCGGATACCTTCCCAGGCCACCTTTTAACCCTGGCTCACTCTTTGACGCTATTGGACTTATTGCCGTCATGCTAATTGTATATCCTGTCACGCTGCCTCGTTCAGTGTACAGGCTGCCCGTTGTACAGCTTGCCATGAGGATAATTAATGACCCTGCCGATAGCAGTATTTTTGACCACCTTACAGTCTGTGATGTTTTCATTGTCTTGTCTCCTGATTAAGTTGAGGGTTGGGAGTCATTGCCAAAAGTCATATACCAGGCAATCTCCTGTTGATTTGCCAGACAAATTAAAAATCAATATTGATGCCCGTAATGACCAGAACAAATGGCTCATCACCACTGGGAACAGGTACGGCATCCAGAATGACATCAACCTTCTTGCTCAAATGATAGCGGGTACTCATTAATGGAATCGGTATGACGCCCAAAGCAGCATCTTCATAATTACTGGTGACTTGAACTTTCCCAGCAAGTGTAAAACGCCCGTTATTATAGAAAGCCTTGGAGTATCCGATAGTAGGACCGGAACGGCCTTTTGAATTCTCCACATAACCAATTAACAGGTTCCGGCGAGAATCCAGTTTCTTCTCAAATAAAAAGCTTTCCGGCCTGAAACCATCATTTTCTGATGGGCTACCAAAATGGTTTACTGTCATAACTTTGGTTACAGACCACCCTTGTTTTGTCAGGAGATTACTCTCGGACAAAGTGGTGCAACCCGTAAAAATAAAACTAACTGAAATGATGATCGCCAACCTGAAAACCATGAGCGCAATGGTGTTACGCTTATATTTTACTGGTGTTTGATGCGTATGCTGCATATTCATGATGCCCTCCGAAAAACAGGCTTTATATAAATAACCTGTATTAACGATAAGTTATGTCATGCAACAACTATTAGAATTATTTTGCATAGCAATAGGATTTTTTTGTTGATACCTGCACGGGCAGCCATGTAGGCATCCTGCCCATCAACGGCTGACGACTTCTACCCGCCTGTTCATGGCTTGGCCATCGGGTGTCTGGTTGCTGGCGACAGGAGCCGCCATCCCCACGCCCTGTGCGCTCAGGCGGGTCGCGTCAATGCCATAATCGCTGACCAGCGCACGTACCACGGCTTCCGCCCGGTGTCGGGAAAGGTTGAGGTTATAGTCAAGTTCGCCCTGGTTATCGGTATGCCCCACCACCAGCACATTCAAAGCGGTATCCGTCTTCAGCAGCTTGGCAATTTCTTCCAGTTGCGGCTTGGAATCCGGTTTGAGGTCGGCCTTGTCGTAATCAAAATGGATGCCGTACAGCGCCACATGCCCTTCCTCCCCAATCCCCTTACCCATGTCGTCAGCGGGGACAATGGTGGCCATGCGCTGTTCCCGCGCCTTGCCTTCCACCGCTGCCAGAACCAGGACGGTGCGACCGTTCAGTGCGTTACAGGAACCGATGTCCGCTTGCATGATGTAACTCAGCAGTGCCAGATGCACCTCGTTGCCTTCCGGCGTAGCCATCTTCATGGCAATGTAGCGCTGGTCGGAATGGGGGTGGCGGATGGCGCAATCCCCGGTGGAAAATTTGGGTTGCACCATGAGTTCGTAGGGGTAGACGAGGTACAACAGGCCGGTTCTGTTGACGAATACATTTGCGCTGTTTGTGGGCGACCCGCCGCATTCCTCGCCTTTACACTCAAACAGCAGGCTGCCACCTTTGCCGCTTACTTCTTCCTGATAATTGCGGATCACCTCCAGTGGAGAACGCCCCTCTGGGACGAGGTAGACCGAGCGCGTTACCTTGCCTTCCACATCCAGTTTCCGGGTTGGCAAGAACAGGTCGTTGTCCCCCTTCTTGCCCGCCTCTTCCAGCCTGGAAATGGGCAGGCTGAACTCATCGAAGGATTTTTGCACCTGGTCGATGATGACCGCCCCCTCGTAACGCTTGAGGTAAGGCAAATCGGCTGAGCCTTGCCTGTCGTTGGCTGGCAGGCTTGCATCCGCTACCGCCAAGACGGGCAGCAGCAGGAAAATGGCTGGAAGGATACGCATAAAATCACCCCTTTGTTCAATGGTTCTACCTACGAATAATAGACAGCCCTAAAAGCAGATCAGTCACTGCACGCTAACGGTGACAGTTGCTGTACTCTGGTTGCCACTCGGATCGGCGATCGCATAAATAAAGCTATCCGTCCCGGTGAAGCCTGCAATGGGCGTGTAAACCAGATTCTTACCCACCTGAGTAATCGAGCCATTATTTCCCTGGATAAAACTGATGATCTTCAGCGCATCGCCGTTCGGGTCAGTGTCATTGACCAGCACATTAATACTGACCGGTGTGCCGGGTGTGGTGGCAGCACTGTCGTCCTTTGCCACTGGCTTCTCAGGATCAACAGCATCCAGTTGGGCTGTGCGCACAAGACGCACCTCTCCCCTAGCTGATTTCTCAATGGGAAGGGCATCGCCGCTGTTAAAAAAAATCCACCACGCCCGATTTGCACTCTCAACGTAGGGACTGGAACTCCATGTGGTTCCCCCAGTGCCTGCCTGAGGGAAGATATCGCGATTGATCGCGGGCTCATACCTACAGTCTTCCATAATGCTGGCTAACTCCTTGATGTTGGGTAAGCGCCAGTCGGTATACCCGGAAAAACTGGTATCCGTCTGGGTGAGTGCTGCCTGCCAGTCAAACTCCCCTGCTGCACCTTCACAACGGTCATCCTGATAACTGGGGTTCCCTGATTGGATAATGTCTGACCTTCAAGGCAACGCTTCCACATCAGCCCTGTGGTGTTGTGGGTGACAGTCCCGTCAGTATTGACGGTAAAGTTTTTGTCTGGCGTACTTTGCTGTGTTGCTGGTCTGCTGCAATTTTGAGCTTCCACTCCCACCGACACCATCAATCCGCCCAACAATATACCTAACCAGTACTGCATATTCATGGTATTCCTCACTTTGCAAATGCCTTAGCCCCGCTGTTGGCAGCATGACAAACAACAAAATCACTGACCGGAACGAACTAACCGCACAAAATGGGGATAGCTACGGTCGCCCCAAAAGTCGCCACCGTTATAGAAGAAGATAGTCTGGGCACGGGACTCAAAATCAGGTATCCCAGTCCAGTAAGCATCTGAGCCAGCATCAGGGAAATAGGCTGTATCCATCGTCGGACGAAAATGCCCCTCATCAACGATGGATCGCAACTCCTGCCTGCTTGGCATCCGCCAGTCATGGACACCGCACCACCCTGATGTATTGACGCGCTTTACATAAGCTTCGGTGTTGCACCAGGTGCTACTGTCACCCTTGAGGTAGCCGAAACAAACGATCCTATCTATATCGCTGACACCTTCTTCGCCGCCATTGGTGGCAGGATTGGTGTTGTACCATGTGTATCTATCATCAGGATCATGCAGACCATTGTCGCCATAAATGGCATTCCCTGCCCCCTGCTTGATCTCCCAGATCAGGCCAGTGACGTTATCCTTGACGCAAGACCATTGCGTGCCTTCGACCTCCGAACCCGTATCAATCCACGTTTGGTTCTGGATCGCCAGCGCCTTGCCATCTGTGCCGATCTTGGTAAAGCTGAATCCGGCATGGCCGTCACTGTCATCGTTATGGGTGACATCACGCCCGACATGCCCATCCTGCCCTGTCGGGTTGCCCGCGCCATCAAGCCGGGAGGCAGGTGGTATTGGGTCGCCGTCAGCATCGGTCAACAGCGAACACACCATATCGTTATTGTGTTTCCCGCTATGACCATAAGCATAATCCCCGCAAAAGGTGATGCCAGTATCATTGAGCTTGCCAGTCGCTTTTGCCTGCACGATACCGCCCCCGCCACCTCCAGTTGGTGTGCCGCCAGCCCCGCTATCGGTGGTATTGGCATCGCCCTAGCAGCCGCAACAGTAACAGGTGACCGATGGGTCACAGCCCGCCAACAACCAGGCTGAGCACAACAACAGGATAAGCAGCCGCGCCAGCGACCTGACACCGCCACCCCAACTGGCTGCCTGATGAGTGGGTTTCTGTGTTGAAGCCATAAACATGACAACTCCTTTTTCCCTGCGTTGCGGTAACACGCCAGCCCTCTCAGCCTACGTGCCTTAACTTCAGAATATGCTGCCAACACCATCTTGCATTAGGATTTTTTTGCAAAGCATTGGACGTTTTTTGCATTGATAATCGCTCACCTGAAAACATAACGGGACTTTTTCTTGTCCGTATTCTCCCGGAGCGTGCCAAAATAGAGGTGATCCAGTACCAACTGCCCCTTCTCGTTGAAGGTGTAAGAAGCGTTGCCGATATTGGCATCCGTTGGCACATGGTTGCCGCCGGTGATTTTCATCTGCAAGCGGCGGGTTTCCGGGTTGACCGTGTAAGTTCCCCAATAGTCCTTGTAAGATTCAAACAGGCGGCTGGTCACTGAAAATTTGGCATTGGCCGAGAATACCAATTCCAGGATGTTGCCTCCCTCGTCAGCCCACGAGCCAATCAAGGGGTTGGCATTTTTGGAATAAACTAGCAGGTTGCCGGTGACGGGTTTTTCCCGGCCTTTGACCTTGGCCGTCACTACAAAGCTTGTGTTGTGTTTTGCGTCCTTCCACACCTGAAACTCGCCGGTTTTGGCATCGACACTGAGTCCTGCCCCTTCAGGACTGATTGACCATTCGGTTGCTGCCACCACTTTATCTTCGACTGGGAGGCCGGGAATACGCTTGCCCTCCGGCGGCCAGGTTGTCAGCATGAAAGTGGAATCCTTGCCTATCTCTGCATCTTCAGGTCTGATCCGCAGGGGTTCAGCCTTGTTGATGTCAATGGGGTAACGCTGACCCTGCATATCCACCGCAAAGGCAGACGCCAAGTTAGCCGCTGTGCTGCCAGAGTCAGGCGGCAAGGGTTCATTGGTGCACGCGCCCAATAACACCGCAACCACCAATACGGAACTGGAAACAAGTGTTCTTTTCATGTCATTCACCTTTAGCTTTCGTGTCTGTCATCTGGAACCATTGCCTTAAGGGGCAGTGGAACGCACCAGACGGACTCCAATGCGTTTAGCACTAAACATCGGGGAGTTTTTACCGTTATCGAAATCAGCCACCCAACTCATTCCCTCGCTTGTTTGAAGCCTAATGTCGGGGCTGGAACTCCATACCTGCTGCTGGGAAAGTCCAGGAAATATGCTGGTATTGATCGCCGGTTTTTCCCGGCAGAACTCCACGATGCTGCTGAGTTCCTTGATATTGGGCAACCGCCAGTCAGCGTATCCGGCAAAATTGCTGCCGCTATTGGCAAGTGCCGTCGACCAGTTGAATGCCCCTACGGTTCCTGTGCAGGAATCGTCCTGATAGTCAAACGTGCCGTTATCAGAAAAGGGCTGGCCTTCCAGGCAACGCTTCCACATCAGGCCAGTAGGTTTATGGGTGACAGTCCCGTCATCGTGGACAGTAAAGTCGCTGTCCGGGATACATTGCGGTGCTGCAACCTGATGGCCGGAACGGACTAAGCGCACGTAAGCGCTACCAGAACGCTCATCCGTCATACGGACACCAAAGGAGGCGTAAAGCTTCCATGCCTTGGTTGCGCCACTGGGCGTCGCAGACCAGTGAGGTGAGCTAGAACTAACTGCCGTACTCGGGAAAGCCGTATTCGGGAAATAGGCCATATCCAGCGACGGGTAGCTACGCCCCAGGTCAGTAATGGATTCCAACTCATTTATGGTCGGTAGCCGCCAATCATTAGCCCCACACCAACCCTTGGTATTTACCTGCTTAACATAGGCACCGGCGTTGTTCCAAGTGTAGGTATCATCAGGATCATGTAACGGATAGGGATGAGCATCTACAGCATCACGCCCGTCAGGTGTCGATTGTTTGACCTCCCAGATCAGGCCGGTGACGTTATCCTTGACGCAAGACCATTTCAGCCCCATCGACTCAGATCCCCAATCGCTCCATAACTGGTCCTGGATTGCCAATGTCCGGCCATTTGTGCCGATCTTGGTGAAGCTGAAACCGGCATGACCATCACTGTTGTCAGGATGCGTGACATCACGCCCCACATGCCCATCCTGTCCGGTGGGTTTGCCCGCTCCATCAATCCGGTTGGCGGGCGGCACAGGGTCGCCGTCAGCATCGGACAACAACGAACACGCCACATCGCGATTATAATTATCGCTATGATCAATGGCATAATCACTGCAAAAGGTGATACCGGTATCATTAAGCTTGCCGCTGGGGGATGGAGGCACTACCCCGCTATCGGCTATTTCCCCTCCTGACTGCATACCGCCCTCTCCCGCTGACGTTTCAGCAGGCGTTGCGCCCCCGCCGCCACTGTCGCAACCAGCCAACAACAAGACAGATAACAGTGTCAGCACCGACAGCAAGGGAGGGCAGTTACCTTTACGCGCCAGCCCTGCTACCCGCCCGACGGATTCTTGTGGTGAAGCCATAAACATCCCCCCTTGCCTGTACTGCGTTAAATCCCGCTGCTTTGTCCATCGCGGAACCTTGGCTTCAGGATATGCCACCAGCGCCCTGTGACATTAGAATTTTTTTGCACGTTATTGGAATTTTTTTGCAGGAATTCCAACTAACCAGGGTTACATGCCAGCCCGGATGTGGAGAGCGATAATCCTGCCTACTAACGTCACCTGAAAGCCAACCTTGTAAAGGCAGGCATCGGTATCCCGGACGGCGACATGCACTTCCAGCCCCTCGAACACATTCCTGATGGGCGTTGTTTCACCCCACTGATAGCGTTCAACCAGCAGCGGGCTACAGGCATCCACCGCATACCCCAGGGCAATCGCTTGAAAGTTTGGTTGCAAAACATGCATAAATAAGGTTTTTCCCGAAAGGACAAAACCGATGCCGAACTTGCCGTCCAGCGCTATCAGCCGCCTACTGGAACAGTTGTCATTTTTGGAAGACCCCCGCCAGCAAGCCAAAGTTCTCTACCCCCTACCTGAAATCCTATTGCTGGGTTTGGCAGGCAGCTTAGCAGGGGCAGACGATGTGGTGGAAATGGTGCGCTGGGCAAAGCTAAACGCGGATTTCCTGCGCCGCTATTATCCCTATGCACGGGGCTTTCCCAGCCATGACACGGTGAGTGACGTGTTCAACGCGCTGAATGCTAAGCTGTTTTCGGAACTGTTTATCCGTTGGACAAACAGCCTGTCCGCAGGGGAGGCTGACCTATTGAACATTGACGGCAAAACCTCACGGCGCAGTGGTGGCAACGGGCAGAACCCTCTGCACCTGGTGTCAGCGTGGGCAAACCAGCAAAATCTAGTGCTGGGGCAGGAAGCCACCGACCAGAAATCCAATGAAATCACTGCCATCCCCGCCTTGCTACGCAAGCTCGACATTGAAGGCTGCTTGATCACCATTGATGCGATGGGGACACAAAAGGCCATCGCCAAGCAAATCGTGGAAGCAGGCGGTGATTACCTACTGGCAGTCAAAGACAATCAGAAAACGTTAGCAGAAGACATCGCCCTGTTTTTCGAAAAGCCGCCTGCCGGTTATGTGCTGGATGAAGACACCCAGGTGGAAAAAGACCACGGGCGGCTCGAAACCCGCCGTTGCCGCATTTGCACCGATGTTGCTTGGTTGGAACAACGGCAGGAATGGGCAGGACTTGCCAGCATCATCTGTATCGAGTCCTGGGTCGAAAAAGCAGGAAAATCCACCTATTCCATCCGCCACTACATTTGTTCACTGGCGATGATCGCCAAGGCCGCACAATATGCCGTCCGCTCCCACTGGGCAATCGAAAACAAGTTGCATTGGGTGCTGGATGTCCTGATGCGGGAAGATTTGGCGAGAAACCGTAGCAACCATGGCGCACATAATCTCGCCATCCTGCGCCACATGGGTACTAACCTGCTGCGCAATGACAAAACCAACAAACATAGCCTCAAAGTCCGCCGTAAACAGGCAGGGTGGTCAACTGACTATCTGGCACAACTGCTGGAGCAAGTCATGTAAGTAAGGCGATTATTCAAGCGATTGCCCTGACCAGGCGCGGAAAATGGCTGGCAATGTGCGGATCGTGGCTCACAAACACAATGGTGCTGCCTTGCACCGCAGCTTCCTTGAACAGCAAATGAAGGAAACCGTCACGGGTATCGGTATCCAGCGCCGACGTGGGTTCATCCGCAATGATCAGTTCGGGGCTGCCGATCAGGGCGCGGGCGACGGCGACGCGCTGTTGTTGCCCCACGCTCAGGTCAGTGACGGGGCGTTCCCACAAGTTGCGATCTAAGCCCAGATGTTCCAGCAAGCGGTTGGTGGTGGCTTGCATATCCCCTGCCTGTTGTTTGCGCCGTTTGGAAAAATGGCAGGGCAACTGCACATTTTCCCGCACCGACAGATACGGCAACAGGTTGAACTGCTGGAAGATCACACCCATGTGATCCGCACGGAAACGGTCGCGGGCGGCATTATCCATGCTGTGCAAGGCTTGCCCCAGAATGGTCAAGCTGCCACTGGCAGGGCGCAAAATGCCTGCCAGCAGGTTGAGAAACGTGGTTTTGCCGCTGCCGCTTGCGCCGCGAATAAACAGGTGTTCACCTTGGGCAACGTGCAACTTGGCAATTGCCAGCGTGTCACGGCTTTGACCTTGCCAGCGGTAGTGCAGGTTTTGCAGTTCGATCACGTTCATCTGGATGCACTAACGGTTTGGGTAAACGAGGTCAGCAAGTTGCTGACGAAAGCTTCGTCGAGGTCGGCGGTGATGAACACAAAGCGGCTGCGCTGTTCAGCGTCAGGCGATGCGGGGAGTTCCACCGAGGGGTAAAACAGGTGTTGCACGGCGTGTAGCACGATGGGGCGACCGGGGTATTCTTGCACGTTGACGATGGCTTTCATGCGTAACAGGCGGGCGCTGCAAAATTCCACCAGCGTGTCGAGTGCTTCGGAAACCCCTGCCCAGGGCAAGGGTTGGTCGAATTGCAGGGAAAAGCTGCGGATGCGTCCGTCCGTGCCGCCGTGCGTGGGGGCACTGGGGTTGAGGGCGGTGAGTCGGTGGAAGTGTTTCACGAAAGTTCTGTTCCGGTCAGTAAGCGCAACAGGTTATGCGGGGGGGGATTCCAGCGAAACGAGGGGTTTAAGCATTTTGCTGCCAATCCACCAGCCGTAAATTGGCAATACGCTCAAACTCAGCGGTATTGTTCGTTACCAATACCGCATCATGTACCCGTGCTATTGCCGCAATCAGCATATCATTGGGGCCAATCAACTTCCCCTGACGGCTCAGATCTGCGCGGATTTGCCCATATTCTTCTGCACAACGGTCATCAAATGGCAAACTCGTAAACGGGGCAACAAAGCGTTTCAGCCGTTGCAGATTACTTTCCACCCGTTGGCTATGTCGCGCCCCAAACAACAATTCCGCTTTGACCACACTGCATAGCGCAATCTCGGCGGGTGAATGCTGTTGGAAATGCTGTTTGACCGCTGCGGAAGTGCCATTCATGAACTGAATGCAGGTGTTGGTATCCAGTAACTCAACAGTCGTGACATTCCCCCAAAACCAAGCATGATGTTAGGCAGCAGCCTTACTGAACTGCTGTTTTAACACCTTGATTATGGGTATTTTCCCGCTGTTAGCGGTTCATGTTTGCCTATCATCGTCCTCATCGCCGTTGACGGCCGCGTTAATTCGCCACCAGAAGGCTTTGGGGGGAGAGCGCAGTAATTGCCGTGCCAGTAGTGGTGCTAAAATCTGTCGCACGGTGTTCTCGGAAGGCAATTCACGGGAACGGGTGCGCAAATACAAGACCTGCTGCTTCCACAGCCCCTCATGGTACTTGAGGGAAAACAGTTGTAGCAAACCGGTGGCGATGCAGGCACACAACACAAAGGTTTCCATTGCCTGCCAGCAGGCCACCACCGTGGGGAGGTGCTGTGCTTGGGGGGCTTTGAGATGCCGATTGGCGGTAGGTCGCCGGGAATGGCGCGGCAGGTAACGGCTCCAGAAGTGGAAGCGGAACGCACCCATGGTATTCTTCAGGGCATCAAACAAGGTTTCAATCCGGGTGCGTCGGCAGTACAGGGTGAGGATAGTTTCCGCGTCCAGCACCAAATCCGAACACATCAGCAGGATAGGGCCACGGGAAGTGACTGCCCAGACAAATTGCAGCGGCTGCCCTAACGGTTTCCACCACAGGGTATGGGACATCAGGCGTACCGACTCCTCCTTGCCATAAATGCACAGGGTCACTTCACGGAAAAAATCAGCATGGTCAAAGGCTTCCCACAACACCAGCTTCATCCCGTACTGGCGTTGCCGCCCACGCCTTCCCGGCGGTTTGGGTGGCGCAGGGAAGTAGGCCACATAGTTCTTTTTAGCGCGGGTGATGACCTGCACCAGTGGTTGTTGTAACGCCACCGACCAAACCGAGCGTGCCAGCCGGAACACCGAAGCCGTGGCAAAGAACGCATCCAGCACCAGCCACACCGGGCGGTCATTCACCTGCGCAAACGACAACGCCATCTGCACCACCCGTGTCCCCAGTTTGAGTGTCGGGTCGTTAGCATCCTCTTCCCCCAAATACCGAAACCCCTGATGGATTTGCAAACTCAGCGGCAGGCAGAAACAGGCGGACAGGCTCCCCACCAACAACCCCACGGCTCCCCAACACTGCCCCCGGAAATAGTCCGGTTTGCTTTGGGTTTCCGAGGTTTCCCGCAAGGAAACGACCCCCGGCATCCGCCCACCATCCTTAACCACATGGGTATGGTCGCCCAGCACCACCAAACGCCCCGCCACCTCAACCAGCGGCGCATGGGACAACACCCACCGCTGCCAGCTCGCCCGTAACCGCTCAGGATGGTAAGACCCGGCACGAAAAAAATGGAGCAACCGATGGTAGCCCCGTTCATCCGATAACCAGTAACGGCACATCGACGTGACCCCGCTCATCTCGGTCGCCGCTAAAAAGCTCAGGATGATGGCGCAAAACAATAGCCATGCTCGCTGGCGCGAAAATTCACTTTTAAAGTGGTGAAGGCTCTGGTATAGATCAACTAGCATGATGTCCCTTGGATAATAGGTCGCTGGTAACGCCTACTCTAAGGGATTTCGTGCTGCTTGGGGGGATGGGGAGAACTTATGACTGTTGAGTGGTTGCCACTTTTACTTTCTTGATTGTCCGGTCGCTGCGTCGCTCAAAGCAGGCAGAGCCTTCCAATAACCGTAGCAACCATGAAGCCTTCGTCAATGCCGACGAATTTGACGCAATGGTGCTGGAAACTTCCCACAAAACGCCGGTCATGGTCGATTTCTATGCCGAATGGTGTGGCCCTTGCCGGAGTCTGATGCCGCTATTGGCTAGATTTGCCGATGATTACCAAGGCGCGTTTCTGCTGGCGAAAGTGGATGTGGACAAGAATGCGCAACTGACGCAACGTTTCGGCATCCGTGGGGTGTGAACAAAAGTGCGGTAAACCTCATGCCGCCTCAGCGGTGTTTCGCCAATAATGCTTCCATTGCTGGTTTCCCCGCATGACCCTCAACGCCAACATATCCGCCGCATTATCACTTTTCCACCATGCCCCCGATTTTTTTAAGCGTTGCTGGATGATGTAACGGTGTGCACTTTCTATTTCGCCCGACCCCACGGGCAATCCGAGGGATTTTGCTGTCGGGTAATCCAGTTGCTCAATGCGGTTGCTCAGGTAACGGTGACAAGCTCGTACTGGGGCGTTACTGTCTTCTACCGTTTCTGCTTCGAGGAAAGGTTTCAGTGTGTCGATGACCGCTTGAGCTTGACCATCCTGTAGGGCTTTTTTCTGTTTGGCAAACCATTTATCCTTGTCCTTGAGGCATGAACAGCTTGCGGATGCTGCTGATAGGTATTCACAAACATGATAAAAATCAATCAGGTAATGTCCTTGTGTGCCAAATTGTTCATCCACTTGACGGTTGATCCAGCTTGCCCCATCACCCACCGCATGGAGGAACGTGCTTTTTCCAAATCCAGCACGGCAGGCGGTGTCGAATAAGATTTTTCCAGCATCTTCTACCGTGCCACCGAATATTGCGCCAAACGTTGGCGTAGCACTGCCTTTGGCGTGGGCAAGACACAGGCGGGCTTCTTTCCAGCTTTCCTTTTTGCCTTTGCGCTTGTCGGGGGCTGTTTCGTCAATCTCGACGATGGGGATCATGCTGCCGTCCATTTCGGCAATGACATAGGCTTTTCCCAACGTGCTTGGATAGTCTTTTATCAACACTTGGGATTCATGGATGCGTTTGGCGTGACCTTCGGTGATGTGTCGGATGCTGCTGGATGCCAGCCGTATCCCGTAATGTTCTTCTAATTTATCAGGCACTTGAGCAAATGAACAGTCCGCCCCAAAGTCCGTCACCGCCCGTTGCAGCGGGAGCGAACAGCCTCGGCAAACAACCTCGGCACTCTGGCTAAAGGGGCGGACACGCTTGCCGGGAATCCGGTAGACCGGTTCGCTTATGTGGATTTTTCCGTAGGTCGTGTGCCAATGACAGTTTTTTTTCCACTCTTTACATACTTCCCAATGCCTTCTTCACAGGCTGGGGCTGTGCATTTTTCTACACGTTTGTTTGCCCATGCAGTGATCGCATCATTTCCCATTTGGCGCAGTTCTTCTATCACCCGCTGTTCGGCGTCTGCTGCTTTGATAATGTCATCACCGGCATTTTCAACCACCTCGATTAGCCCTTCCATCCGAGCTTTTAATGCGGGGTTGCGGTTCAAGGCTTCTAAAAGTTTTTGGTCGCGGGAGCTAACTGTCAACATGGGAAAGTCCTTTTTCTCTGGTTTTAGGGGATGCCATCTTAGTCTACAGGACACCGCACTTTTGTTCACACCCTGTCCTGTTAGGGAAATCCACGTAGAAAATTTCGTCGAAACGCCCTTTGCGCAACAATTCCGGCGGTAGGGCGGAAATGTCATTGGCGGTGGCGATCACGAAGACTTGGCTGGTTTTTTCCTGCATCCAAGTGAGGAAGTAACCGAATAGACGAGTGGCGACTTCCGAACCCGCCCCGCCGCTGCCAATGCCGACAAAGGCTTTTTCGACTTCATCGACCCATAATACGCATGGGCTGACGGCTTCGGCTACCTTGATAGCGCGGCGCATATTGCCTTCGCTTTCGCCGACGTATTTGCCCATCAAAGACCCCATGTCGAGTTTGAGCAGGGGCAAATTGAACAGGGCTGCGGTGGCTTTGGCGGTGAGGGATTTGCCGCAACCGGGCATCCCGACAATCATCACGCCTTTGGGCATGGCTACCCCGAATTGGCGGGCATTCGACCAGTCGTTCATGACTTTGGCTTTTTGTTGCAGCCACGGTTTGAGGTTGAGCAAGCCGCCGATGTCTTCGAGCTTTTCGCGCACTGTCAGCATTTCCATGATGCCGCTTTTTTTGATAATTTGCGCTTTTTCGGAATGCACAAGATCGAGGTCTTCAACACCAATACTGCCGCTACGCTGATAGCCACGATTGAGCAACTGCCCGATTTCGTAACGAGTCAAGCCTTGGAATGCCAGTGCTAGGGTGGTTACATCGTCGTCGCTGATGGCCTGCTCATAGGCTTCGGCATAGCTGTGGATAACCTCTCGAATATCTTGTTCATCGGGGAGTGGCAGGTCAAACACGGTGATGAATTTTTCCAATTCACGCGGAATATAAGATTCAGATGACACCAAAAATACCGTTACTATTGCATCAGAGTTCGTCAGAATTTTGCTGATTAACGCTTTTAAACGGGCAATTGTAATGGGTTGATCTTTTAGCCCTAAATGGGCATCGCGAATAACCAACGAGCCACTTGCAAAATTACATTTTCAGCGTGAACCTTCCTTCATCTGAAGGAAAAAAGAAGTGTGGGCTGCCGTTTTCGGCGATAATAGAAGCGTCAAAACAACCATTAAGCCCACGCTATGAATTCTACCGAACGCGCCCTGATTGCACAACGCTGGAGTTTGCTGCGGGTGTGAACAAAAGTGCGGTGTCCTGTAGACTAAGATGGCATCCCCTAAAACCAGAGAAAAAGGACTTTCCCATGTTGACAGTTAGCTCCCGCGACCAAAAACTTTTAGAAGCCTTGAACCGCAACCCAGCATTAAAAGCTCGGATGGAAGGGCTAATCGAGGTGGTTGAAAATGCCGGTGATGACATTATCAAAGCAGCAGACGCCGAACAGCGGGTGATAGAAGAACTGCGCCAAATGGGAAATGATGCGATCACTGCATGGGCAAACAAACGTGTAGAAAAATGCACAGCCCCAGCCTGTGAAGAAGGCATTGGGAAGTATGTAAAGAGTGGAAAAAAAACTGTCATTGGCACACGACCTACGGAAAAATCCACATAAGCGAACCGGTCTACCGGATTCCCGGCAAGCGTGTCCGCCCCTTTAGCCAGAGTGCCGAGGTTGTTTGCCGAGGCTGTTCGCTCCCGCTGCAACGGGCGGTGACGGACTTTGGGGCGGACTGTTCATTTGCTCAAGTGCCTGATAAATTAGAAGAACATTACGGGATACGGCTGGCATCCAGCAGCATCCGACACATCACCGAAGGTCACGCCAAACGCATCCATGAATCCCAAGTGTTGATAAAAGACTATCCAAGCACGTTGGGAAAAGCCTATGTCATTGCCGAAATGGACGGCAGCATGATCCCCATCGTCGAGATTGACGAAACAGCCCCCGACAAGCGCAAAGGCAAAAAGGAAAGCTGGAAAGAAGCCCGCCTGTGTCTTGCCCACGCCAAAGGCAGTGCTACGCCAACGTTTGGCGCAATATTCGGTGGCACGGTAGAAGATGCTGGAAAAATCTTATTCGACACCGCCTGCCGTGCTGGATTTGGAAAAAGCACGTTCCTCCATGCGGTGGGTGATGGGGCAAGCTGGATCAACCGTCAAGTGGATGAACAATTTGGCACACAAGGACATTACCTGATTGATTTTTATCATGTTTGTGAATACCTATCAGCAGCATCCGCAAGCTGTTCATGCCTCAAGGACAAGGATAAATGGTTTGCCAAACAGAAAAAAGCCCTACAGGATGGTCAAGCTCAAGCGGTCATCGACACACTGAAACCTTTCCTCGAAGCAGAAACGGTAGAAGACAGTAACGCCCCAGTACGAGCTTGTCACCGTTACCTGAGCAACCGCATTGAGCAACTGGATTACCCGACAGCAAAATCCCTCGGATTGCCCGTGGGGTCGGGCGAAATAGAAAGTGCACACCGTTACATCATCCAGCAACGCTTAAAAAAATCGGGGGCATGGTGGAAAAGTGATAATGCGGCGGATATGTTGGCGTTGAGGGTCATGCGGGGAAACCAGCAATGGAAGCATTATTGGCGAAACACCGCTGAGGCGGCATGAGGTTTACCGCACTTTTGTTCACACCCAACAGGACAGAGCGGGTGGACATCTTTACAGTGCACTTGCAAAATCGTAAAAAACTCAGCAGCCGCATCAACCTGACACAACTTGCTGACACAACCAACGGCTATTCCGGTGCTGACATCGAATCCATCGTCACCGAAGCCATTGAACAAGCCTTCGTCGATCACCGCGCCGAACTCGACACCGAGCGCTTGCTGAAAGTCGTCAACACCACTCATCCGTTGAAAGAAGTGATGAAAACCAAGGTCGAGGAGTACCAGGAAAAGTTTGCCGAGATGAAGATCAAGAAGGCATCGAAAAGCTAAGCAACGCACCAATTGTGGTATGCTCAGCACCGATTGAACAATAAAAGGATAGAAAAATGCGTGTATTAATCACAGGGGTAGCAGGATTCATCGGGATGCACCTCGCCTTGCAATTGCTGCAACGCGGCGATGAAGTCGTCGGTATCGACAATTTCAACGATTACTACGATGTCACCTTGAAAGAACGCCGTTTGCAACGGGTGATCGACGCGGATACATCAAGCAAATTCAAGTTCATCCGTTTGGATTTAGCCGACCGTGCGGGCATGGCGCAACTGTTTGCCGAAGAAGGCTTGGATGCGGTGGTGAATCTTGCCGCGCAAGCCGGTGTACGTTATTCCATCGACAACCCCTTGGCTTACATCGACAGTAATCTGGTGGGGTTTGGGCATATTCTGGAAGGTTGCCGCCATAATGGGGTGAAGCATTTGGTGTATGCGTCGTCCAGTTCGGTGTATGGCGCAAACGAATCTATGCCGTTTTCGGTGCATGATAACGTGGATCATCCGCTGTCACTGTACGCTGCCTCCAAAAAAGCTAATGAACTCATGGCGCATACGTATTCGCATTTATACGGTTTGCCAACCACGGGGTTACGCTTTTTCACGGTGTATGGCCCGTGGAGTCGCCCCGATATGGCGATGTTCAAATTCACCAAGGCGATTTTGGCAGGCAAGCCGATTGATGTGTTCAATTACGGTAAACACCGCCGCGATTTCACTTATATCGACGACATTGTGGAAGGCGTGATTCGCACGCTGGATCATACGGCAACGGGCAATCCAGCGTGGAGCGGGATGCAACCCGACCCCGGCACCAGCAAAGCCCCTTGGCGCGTTTACAATATCGGCAATCAGAATCCGGTGGAATTGATGGATTATATCCGTGCCATTGAAGATGCACTGGGGATGAAGGCGGAGTTGAATTTATTGCCATTACAACCGGGTGATGTGCCGGATACTTACGCGGATGTGGATGCGCTGGTGCAAGATGTGGGTTACCGTCCGAGTATGTCGGTTGACGAAGGTACGCGCCGTTTCGTGCAATGGTATCGTGAGTACTATCAAGTTTAAGCTGTTATAAGGGGTTTGCACATGCAGGGTACGCAACATGCGCGTTTGTTTGATAGCCTACTGGGACGCGCCCCGGATTATGTGAGTGTTGGGTTAGTCATCGTGTTTGGCTTTTTGTTAGCGCGGCTGGTGTGGATGTTATTTCCCACCGAACCTCGCCCATTGCTCACCCCAACCGATACGGCAATCATGAGCGGTGAAGCGCAACAGGCGCAAAACCTAGGGGCTACTTTAGCTTCTTACCATTTATTTGGTGTCTATCAGGCAGAAAGTGGCAAACCTGCACCAGCCAATATCCAGCCCACCCAACTGGCACTCAAACTTCAAGGGGTTTATGCACCGTCAAACAATAAAGGCTATGCGATTATTGAAGAAAACGGACAGCAAAAAACCTATTCTGCTGGCGAAAATATCGGAAATTCGGGGGCGGTGCTGGAGCAAGTGTTAGCTGATCATGTGCTGCTACGGCGTAATGGCCTATTGGAAAAGTTGGCATTGCCTAAGCCAGAATTAAGTGGGGGCGGTGGTGTCGCTGCGGCTGATGTTACTAATGGTATGCCGACGCCTGACTTTTCGCAGCCTGACCCCGAAATCATGCCGCCTCCTGATATGTTCACCCCTAGCGAAGGCGCGATTCCGCCGCCAATAGAGCAAATGGAACAACAGATGCCGGTGGAACCTGCGGTTGATGAACCTGCGCCTGAACCTCAGGAGGCAGCTAACCTAGGCACGTTTCGTGAGGAGGTGTTAAATAACAATATGCGTCTCTTGGAAGTGGCGAGTCCACAGCCTTACGAGCGTGATGGCAAATTTTTGGGGTTTCAGTTAAACCCCGGCAGCAATGTGGCGATGTTCAACCAATTGGGCTTGCAACCCGGCGATGTCGTGACGTCAGTGAATGGCACTGCATTGGAAAACCCTGCGGTTGCCATGCGTGTTCTGCAAGAAGCGGCCACATCTGCCCAAGTAAACCTTAACATTACCCGCAATGGGCAAGAAATCTCCCTGCCAATCAACTTCCAGTAGCCCACCATGACTTTGCACAAGTCGTGTGAGGCGGAGGAAGTGCTACACTGAAACGAGAAGGCTATGGAGTTTTATCATGCGCTTGTCTCGTTTTTTGCTGATCACGCCGCTCATTGCCATCCTCGCGTGGTGGTTCTGGCAACAACAACACCCAACCTTATTGGAAGTCAGCATTGCTAATGTCAGTCGCGGTGTCGTGGAATCTACAGTTGCCAATACCCGTGCCGGGACAGTCAAAGCCTGCCGCCGCGCCAGAATGTCACCTTCCATCGGTGGGCAAATTAGTGCTTTACCCTTTGCAAAAGGCGCACAGGTCAAAGCGGGTGAGGTGTTGTTGCGCTTGTGGAATCACGATTTGCAAGCCAGTTTAGACGCTGCCGAGAAAGGCGTGCAAGCGGCACGGGCGCAACGCAGCGCTGCCTGTTTGCAAGCGGAAGAAGCACAACGCGCCGCTGAACGCGCCCGATTACTACGCCAATCTGCCAGCATTTCGGTGCAAGAGCTGGATAAAGCCAATACCAACGCGGCGGTAACGGCTGCCAGTTGTCATGCTGCCGAAGCGCAAATTACGGTCACGCAAGCGCAACTCCAAGCCGCACAAGCGCAACTGGAACGCACCGTGCTGGTTGCCCCGTTTGCAGGCGTGATTGCTGGCATTAACGGCGAACTCAACGAATACGTCACCCCCTCGCCACCCGGCATCCAAACATTGCCGGTAGTGGACTTGATTGAACCGGGCTGTTTTCTGGTGAGTGCGCCGATTGATGAAGTGGATGCGCCCAAAATCAAATCCGGTTTGCCCGCCCGCATAACGCTGGATGCGTGGCGCGGGCGTGATTTCCCCGGCAAGGTCACGCGGGTGGGCGCTTATGTCATCGACCTTGAAAAACAAGCGCGGACGGTGGAAGTTGAACTTGCTTTTACTAATCCCTCCGATCTCGATGCCTTACTGGTCGGTTACAGCGCGGATGTGGATATTATTCTCGAAACTCGCCCCGATGTGTTACGGATTCCCACCGAAGCCGTGTTAAGCGGTCAAGCAGTTTACCTACTCAATACCGCAGGCAAGCTGGAAAAGCGCAAAATCACGGCAGGCTTGAGCAATTGGAGCTTTACCGAAGTCACGGCGGGTTTGGATGAGGGTGACACGATTGTTACTACACCGGGTATAGCGGGGATTGCAGAAGGTATCGCAGCAAAGGCGAAGGACACGACGGATGACTGACCCCTTCATCACCTTGCGTGACATTTGCCGTCACTTTCAGGTAGGCGATGAAACCGTACACGCACTGGATCACGTCAGTCTCGACATCCACGCAGGTGATTACATCAGTGTCATGGGGCCGTCAGGTTCAGGGAAATCGACCTTGCTGAATGCCTTGGGTTTGCTGGATCAGACTAATGCAGGCAGTTACCGCTTGGAAGGCCGCGAACTCACCACCCTGCCCGAAGAACAGCGGGCGCAAGTACGGCGTGAAAAAATTGGTTTCATTTTCCAGTCGTTTCACCTGATTCCGCGTTTGAGTGCGGCGGATAATGTGGCGTTGCCGTTGGTGCTGACCGGAATGCCTGCGGCTGTTCGCAAGACCAAAGTGCAGCAAGCCTTGGCGGGTTTAGGCTTGCAAGATCGTGCTGATCACCGTCCTGCGCAACTGTCTGGTGGGCAACAACAGCGGGTAGCGATTGCCCGCGCTACCATTATGCAAGCGCCCCTGCTGTTGGCGGATGAACCTACCGGCAATCTGGATTCGCATTCCAGCGCAGAGGTTATCCGCATCCTTGAAGCGCTGAACGCACAAGGCATCACTCTCATCGTGGTGACACATGATACCGACATCGGTAAACGCGCCCGGCGGCAGATTCGCATGGTCGATGGTAAGGTGGTTGCCGATGAGCATTGAAGCATGAAACCGCAAGACACCCTGCACTTCAGTTACCAAGCCTTACGCGCGTATCCGGGGCGTACCGCTTTGATCTTGCTGGCAATGTGCATTGGGGTGGCGGCGATTATTTTGCTCACCTCCTTGGGTGAAGGCGCACGGCTGTATGTGATTGGGCAATTCCAAGGCTTAGGTTCCAACTTGCTGATTGTGTTACCGGGGCGTTCGGAAACTACCGGCGGTGCGCCACCCCTGATTGGCACCACCCCGCGTGATTTGACGTTGGATGATGCACTTGCCCTGCAACGCAGCCCCGCCATCAAAGAGGTTGCACCCATTATTCTCGGTGCTGCTCCCGTCGCGTATGAATCACGTGAACGCGAAGTCACCATCATGGGTTCCACCCCGTCTCTGCTGAGTGCGCGGCAATTGGAACTTGCCAGCGGGCAAAGCTTGCCGGATAGCAATCCGCGTGTCGCCACGGCGGTGTGTTTGCTGGGGGAAACGGTGTGGAAAGAGCTATTCGCCAACCGCAATGCCTTGGGCGAATGGGTGCGTATCGGTGGGTCACGTTTCCGCGTGATCGGTGTACTCGCAGGCAAGGGGCAATCGCTGGGGTCGGATATGAGCGACATGGTGGTGATTCCGGTTGCCAGTGCGCGGAACTTATTCAATGCACCCTCGCTGTTTCGCATTATTGTCACGGCGGAGAGTCAAGGGCAATTGGCACAAGCCACGCAAGACATTGAACGCATTATCCGCCAGCGCCACGACGGTGAGGATGACATTACCATTATTGCGCAAGATTCTTTGATTGGCACCTTTGACAATATCCTCAGTGCTTTGACCTGGGCATTGGGCGGCATTGCGGCGATCAGTTTGCTGGTCGCGGGGATTCTGATTATGAATGTGATGTTGGTAGCGGTTAGCCAACGCAAGGCTGAAATCGGTTTGCTCAAAGCCTTGGGAGCACCGACCTCGCAAGTCTTGCGCCTGTTTTTGACCGAAGCGACCTTGCTGGCGAGTGCGGGCGGAGCCATTGGTTTGCTGCTGGGCTTGGGCGGGGTATTGCTGTTGAATCAGGCAGTGCCGGATTTCAGTGCGCAACCGCCGTTGTGGGCGTTGTTGGCTTCGGTGCTGATTACGTTTTTCACCGGCTTGCTGTTTGGCAGTATTCCGGCACGGCAGGCTGCACGGCTGGATCCGGTCGCCGCCTTGTCGGGGAGGTAGCCATGCTGTTAGCGGATTACTTGCACCTTGCTACCAGCAGTATTCGCTTCAGCCCGATGCGTAGTTTTCTGACGGCGTTGGGGATTGCGGTCGGGATTGCAGCAGTGGTATTGCTAACCGCATTGGGTGGCGGAGTGCAGCATTACGTACTCCAGCAATTTACCCAGTTTGGGGCGCATATTATTGCCATCAACCCCGGCAAAAGTTCCACCTTTGGGGTATCGGGGGCGATGGTCAGCAATGTGCGTCCGCTGTCGATTGAGGATGCAGAAAGCTTGCGGCGCATTCAAGGTGTGCAAACGTCAGTGCCGATGGTGCAAGGCAATTCTCCTGTCGAAGTCGGGCAACTGACCCGCTGGACAACTGTTCTCGGCGTGAATCACGAAACCTTGCAAACCTGGCAATTGCACCTTGCCAGCGGGCAATTTTTGCCTGATGACACCACCACGCAAGCCCGCAATATGGCGGTGATTGGTGCAAAAGTCCGCTCCGAACTGTTTCCCGACCGCAGTCCGCTGGGTCAGCATCTGCGCATTGGGCAAGAGCGTTTTCGTGTCATCGGCGTAATGGAAACCAAGGGGCAAATTTTGGGATTTGATATGGATGATGCGGTCTACATCCCCGTTGCCCGCGCTCTTGCTCTATTCAACCGAGAGGGGCTAATGGAAATCGACGTGTTGTATCAAGCGGGAGCCAATGAAGCTGCCATTATTGAGCAAATCAAAGCCTTGCTGATTCAGCGTCATGGCACGGAAGATGTCACTATCACCAGCCAAAGCGATATGCTGAAAACCTTGGGGTCGATTCTCGACATTCTCAAAGCCGTGGTAGCGGGCATTGGGAGCATTTCTTTGCTGGTGGGCGGGGTTGGCATCCTCACCATTATGAGCATTGCGGTGAATGAACGCACGGGTGAAATCGGCTTGCTGCGGGCGTTGGGCGCATCCCGCCAGCAAGTGACCTATTTGTTTCTGCTGGAAGCCGCCGCCTTGGCGGGCTTAGGTGGTGTTGCCGGAATGCTGGTGGGGATTGGGATTGCCTGGCTGTTGCACGCCGTTATTCCAGCCATGCCAGTGCAAATCGACTGGCTGTATGTGTTGCTGGCGGAAGCTGTCGCGGTCATCACCGGGTTATTGGCAGGGTTTGCGCCCGCACAGCGGGCATCGGCGCTGCCGCCGGTGGAAGCGTTGCGGAGTGAGTAAGTTGAGATTTACTTGAACACATCCTGCGTGAAATTGTTGTACCAACTATACGCATAGCTGGCGTCAAACAAACGATCCTGGGCAGTTGCCGTAGCGGAAGACACGCCACCACTGCCCGGAATGTTCTCCACCAACCTGCCGTCATCCGATAGCCGATATACACCTACTACCGAAATCGCGTAATCCTTGCCAACCAGACTGTAACAGCCGTTGGAGAATGACGGGCTTTCCACTTCTAGGCCATTCAGCAGCGCATGAATGGCCGCAGCGCACACCTTGGCTTCCGAATTCGCTGCAAAGCCGGATTTAGGTAAAGAGTCTGCCATGCACGCATCACCAATCACATGCACATTCGCATGACGGCTCGATTCAAAAGTCAGCTTGTTGACTGGACACCAGCCAGTGCCATCGACCAGATCCGCATCAAAAGCCAACTTACCCGCTTTTTGCGGTGGAATCACATTCAACACCGCCCCCTGTACCCGGTCGCCGAACTGGGTAATCGCCGTTCTGGAAGCGACATCCACTTCGACCACACCTGCCGCCGCATCACCAGACCACCATTCGAGCAAGGCATTGTCTGTGCCATAGCCGTACAGTTCGCGCCATGCCTGCTCAAACAATGCCTGCTTGGTGAAACTCTCTTTGGGGTCAAGGATGATGACCTTGGAGTTGGGTTTATGCTGTTTCAGGTAATGGGCAATCTGGCTGGCGCGTTCATACGGCGCGGGCGGGCAGCGGTAGGGGTTGGGTGGGGCAGCGATTACCACTGTGCCGCCATCCGTCATAGCGTGCAATTGGTCACGCAGCACTAGGGTTTGCGACCCGGCCTTCCAAGCATGAGGGATGGCAGTAATCGCGGCTTCGCTATAACCGGCAATCGCATCGTATTTGAAATCAATCCCCGGCGATACCACGCAACGCTCATACGGGTAACGTGTGCCACTTTTGGTCAATACCTGCTTGCCGTCATAATCAATGCCGGTCACTTCATCCTGCACGATTTTCACGCCATGTGCCCTTAGGCCATCGTAATTGAATTGCAACGACTCCAATGTACGATCCCCGCTCAACACCTCGTTGCTCATGTAACAGGTGGTGTAAACCGGGTTCTTTTCGATCAGGGTCACGTCCAGCGTGTTGTCGAGGCGGCGCAGGTATTTGGCGACGGTTGCACCGCCTGTGCCACCACCGACGACAACGACTTTTTGCCCGGCAGCCCGCCCGATGGCGGGAAAACCCAGGACTGTGCCCGCCATTGCGCCTGCGACCAGCGTTTTCAGAAAATGCCGACGATCCAAAGCCTTCATATTCACTATCCTCTTTTATGCCAACAGACCGGGCAATGGGCCGGGTGTGCTGTCTTCTGTCCCGAACTGGTTGATGTTGACGCCCATAAACTGGGCAATCGACACCAGAATCTTGTTATGCGCGGCATTGTTGTATTGCAGGCTGCGCCCGCCCACCAAACCACCTGCCGCACCACCGGCCAGAATAAACGGCATATTGTCATGGTTGTGCCATGAGCCATTCGCCAGATCACTGCCAAGGAAAATCACCGTATTGTCCAGCAACGTACCGTTGCCTTCCGGCACACTGCGCAAGCGTTCGATCAGTTGCGCCAGCTTTTCGGTATACCATGCCTTGATCTTGATGAAATCCTCACCACCCTCATGCGATGCCTGATGACAGGTCTTGTAACTGCCCGCTTCCTTGATCACCACATCGTTGACCGAATTGTTCCACACCAGCGTAGCCACGCGGGTCAGGTTACAGGCCAGCGCGTGTACCGCAACGTCCATGTGCAAATCGCTGATGACACCGAGCTGGTTGGTATCTAGGTATTCGGGGTTGCGCCAGATTTCCGTGCGCGTTACCTGAAAGCCGGTCGGGTTGAAATTCCATGCCGGGCAACTGCCTGCTGTGGTGGAAGCCAGTTTGCGTTCCATTTCCCGTAGTGATTCAAGATGCATGTCCAGCTTGATTTTTTCTGCCGTGCCAAGCTGCGCACGCAGGGCGTTCAACTCTTGCAGGGAGGCATCCAGAGCACTTAAACGCCGCTGTTCTACAAAGTTGTTGTTGGCCTCTTCCCCAAACAACGAAGTAAACGCCGCCAGCGGGTTCATTTCAGGCATCACCGGCACACCATTCAGGTCATAGGTAATGGGCTTGTCGCGGTAAATCGGCACAATCCCCAAATTCAGGTGTGGGCGCACGGACTGGTTCCTGAACCATTCGCCCAGGTAATAATCCAGTGAAACTTTTTTGTCCTGAAACACCCGTCCGGCTGCCCCGGTCAATAATTTGGCAATACCGCCTTCGTGGGTACTGCCCGGCCCGTACATATTCACCCCGCTGAGGAAGACGCAATGTTCACGCACCCGTTCCAATGGCTGGGTCATGCGTGGCAAGGTGAAATTCGTGCCAGTGCCTTGCGCGTGCCAATGCTGGTATTCCATCCCGTCAGGAATGAAAACGAAAATGGCACGGCGTACCGGAGTGGCATCCGCCATTACGGTGCGGGCGAATGGCAGGGTCAGGCCACCCAACCCCGCTGCACCTAGCCCTGCTGCGCCCAAGCCTTTCAGGAAAGCACGGCGTTTTGCTGATACTGTCATGATGTCATCCTCCCCTTAATCGGCACGGCGCACGGTGAAGCCCGGTGCATTGACAATGCCCAGCAACATGGTTTGCAGGTTGTAGCCGCTGGCTGCGTAAGTTTGCAGGTAACTCTCCAGAGCGCAGTTATCGGCGGCGGTTTCAACACGCCCGGTGGTGTAACGGTAATACTGCCGTGCCACACATTGCGCGGCGGTATCGCTGTCAGCCACCAACTGGCTGAGGTGCATCAGGTCGTTGAAACTGATTTCCTCATCCGGCGTGTAGGTTTCCATGCCACGCAGGATGCCACTCACTTCAATCGGCTTGCCGTTTTCCAACGGACGGAACTGGCCTACCCCGTCGTATTTTTCAAAACTGAAGCCGGGGCCATCCAGATACTGGTGGCAGCTATAACAGGCTGTCATCGACTTGCTGTGGAAATCAAAGCGCTCACGAGTGGTCGCAGTCGGGTCGGGTGTGGGCGGCTCAATGACACCGGCATTTTCCGGCGGTGCCAGATCATGGCACAGCACCCGCTCGAAGAAGAATGCGCCGCGCTTGAACGGATGCGATTCCGCACTGTTGGCATAGCGGGACAATACCGCCCCCAAGGTCAGCAAGCCGGTGCGCGTACCGTCCATGACCGGCGTCACTTGCAACGCACTGCCGGTGGGGCCACTCAGGTGGTAGAAATCCGCCAAAGCTTTATTGGCCAAGACATAATTAGCCGTGAACAATTCATCAAACTGCTGAGTGGAGTCAAACGCCACATGGTTAAAGAAACCGATCAATTCCTGTGACATTGCTGCCCGTACTGCATCCGTATAACCGGGGTAAACGGTCAAGTCTTTGTTTGGTAGAGCATACGGGCTGGAACTGAGCAGCCATTGCCCAACGAAGTTACCCACCTGCTGGCGGCTGCGCTGGCTGGACAACAAGCGTGAAGCCTGTGCAATCCGCTGTTCAGGTGTTTGCAGCGCATTGTTGTCAGCAGCTTGGAACAAAGCCGCATCCGGCATGGAACCCAGGAACAGGTAGGACAGGCTGCTCGCCACCTCATACGGGGTGAGCCGGTACGTGCCATCGGCTTGCAATTCGCCCAGTTCGGAACGGTAGAGGAAATGCGGCGAAGCCAGCATCGCCATCACGGTATTTTCTACCGCATCACGGAATGTACCCTGGCTGAAACGTTGGGCGTGGGCGCTGACTTCAGCGCTGCTCAAGGGGCGGCGGTAAGCACGCTTGCCAAACTGCTGAATGAATTGTTGCGCACACGCTGCCGTTTCCCCGCTGCATGGCACGAGGTTTGACCAACTGTGTTGCACCGCTTGTGCGGCAAGCTTTTCGGCTTGTGACAAGTAGGCTTCCATGCGCGTACCAGTGACCAGATTGCTTGCCACGTTGTTGTCGAAACCTTCCACACGGTTTTCATCCGGCAACTCGTGGATGATGCTGACTGACAAACCCAACAAATCGTTGACAGTATTCTGGTATTCCTGACGGGTCAGCAGGCGCAGGCTGCGTTTGCCCGGTGGCGGTGAACTGCTGCACGCTTGCGGGTTAGTGCCGGTATCACCACCGTTATGGTTGGCTGCCAAAACCTCGATGATGTAATGCGAAATCCCCAACGCACAGTTGCCAACACACGCGCCAGGATTACTGGGCGGCATGGTCAACGCAGTGGTATGGGTCAGGCTATCCAATTGGGCGGCGGTAAAGTGCGTCAAGGGCTTGTTGGTAAAACCACCCTTGCCATCCGCACCGTGGCAACTGGCACAACTTTGGCGCTGGTACTGACTCTGCCCGTATTGCACCAGACTCAACAAGGTTGCCGTCACCGGCATGGTACTGGCACTAACCCCGGCGGTATTGCTGGCAGCAACCCGGTAGGCATAGCTATTACCCATACTGGCGCTGAGATCAGTGTACGCTTGCACGTTGGCAGCGGTTTCGGTCAACACTACCCAATCGGCATCACTGGCATCTGCCAAGCGGCGTTCGATACGGAAGGCGGTTTCATTACTGCTGGCATCTTTCCAGCTTAACTGCACCTTGGCGTTATCCAACACACTGGCAGTCAGGTTAGCAGGAGCAAGCGGCAGGGAGGCTGGGTTGCCATCTTGTCCACCTGTCCCATCACCAGTGTTACCGCCGCCATCATTATCACCAGCACCACCATCTGAGCCTGTGCCATCACCGGTATCACCACCGCTATCGGTATTGCCACCAGCTTTGGCCTGGGTGTCGGCTGCGTAGTAGTGTGCCAATGCCTGCAAGGCATCATCGCCGTAATTGAGTTTCAGGTCACGTAACTGGTGCGCCATTTCGGTCGGGACATTGCTGCTACGCCCTGCCACATAATCTTCCAGCGTCGCGTGCAGATAAGTTGCTGCCTGCTGGTTCAAACGGGTGCGGGTCTGGTCAATCGCTGTATCGGTTGCACTGTGGCAGAACATGCAGTGGGTTGCATGGATGGCTTTGCCACGGCTCACCAGCACAGGGTCGGTGGTTTGCGGCGCTGCACGGAATTCGATGGCAGAAAAGTAATCTGCCAAACGCTCAAGCTGGGTATCGGTGTAGCCTTTGGCAATCCGACTCATGACGCTGGAGGCACGGCCACCATTGCGGTATGCCTGCATGGTGCGTACAAAGTACGTGCGATCCATGCCACTGATACTGGGAATACCGGCATCGCTGCTGTTACCATCCGTGCCATGACAAGCCGCGCAGTTGTTTGCCAGCATCGCGGCACGGATGTCGGTACGATCCTGACGCTTGGCACTCACGCTATCGGTGTAGGCGGAACTGCCTGCACTATTGACGGCTTTCACACGGTATTCATAAATCTTGCCGATGACCAGCGTCGTGTCCTGATAGGCACGGGTATTGGCAGTCAGGGTTGCCAACACGCCCCACTGTGCAGAGGCTTCGCGACGCTCCAGCACCAACTGGTCGTCTGCACCGCTGTTGACCTGCCAACTTAAGGCCGCATTGGTGTTATCCTGCATGATCACACGCAAATCGGTAGGGGCTTGCGGTGGGTATGCCAGCGTGTCTGCCTGACCATTGCAGCGCGTGCCATTCACTGCGACATCAATCGGGATCAGGTTCAGGCCAGTGTGCGAGGCGTTGAAACCCATCGAAATGCTGCTGTTTTGCCCGATAATCTTATTGAAATCGACATTGCCTACACTGACGCTTGTGCCTTGCTGGCTGAACTGCCCGTTCCAGCCATTGGTGACTTGCTGTCCACTCGGCATCGTCCAGGTGACTTTCCAGCCATTCCATGGGCTGCCGGTATTTTTAATGTCAACTGTGCCGGTAAAACCGTTATCCCACTGGTTCTGGATGCGGTATTGCACGTTACAGGAAGGTGGCGGCGGCGGTGGCGGGTCAACCTGCCCGCTACACTTCACCCCATTGAGGGCAACATTGCCCGGTATCTGGTTCAAGCCAGTATGTGCACCATTGAAGCCAAACTGGATGACGCCACCAGCAGCTATCGAGCGGTTCCAGTCCACAGGTTGCACCTCCACGTGGGCGGCACTTTGCTGGAATTGCCCGTTCCACAAGCCGGTAATGGTCTGACCATTAGGCATATCCCACGTCACCGTCCAGCCATTGAGCGCATCCCCTTTGTTTTTGACCATGACATCTGCCGTGAAGCCATTGCCCCAGACGCTCGGCAAGGAATACAGCACCTCACAAGCCACCACCGGAGCCGCAGGAGGTGGGGGTGGTGCAGGATTGCCTGCGCACAAAACGCCGTTCACCTTAACATTGCTGGGAATGGCATTCGTGCCGGTATGCGAGCCGTTGAAACCAAACTGCACGCTGGCATTGCTGCCGACATTGGCGTTCCAGCCTGCATCTTTCACTGTGACTGCCGCGCCGCTCTGGCTGGATACCCCATTCCACAAACCGGTGATTTGCTGGCCATTGGGCATGTCCCAGGTTACTGTCCAGCCCTTCCATGCATCCCCGGTATTGGTCACGCTGACATTGGCAGTGAAACCGTTGTTCCATTGATTGGGGATGGAGTAATTGACTTTACAGGCGCTTGCCGCCCATGCACCTGGACTAAAAATGGCAAGTATGATGAGTAGTAGCAGGGTATACCCCACGGTTTGGGCATAAGTTAACCTTGCCCCCCTGCTGTTGGCTGTTTTCATAGTTGTCCCTCGCAAAACGGCTAGTGGATGCCGACATTAGGGAGATAATCTAAATTAATAAAAATTATTAATCAACAAGAAGCCGTAAATAAACTTGCTAGCAAACATCCATGCTGCTTTTCCATAATGTTCACCTGTAAAGGCTTGCTAAAATTCGTTTTCCCCTATTTCTTTGCTATAAAGCAAAAAAGTGCCGGTAGCCTCATGTTATGCTGCTTTGCACAAATTAATTCCTTGAGGTAGTGTAATGGATGTTGAACAACTTGCAATCCGTGATTATTTGGCGAAATGCCCCCCATTAACTGAGCTTCCCGCTGCCGAGCTGGATGCGCTTGCGCAAGCCATTGTGATTCAGCGTGTGCCTCAAGGTGATGATGTATTGACCATCGGCGCAGACAATACTGTCGCGTTCCTAATCCGCGCCGGGGCTGTGGATGTATTGCTGGAAAGCGGCGATTGGTACGGGCGTTTCGGCGATGGCGATTGGGTCGGCTACCGTTCGGTGATGCGCGGCGGCAAGGTCAGCATGACGGTGCGGGCGATTGAAGACACCTTGCTGTACGCCGTGCCGGGGGCGTTGTTTTTATCCTTACTGGAACGCTTTGAGCGGGTACGCCACTATTTCGCCGAGCGCAAACCGGAACGTTTACGCAATGCACTTCAGGAAATCCGTGGCAGTGACGGCTTGGCGTTGGTTGCCATGCATGTACGTGATTTGATGAAACTGCCGATGCTGGTAGGTAAAAGCGATAGTATTCAGCAAGTTGCACAGCAAATGAACGAATTCGACACCCAAACCGTGATGGTGACGGACGATGACGGCGGCTTGTGCGGCATCGTCACCGACGTGGATTTCCGCAAGCGCGTGGTGGCGGAAGGGCGCAGCGTGAATGCACCGATTGCCGACATTATGACCTTAAACCCGCTGACGCTGACTCCGCGTGATCAAGCTTCCGAAGCCTTATTGCTGATGTCGCGCCGCAATATCCGCCATTTGCCGGTGGTGGAAGGCAATGATGTGGTAGGTGTGCTATCCGCCAGCGATTTGTTGCGTACCCAAAGCAGCAGCGCGGTGTATTTGGTGGGGGATATTTTCGCGGCGCAAGATGTGGCGCGGTTGGCGGAATTGAGCAAGAGTTTGCCGAAATTGTTGGTCAGTTTGGTGAAGCAAAGCCTGCCTGCCAACGATATTGGGCAATCCATCACCTCGGTTGGGCAAGCGATTGCGCGGCGTTTATTGGTGATGGCAGAAGAAAAATTCGGCGCACCACCTGTGCCGTATGCGTTTATCGTGGCGGGGTCGATGGCGCGGCGTGAACAAACCGCACATTCTGACCAAGATAACGGCATGATTTTGTCGGATGATTACAATGAGGCGCAACACGGCGAGTATTTCCGGCAGATAGCGAAAGTCGTGAGCGATGGTTTGGATGCGTGTGGCTACATTTACTGCCCCGGCAATGTGATGGCGACCAATGACCAGTGGCGGCAACCGTTGGCGGTGTGGCGTGGTTATTTTGAAACGTGGATCAATAAGCCCGAACCGATGGCGTTGATGTATGCCAGTATTTTCTTCGACCTGCGCTGCTTGCACGGGGATGCCAGTTTGCTGAGCCGTTTGCAGGAAGAGGTTCTGAGAAAAACCAAGGCGAGCACCCTGTTCCAAGCGTTTATGGCGGGTAATGCCTTGAGCCACAAACCGCCGATTGGTTTCTTCCGTGGCTTTGTGTTGGATAAAGACAGCAAAGACAGCAGCGCCGAAAAAGGCATGGACATGAAGAAGCGCGGCGTTGTACCGGTTATCGACATGGCGCGGCTGTATGCGTTGGCGGCGGGGCTTACGCCGATCAATACCTGGGAACGGTTGGAGGCGATTGCGGCAGCGGGGACGATCACCCGTTCTACCGTGGAAGATGTGCGCGATGCCTTCGAGTTCATCAGCATGGTGCGCTTGCAGCATCAAGCCAAGCAAATCGAAAACGGGCAAAAACCCAATAACCACATGCCGCCCGAAGAGTTGTCGGCGTTGGAACGTCGCCATTTGAAAGATGCGTTTGAGGTGATTTCGACCATGCAAGACAGCATGGCAACCCGCTATCAGGCTGATAGTTTCCGCTGAGTGCTGATGGAGACTCCCCATGCTAAAAGGCATCAAACCCCAACGCCTATTCGCCCTCTTCATGGCAGGCGTTGCCCTCTTCAACTTCCCACTACTAGCCTTGTGGGATCACGACATGCAAGTCTGGGGCATCCCCCTTTTCCCACTGGGATTATTCACCGTATGGCTGATCCTAATCGCCGCCCTCGCATGGATTATGGAAACGGGTGAGGACTAACCCATGCTAACCCCCATCCTAGTCATCGGTGTCACATTCGCGTACTTACTAACCCTATTCGCCGTGGCCTACCTCGGCGATAAACGCGCCGAAGCCGGGCGTTCGATCATTGCCAGCCCGTGGGTGTATGCGTTGTCGATGGCGGTGTATTGCACGGCGTGGACGTATTTTGGCAGTGTGGGGCGAGCCGCGAGTGCGGGGGTATGGTTTCTGCCGATTTATTTGGGGCCGATGTTGGCAATGATTTTGGCGTGGGTGGTGGTGCGTAAAATGATTCGCATCGCTAAAACCTACCGGATTACCTCGATTGCGGACTTTGTGGCGAGTCGTTACGGCAAAAGCCCGTTGCTGGCGGGTTTGGTGACGTTGATTACGGTGGTGGGCATCGTGCCGTACATTGCGCTGCAATTGAAGGCGATTGCCAGTGGCTATGCGGTACTGACCTTGCCGTTGGGGGAAACGTTGCACGCTCCGGCGCAGTGGTGGGAAGACAGTACCTTGTACCTAGCGTTGGCGTTGGCGGGTTTCATTATCCTGTTCGGGACGCGCCATCTGGATAGCAGCGAACGTCACGAGGGCATGGTGGCGGCGATTGCGTTTGAGTCGGTGGTGAAATTGCTGGCATTTTTGCTGGTGGGGCTATTTGTCACTTACGGCATGTTTCATGGCATGGGCGATATTTTCAGCCAAGTCTTGGCAAACGCTGACCTGAAGCCGTTGTTGGCGTTGGATCAGGGTAAGCCGTTTGCGTATTCGCAGTGGTTTGCGTTGACGTTGCTGGCAATGTTGTCGGTGGTGTTTTTGCCGCGCCAGTTTCAGGTGATGGTGGTGGAAAATGTGGATGAACGCCATTTGCGCCGGGCGGTGTGGGTGTTTCCGCTGTATTTATTGTTGATCAATCTGTTTGTGTTGCCGATTGCGTTGGGCGGCTTGCTGTATTTCGGGGTGGGGACGATGAACCCGGAAACGTTTGTGCTTTCCTTGCCGTTGTCACAGGGGCATGGCTGGTTGGCATTGGTGGCGTTTGTCGGGGGCGTGTCGGCGGCAACGGGCATGGTGATTGTGGAAGCCATTGCGGTATCGACAATGGTATGCAATGACTTGGTAATGCCGTTGTTGTTACGCACGCGGCGCTTTGGGGAACGTTCCGGCGGGGATTTGACAGGGTTGATTTTGGGTATTCGCCGCTTGGCGATTATTCTGATTTTGTTGCTGGGGTATTTGTATTTTCATCTGGCGGGCGAAGTCTACGCGCTGGTAAGCATCGGGTTGATTAGCTTTGCGGCGGTGGCGCAGTTTGCCCCGGCAATGTTGGGCGGGATGTATTGGAAAGGCGGGACGCGCAACGGCGCATTGGCGGGCTTGCTGCTGGGCTTTGTGTTGTGGGCGTATACCTTAATGCTGCCCTCCCTCGCCAAATCCGGTTGGGTCTCGACGGACTTTTTGCAGCAAGGGCCGTGGGGCATTGCGTGGCTGAAGCCAGAAGCGTTTTTGGGGTTGAGTGGCTTGGATTACCTGACGCATTCGCTGTTTTGGAGCTTGTTTGCGAATGTGACGGCGTATGTGTGGGTATCGTTGTGGCAACGCCCCGCAGCGCGGGAAGCCAGCCAAGCCTTGCTGTTTGTGGATGTGTTTCAACGCACTAGCAGCACGCATCCGGTGTTTTGGCAGGGGCAGGCGCAAGTCACCGATTTATTGCATTTGATGGGGCGTTTTTTGGGCGAAACCCGTGCGGAACAATTATTCGCCCAGTACGCGCAACAAGTGGGTGTGCATGACATAGGGCAAATACCCGCCGATGCGAAGCTGGTACACTTCGTGGAGACGCAATTAACCGGTGCGATTGGCAGCGCGTCGGCACGGGTGATGGTGGCTTCGGTGGTAGAGGAAGAGGCGCTGGAGTTGGATGATGTGATGCGGATGTTGGAGGAGGCTTCCGAGTTGCGGATTGCGCTCGAAAAGCTCAAGAGTTTGGATCATTTGAAGGATGATTTTATGTCATCCGTTACCCATGAATTGCGCACCCCGCTGACCTCGATTCGGGCGCTTTCCGAGATGATGCAGGATGACCCGGAAATGGAGGTGGAGCAACGCCAGCAATTCCTTGGGATTGTGGTCGCCGAAACCGAACGCCTCAGCCGCTTGGTGAATCAAGTGCTGGATATGGCGAAGATTGAAGCGGGTCATGCCGAATGGCACAACAGCGATGTGGATATGCGTGACGTGGTGCAACAAGCGGTGAATAGCGTGGCGGGCACGTGCCGCGAACGCCAGATTGCCTTGCATACCGAATTGCCCGCGAGTGTTGCGCCATTGCGGGCAGATGCGGATCGTTTGGTGCAGGTGGTACTGAATTTGCTATCGAATGCGCTGAAATTTGTGCCGGTGTCGCAGGGTGAAATTGTAGTGCGTTTGCTAGATGCACCTGCGGGTGTCACGGTGACAGTGGCGGATAATGGGGTTGGCATTTCCCCGGATAAGCACGCACTGGTGTTTGAAAAGTTTAGGCAAGTGGATAATGAAGCGGGTTCGGTGCAAGGCACGGGGCTGGGTTTGCCGATTAGCCGCCAAATCGTGGAACATTTTGGTGGACGCATGTGGCTGGAGTCGGAGGAGGGCAAAGGCGCGTGTTTTGGCTTTTTCTTGCCGAGGTAACGATTGGAGAGAGAGGAGCATAACATGACAAAAACCGTACTGATTGCGGACGATGAGCCGAATATTTTGATTTCGCTCGAATATCTGATGAAGCGCGAAGGCTATCGCGTGGTCGTTGCGCACGATGGGCAGGAGGCGTGCGAATTGATTGAGCGCGAACACCCCGATTTGGTGTTGCTGGATGTGATGATGCCGAAAAAAACCGGCTTTGAGGTGTGCCACGAAATCCGTGCCAATGAGACGTTTAAGGCGCTGCCGATTGTGTTGCTGACCGCGAAAGGGCGCGATACCGATGTCGCTAAAGGGCTGGCGATGGGGGCGAATGATTACATGACCAAACCGTTTTCCACCAAGGAATTGGCGCAAAAAGTGCGTGACTTGTTGGTGGCGGCAGCATGAGGCGTTTTGATAAACGGGTTGCGTTGGGTGTGGCGTTGATTGGTTTGATTGGGTTGGTGTGGTTGGGGGCAACGGGCGGTTTGATCTGGTCAACCTTGGATGACGCGGGGCGTACCATCCTCAAAGACACGTTGGGCGAACGCATTATGCTGCTGCTGTTAATGTGGGCAGTGTCGTTGATTGCGGTGGGGTCGGCATTGCGTTTTCTGGTGTCGTATTTTATGACGGCTCCGGCACGCTTGGCGGAAGAGGCGCAGGTATTGCTGGGAACCGATGTGAAGCGCCAGCTTGTGCCGACGGGCAGTATTGAAAATCGACGCTTGGCGGATTTGTTTAACCAATTGGTGCAACAGCGCGAAGCCTTGCGCGACGAAATGGATGCGCGGGTGCAAGAAGCGGCACGCAATACCGAACAGGAAAAAAACCGTCTGGCGGCGTTGATGTCGGAGCTGACCAAAAGCGTGGTGGTGTGCAATCTGGATGGGCGCATTCTGCTGTATAACAATCGGGCGCGGATGCAGTTTCGGGCGTTGTCGCAAGCGCCGGGTGTGGCGGGTGGCGGCGAATTGATTGGCTTGGGACGTTCGGTTTACGGCGTGTTTGACCGCAAATTGGTGATGCACGCGCTGGAAAATATTCAGCACCGTTTGCAACGCGGTGCGTCTGCGCCTTCCGCGCAATTCATTACCACGACGCAAACGGGGCAGTTATTGCGGGCGCAAATGGCTCCGGTACGTTCGGTGCAAACAGCGGCGAATGAGCCGGTGCAAATGACGGGTTTTGTGCTGATGCTCGACAATATTACCCGTGAATTTGAGGCGCAATCTCGCCAAGATCATATTTTGCATACGTTGACGGAACGCAGCCGTGCCGCGCTGGGCAATATGCAGGCGGCGTTGGAGGTGTTGGAATACCCCGATCTTGAGCCGGACATGCACGAGCGGTTGCTGGCGGTTTTGCGCGAGGAAACCGCAGGCTTGGGAACACGCTTACGGGAATTGAAATCGTCGGCGTTGGATAGCACGGTGTTGCGTTGGCCGCTGGAAGACATGCTGGGCGCGGATTTGGTGGCAGCCGCGATTCGGCGTATCGAAGCTTTGGGTGGATTAGCGGTGGTGGCGACTGAGGTCGATGATTCCTTGTGGCTTAAAGTGGAAAGTTTTTCGTTGTTGCAAGCCTTGTCGTATTTGGCGGAACGTTTGCGCCAAGAATGCGTGATTAATACGGTGCAATTGCGCTTGAGCATGGGAGCGGGGCGGGCGCAATTGGATTTGTGTTGGACACCGAGTGCCGCGAAGTTGACCGATAAAGTCGTGCCGGGTTGGGAACATGACCCGATGCGTTCGGGGGGGGAGGATACCTCGCTGACGATTCAGGATGTGGTGGAACGCCACGGCGGGGCGTTCTGGTTTGAACGCGAAGCGGCGACGGGAACGGTATTTTTCCGCTTCTTATTGCCGTTGGCAGCGCCGCAAGAACAGTTGGAAACCAGCAGTGTGGTGCGCAATGAGAGTCGCCCGGAATACTACGATTTCGATTTGTTCCAAGCCTCGGCGCAATCGCGTTCCTTGGAAGACAGCAAGCTGAGCGAGTTGTCGTTCACGGTGTTTGATACCGAAACCACGGGACTAGACCCGGCGAATGGCGATGAAATCATTCAGATTGCGGCGGTGCGCATTGTGAATGGCAAGCTGTTGCGCCACGAAAACTTTGACCAGTTGGTTGATCCGAAGCGTAATATTCCGGCGATTACGATTCCGATTCATGGGATTACGCCGGAAATGGTGCGCGGGCAGCCAACGATTGACAAGGTGTTACCGGCGTTTCATCAGTTTGCGCAAGACACGGTGTTGGTGGCGCACAATGCCGCGTTTGATATGCGTTGCTTGCAGGTGAAGGAAAAGGTGACGGGCATGGTGTTTGATCATCCGGTGATGGATACCTTGTTGCTGTCGGCGGTAGTGCATCCGAATCAGGAATCACATCGGCTGGAGGCGATTACCGAGCGCTTTAATATCAATATTTTGGGGCGGCATACCGCGCTGGGGGATGCGATGGCAACGGCAGAGGTGTTTATGCGCTTGATTCCGTTGCTGGCGGAAAGGGGGATTCATACGCTGGGGCAGGCGCGGGAAGCGGCGCAGAAAACGTATTATGCGCGTTTGAAATATTAGGGTTGACCTTGGCAGTGATTCAGCTTAGCTTATCTGATTACTAAAATTTTAGAGCGAAACCAAAATGGCACGTATTACGGTTGAAGATTGTCTGGGTCATGTCGAGAACAATTTTGCACTGGTGTTGAAAGCGGCGAAACGCGCCCGTGACATTTCTCACGGCGCACAGCCGCTGGTGGCAGAGGAAGGTGATAAGCCGACTGTTATTGCCCTGCGCGAAATTGCGGAAGGCTTGCTGGTCAAAAAGCCGGTGGTGATTTCCACCGCAGCAATCGACGCTTAAGACTGATAAAGAATACCCACTGCTACATTGAGTGGGTATTTTTTTGAGGTTAGTCATACGACCTGACCTGATACGCTCGGTGAGGATGTTTTATGTCAGATGATGCATACCGTGAATCTGCGCCCGACGACGAGCGTGGGGATGAATCCAACAACATGGGGGATGGCTTCCATGAGTTTAGTGAACCATCGTTTGAGCCGCTTGCTGCTTCCCCGCCTGAACTACCTGAGCCTCCTGCCCCCAAACCGGCGATTTCACACAATATCTTTCGTGCCAATAATCTGATGCAGTTGGTTGAGCGTTATATGACGCAAGCCGATTCGCGCAAAGTCTACGATGCTTTTTTGTTGGCGGCGGAAAAGCACGAAGGTCAGATGCGGGCGGATAAAATTACCCCTTATATTACCCACCCCTTGGAAGTCGCCCGCACCCTAGCGTTGTGGTATTTGGATGTGGATACCGTGTGTGCCGCTCTGTTGCACGATGTCCCAGAAGATACCGATTGCACCAATGAAGAAATCGTGGCGAAATTTGGGGCTACAGTCGGGCATTTGGTTGGCGGTGTTACCAAATTAAAGCGTAATGATGCGTTGCCGACTAAACAGGCTGTGACGATTGCCAGTTACCGCAAAATGATGCAGGCGATGACCCAGGATTTTCGCGTGGTGTTGGTCAAATTAGCTGATCGTTTGCACAATATGAAAACTTTGGGCAATGTTGAGCCAGACAAGCGGCGGCGGGTAGCGCGGGAAACCTCCACGACCTATGTGACGTTAGCACGGCGCATGGGGATGAATATTATCCGGCGCGAATTGCAGTGGCTATCGTTTCAAGGTTTGTACCCTTGGCGCAGCAGCATTATGGAACGGGCGCTGGAGACCTATCTGCACGAAAATGAAGAGAAGCACGAGCAAATCTTCAAAAGCATTTCTGATGCATTGGAGGTGAGCATTCCCGGTAGCAGTGCCATGGTCTGGCCGAAAAACCTGTTCCGCGTGTATGAGCAGTGTCGCCGTAAAAAGGTCGGTTTCCGCCAGCAGTGTGATTTGCTGGAAATCAGTGTGCAAGTCGCTGAGCGAGAAGAATGCTACAGTGCATTAGGCATTATTCACAGTTTATTCAAACCGCGCATGGGCATGGTCAGGGATTTCATTGCGGCTCCCCGTGCGTATGGTTTTCAGTCATTGCAGACTACGGTGACGGCATCCAATGGGCAGGTGGTACGTTTCCAAATCCAGACACGCGAAATGTATCAAGTGGCACAATTGGGGGTTGCGGCACGTTGGAATCATGCATCGGGAACCCGTTCTTATACTCAGGGGGTCTTTAATAGCTGGATCGAGCAAGTCAAGGAATTTGATAGTCAGGCGCAAAATTCGGATGAATTTTACGCGGCGATGCAAGGCGATATGTTCCAAACCGAGATTTACGCCTATACCCCTGAAGGCGATGTCAAAGAATTGCCGCGTGGCGCGACGTTGGTGGATTTTGCTTATGCGGTGCATACCGAATTGGGGCATCGTTGCACTAAAGCCAAGGTGGATGGTGTGGAACGCGCCTTGCGCAGCCGTGTGCCAAATAATATGGCGACGATTGAGATTATTTGCGGTGATGCTCCCGAACCCCAAGCCGCTTGGTTGAATTTCGTCAAAACCAGTAAAGCACTGTACGCGATCCGCAGTTGGCTACGCCAGCACAATGCCTTGCCTAAAGAGGGTGAAAATGGTACGGGGCAAAAAATGTTAGCCGGTATTGTCGTGGAAGTGCGCGATGTGAAAGGCATGTTACGCCAAATCACCAAATCGCTGGATGGCTTGGATGTGAACATCGTCGATTTAAAGATCACTGGCGAGGGGCGTATCAAGCAAGATGCTTTTACTATTCAGGTTGATGATCAAGGGCATTTACAAGAAGTCATTCGTCAGCTAAAACATATACCGAATGTATTGAATGTAAGCAAATTGACGAAATAAGGAACTTCATGAACAAGACCATCATTTCCACGCCTGACGCGCCACAGGCGATTGGTACGTATTCGCAGGCGGTGCGCGTGGGCGATACCGTCTACCTGTCCGGGCAAATTCCTCTGGTTCCTGCCACCATGCAAATGGTTGAGGGCGATATTGCCGTGCAAGTGCGCCAAGTGTTTGAGAATTTGTCTGCCGTTGCCAAGGCTGCGGGTGGTTCGCTGAATGATTGTGTGAAAGTGCATGTGTTCCTGACCGATTTGGTGAATTTTCCTGTCGTGAATCAGGTGATGGCAGAGTTTTTCACCGAACCCTACCCCGCGCGTGCGGCGATTGGTGTTGCCTCCTTGCCACGCGGTGCGGAAGTGGAAGTCGATGCCATTATGGTCTTGGGCTAAGCCATGACGAACGGGCAAATGCCGTATAAGCTGGCAACCATTGATTTGGGGTCGAACAGCTTCCACATGATCGTGGTGCAGATTGATGCGTTTGGGCAGGTCAATATCTTGGATCGCTTGCGTGAGCCGGTGCGCTTAGGCGGCGGGTTGGATACGAAAGGTAATCTGAGCCTGGAGGCGCAACAGCGTGCGGTCGATTGCCTGCGGCGTTTTGGCGAGCGGATTCGGGATTTCCCCTCGGAAAACGTGGCAGCCGTTGGCACGAATACCTTGCGCCTGACCAAAAATTCCCGCGAGTTTTTGCACCGTGCTGAGGAAGCTTTGGGGCATCCGATTGCAGTCATCAGCGGGCGTGAAGAAGCGCGTTTGATTTACCTCGGTGTGGCACATTCCCTTGCCAAAGATCAGCAGGGCAAGCGCTTTGTGATGGACATCGGCGGTGGCAGCACTGAGCTTATCATTGGACAGGGTTTCGAGCCGCTGCATCTGGAAAGTTTGCGCATGGGCTGTGTGAGCAGTAGTTTGGCGTTTTTTCCCGATGGTAAGTTAGGCAAAGCCTGTTGGGACAAAGCCATTACCGCTGCTTTACTGGAGCTGCGCCCGATCAAAGCCGCTTACCGCGCCATTGGTTGGGAATCAGCTACCGGCGCTTCCGGCACAATCCGTGCGGTAAAAAAAGTCATTCAGCAAACCGGGCTTGCGCCTTACGGCATTACCTTGGAACACATGTACCGCGTGCGTGACATGATGATCGAGGCGGGGCATATCGACAGACTGAAATTGCCGGGGTTGAGTGAAGAGCGCAAGCCGGTGTTTGCCGGTGGTTTGGCGGTGCTGATTGCGGTGTTTGAGGCGCTGAAAATCGATCGCATGTTGGTGTCTGATGGAGCCTTGCGCGAAGGTTTGGTGTATGACCGGTTGGAGCGTTACCAGCACGATGATATTCGTGATAAAACGGTGCGGGCTTGGCAACAGCGTTTTCAAGTTGATCAGGGTTATGCGGCGGCAGTGCATTTGACTGCGCTTAAATTGTTCAACCGTTGCCGCGATGATTGGAAACTGCCAAGCCATTTGGCGGAATTGCTGGGTTGGGCGGCTGATTTGCACGAATTGGGGCTGGCGGTGTCGCATTCCAGTTACCATAAGCACGGTGGTTATTTGCTGGAATACGCGGATTTGCCGGGATTTTCCAATGAGGAACAGCGCTGGTTGAGCGTGTTGGTGCGTACCCACCGGCAAAAAATTTCCAGTAAACTGTTTGGTTTGTTGAATGTGGAAGATTACCAGAATGCGCTGTATCTGTGCGTGTTGCTGCGTTTAGCGGTATTGTTGCACCGTTCGCATAAGGAAGTTGCCCCGCGTATTGAGCGGATTCGGGTGGCTAAAAATCGTATTGAATTGCGCTTTGCAGATGACATCCGAACAAAAAAGCCCTTGTTACTTGCAGACTTGGAGCGCGAACAGGTGTTTTTAAAAGCAGTAAAGGTGGAACTGATATTCTAACTGCTGCTGGCAAGCGGGGAATGCCTTGCAAAGGCAACCCCGCCCATAAGCATTCGTTTATGGACGCCAAGCCACAAAATTTTCCAACAGTTTTAAGCCATCATCCGCAGATTTTTCAGGGTGTGCCTGAATGGCGAACACATTGTCTTTGGCAATCGCTGAGGCATAGCTAATGCCGTATTCGGTCGAACCGGCAATCAAGTCCGGCGTTTGCGGCTCCACATAATAGCTGTGGACGAAATAGAAACGCGCACCATCGGGGATGCCTTTCCACAGCGGGTGTTCCATCTGCTGCCACACCTGATTCCAACCCATCTGTGGGATTTTCAAGCGAACACCAATATCCTGATGCACAGTGCCAAAATAGCGCACATTGCCTTCATACAAACCTAAGCATTCAATCCCGCCGTTTTCTTCGGAATGCTGCATCAAAACCTGCATCCCCATGCAAATGCCGAGGAAGGGTTTGGTTTGTATGACTTCGCGTACCACTTCTGCCATGCCACGGGTTTCGAGTTCACGCATACAATCACGCGCTGCCCCTTGCCCCGGAAATACCACGCGGTCGGCTTTTAAAATCATGTCCGGGTCAGCGGTAATCGCTACCGTGGCATTGCCGCCCGTAGCGTGGGAAACGGCGCGTTCCACTGAGTGCAGGTTGCCCATGTTGTAGTCGATGATGGCGATTTTTTGCATTACAAGCTCCCTTTAGTGGAAGGCATGATGCCCGCCATGCGCGGATCAAGCTCCAATGCCATGCGCAACGCCCGCCCGAACGCCTTGAAAACGGTTTCGGCAATGTGGTGCGAATTGCGCCCTTTCAAATTGTCGATGTGCAGCGTCACCTGTGCATGATTCACAAAACCCTGGAAGAATTCGTAAAACAGGTCAGTTTCAAACGCGCCAATGCTGGAGCGCGGGTATTCCACCTGATGTTCCAGCCCCGGCCTGCCGGAAAAGTCGATGACCACACGGGAGAGGGCTTCATCCAACGGCACATAAGCGTGCCCGTAACGGCGGATACCTTTCTTGTCACCCACGGCTTTAGCGAACGCTTGCCCCAAGGTAATGCCGAGGTCTTCAGCACTGTGGTGGTCGTCAATGTGGTGATCGCCTTTGCATTCGATGTCGAGGTCGATCATACCGTGACGGGCAACTTGGTCGAGCATATGGTCGAGGAAAGGCATCCCGGTGGCAAAACGGGCTTTACCTGTACCATCAAGGTTGATGGTGATACGAATTTGGGTTTCAAGCGTGTTGCGTTCCACGCTGGCAGTACGTTCGGTCATAACTAAACCTGTGTTTGGTTGATCTACAGGGATATTACCATATCAGCTTTCGACGCTGACCTGTTGATTACGCACCCGAATACGGGTTTTACCTGAGAGTACCTCAGTAAACAAATCATTCACGAGCACGCCACGCCAGTCATCTGAAAGGGTAGTGCGCCCTTCTTCCAGCATTTTTTCAAGCTGCTGGCGAGTCGCAATCATCTGCGCAGAAATTCCATGCTCATTGGCAACTTGATTGAGCAAGGCCGTCAGCAAATCCGCGACCACACTCATGTTGGCATCCAGTTTACGGCGGCGAGGCAAAGACGGGCATTCGTTGTTGGGAATAGCTTGCCCGCGAGCAATACAGGCTAACCATTCACCCGCCCCGCGTTCAATTTGCTCCTCACTCAAGCCGCGAATCTGGCGCAAACCTGCGGGGCTGTCAGGTTGCATCCGTGCCATATCCAGCAAAATCTCATCGGACAAAATCCAACGGCGTGGAATATCCTTTTGCAAGGCACGCTGTTCCCGCCATGCCGCCAATTCGCGCAAAATGGCAAGCTGTTGCGGTTTGAGAATCTGCAAGCCTTTCACCCGCTCCCATACCGTTTGCGGATCAACTGTGTATGTTGCAGGGTCAGACAGTTTTTGAAAGGGCTTTTCCAGCCATTTCATACGCCCCAGTTTCTCCAGTTGTTCACGCAATAGCAGGTAAACATCCCGTAAGTGGCGCACATCGTCAATGGCATATTCCAGTTGCGCAGTGGTCAAGGGGCGGCGTGACCAATCGGTACGTGACTGGGATTTATCCAACGAAACCCCCAGTAATGCCTCGACCAAGCGGGCATACCCTAATTGGTCGCCCATACCCAAGACCGCCGCCGCCACTTGCGTGTCAAACAATGGTGTAGGGACATTGCCTCCTCCCAAATGGTGGAAGATTTCCATATCCTGCCAGGCAGCGTGCAATACTTTCAGACGTTGGGGTTGGTTCAACCAATCGAGAAAGGGCTGTAAATCACTGATGGCAAGCGGATCAATGCAAGCCAGCATGTCAGCACTGGCAATTTGAATCAAACACAAACGCGGGTAATAGGTTTTTTCACGAATAAATTCGGTATCGAGTGTGACCCACTCGGCTTTATCCAAGCGAGTGAGTAAATAGCTGAGTTTTTCGGTGTTATCAATATAATCAAACATAAGGGTGGTGCACTTAACTAGAACGTCAACGATTGTACGGTAAACCAGAAATTAATCCATGGTTATCAATATTCTTCTTCGGTTTGTGCACTGCAACGTTAGTGTTTAAGAATATTTGCAATATCAACTATTTGTTGACATTTCCCTTATTTTTTTGCACATTGAGAAATATCAAATCTATTCTATACAAAAGTTTCAAAACCGCTAGTGAGGGTAGTTGCCATACGCAGTATTGCTAGGTTGTGTATGGTCTGAGCGGTCAGCCCGATCGTATCGATCGGGCTTTTTTTACTTAGTTGCTTGGATTCAGAATGGAATCAAGGTAGGTTTCAATACTGCTTGCGGTTTTCCGTCCGGAAACACTCAAATCCACTCCCTCTATTAACGCAGCATTGCGTAGTCCCATCAGGTAACGCATGAGCAATACAGCATCCTTGTCAGCCTGTTTGCTACCGTCATTATCAATATCCATCACCTGCTGCACCGAAGCCAGAGCCGTTTCTAACGTAGCAAGATCAAACACATAACGGGTAACGCCTGTCACCAATGCCGTACCCCGTAGACCTTGCAAATAACGGGCAATGATAACCCCCTCAACCAATCCCGTCGGTGGGGTATTGGCATTGCGTAAGCGCAACGACGGCGGCAGACCTTTCGCACCCAACCAAGCGCTAATGAAAGGCCAGGTACGTTCAAAGCGGCTGTATTCATCCGGTGCATCGGGGGTGGCACAATCCGATGAACCTCCCAGTAGCGAACCGTTGAGGTAATGCACTCCACCCTCTTCAATCCAGACACCAGAACCGCTACTACCAGGAGCGGTAATACCGGTATGCCAGACGATATTGGAAAAATCCCCATTAGCATCCGGTGTTACGGAGTAGCCACCGCTACCAGTCTCAATACGGGCATGTCCCTGAAAGTTACCCATCGCATATTTTTTCGGGCTACCTAGCGCATGGTGAATACCCGTGACGGCTTGATTACTCGTTAATGATTCAGTTGTCCAACCTGACATCAGCACGCCAGAGGGTGGATTGTTATTCAGGCGTAAGAAACTGGTATCCAGCGTGGTTTTGCTAACCAATAACTGTGCCCCCCCACTGGTTTGCGTAACGCTGCTATCATTACCACCGCAGGTAGCGTTTGCGTATAACCAAAACATATCCATGCTGCTGGCAGCTTGTTGATTATCAATGCAATGTGCCGCCGTAAAAAAATACGGAATTTGGGTATAGACATCGTTATCGGTCAACACCGTTCCCGAACACAAATAGCTCAAGCCGTCGGTATCCGTGAAAACGTAACGTGCCACCGCTTTCCCCGTTTCCTGCCATGCAGGGCTGGCGCAGGCAATATCCTGTTGGCAACTGGTGTACTCTGCTTTGAAAAGACTGCTTTTTAGTTGACTGCTCGCAGGGTCAACGACTAAATGTGAAAGCTGTGGAATAGCTAACTCAATCTGCTGGGGTTCCACACCGTTTGGTAGAAACAACTCCAATCCCAAGGTATCACCTGCTACCGTAGGCGACCAAGTTAAACTATTTGCCTCCGCCTTCGACTCAAATACCTTGTCCGGATGCGTGGGCGAGAAAAAGCGTAGCTCCACACCCTCAGGAATCTTACCCCACTGCAACTGTGCTCTGACCCGTAATGCACCACTGGAGGTTAAGTGGAAATGTGCTACTTTGCCAGCACTAACCCTTGTCCATTGCCAGGTGTCAAGTGCAATCGGCTGGCTGATGCTGGTGGGCAAATCACGCCCCACCCCCACCCGATAAGCTTTCATTCCAGGCTTATTTTGTAACAATTGAATGTCTGCATCGTCCAAAGCAGGCAGCGTTACGACCGTCAGGACGTTTGCGGCTTGAATAGTCGCACTCTTGGCAGCAACAGTACGTTGCATGGGTAAGCGCAAAGCCGCCATTGCCGCTTCAACCGGTTCCCCCTGAAAGGTTTCCGGCTCAGCACGTAGCGTGTTCGCAGCCTGTGTATGGCTATTCGCCTGCACACTATTAGCCAACACTAGCAGCAAGCCAGTCAGAATTAGAATTTTCATCATGGATAACCTTATTGCGGCAAACTGCCGGGTAAAATGTAGTTTGTACTGGCGGTGCTATTGGCAGGGGAAAGCAGGATATTGCCTAACAACGCATTCACATCATTATCAGGCCCGACATAGAGCGTTTTGCCATCCAAATTCAGATCCGTTACCCGATAGCCCGGTAACTGAAAAGGCTCAATATGCGTTTCAGGGTCTTGTTTTCCCCGGCATTGCAAACGTGATGGATAGCGGTAAAGTTAGTCATTTCCGATAGCCAAGGAGAGGCTTTATGAGCTCGCTCATCAGTATTTCCAGCCTGACCAGTGATGCCGCCTGTTTCGAGCAAGTCCGTTCCGTGCGTTGGCCTAATGGGGTGATTTGTCCGCACTGCGGTTCACAGGACACTATCCGTCGAGGCAAGGATGACACCCAGCAGGAACGCCAGCGTTACCAGTGTAAGGATTGCCAAAAGCGTTTTGATGACCTGACGGGCACGGTGTTTGAAGGCCACCACCAGCCGCTGAAGGTGTGGGTGTTGTGCCTGTACCTGATGTCGTTGAACCTGTCCAACCAACAAATCGCCCGCGAATTGGGGTTGAACAAGGATGATGTTCAGGCGATGACGGAACAGTTACGGCGTGGTGTCGAGAAAAAAACGCCAGTAAACCTGTTTGGGAATGTTGAATTTGATGAGGTTTATGTCAAGGCTGGACACAAGGGAAACCCCGAAGCCGTCGCGGATGCTGGGCGTGAAGGTCGCCGCCGCGCCCTGAAAGGTGCGCCGGGGCGTGGGACACTGGAAAAGGACAAACCACCCATTTTCGGCATGATCCAGCGTTCCGGGGAGGTCGTGATCCGTATGCTGGCGAATGTGAAACAGACGACGATCAAGCCGTTGATTGTGGAAACGGTGGCAGCAGGCACGCTGGTCTACACCGATGAGTACAACATTTACAGCCGATTGGAAGAATGGGGCTATGCCCACAAAACCGTCAACCATGGCGCAGGCGAATATGCCCGTGACGAAGATGGTGACGGTTTCCATGAAGTCCACGTCAATACGATGGAAGGTTTTTGGTCACTGTTACGCTCATGGTTACGACCTCATCGGGGGATCTCACAAGAAAAGCTACCGTGTTACCTTGCATTCTTCGAGTCTCTTCACAACATCAGGAAACGGGGGCAAGCTGCCTTACAGTCCTTGCTTTCGCTGCTGTTGGGATAAGACCCTGAAACGCATATTGAGCCATCGCCATTTATCCCGTGCCATCAGTGATATGGGGTTTTTCGAGTTTCGCCGTCAACTGGAATACAAGGCGGAAATGCGCGGTGCGGTGGTCGTGGTGGCTGATCGGTTTTTTGCCTCCAGCAAAACCTGTTCTGCTTCTGGCTGTGGGCATAAAGTGGAAAAGCTACCGCTGTCGGTGCGTGAATGGACTTGCCCTGACTGTCGTGCAGTCCATGACCGTGACATCAATGCCGCCAAGAATTTAGAAGAATACGCCGTGAGTTACACGGTGTCTGCCTGTGGAGGGGAAGGCTCTGGTCTTGGGCGCAAGCCGAAGACGAAACCAGCCCCCGTGAAGCAGGAATTCAACACCATGACTACTTTTAGTTAGCTATAGGTAGATTTGGGTAGGTTTGAAATAACGGTTAATGGTTGAGGGCCGAAAGCTCTTTTTCGATGGTTTTCAGATCTGCCAATTGTTGTTTCATCACGTAGGCCATGCGTTTCTTTTCTTCGACACGGGTTTCGTAGTCGTATTGTTCCAGCACGTCTTGGTGAAGCTCGTAAATACGATGGTCATTGGCTTGCCCTTTGTCTGGTGATGCACTCGTATTGGGTGTGAACAAAAGTATGGCGTTGCCCCAACCATCATACTCCAAACCTCCCCCCTAACACCCCCGCAAGGGGTGAAGGATTGGGGATGGGGGGTTATATTGGCTACTTAATCCAGCCCTTGGCTGCTCAAATATTCTTCGTAAGTGCCACGGTAATCCACAATCGTGCCGTCGCCTTTCACGTCGAAAATGCGCGTTGCCAGTGAGCCAACAAACACCCGGTCATGCGACACGAACAGCAGCGTACCGTCGTAACGATCTAGACCGCCGTTGAGGGATTCGATGGATTCCATGTCCAAGTGGTTGGTGGGTTCGTCCATCAGCATGACGTTGGTGCGCGACAGCATCATTTTGCCGAAAATCATCCGGCCTTTTTCACCACCCGACAGTACGCGCACTGGCTTTTTCACGGTGTCGCCGCCGAACAGCAAGCGACCGAGTGTGCCACGGTTTTGGGTCTCAGCGTCTTCACCTTCGTAGCCGCTTTTGCGCACGTAATCCGCCATCCAATCGGTGAGGCTGATGTCGCTTTTGAAGTCATCTTCGTGGTCTTGCTCGTAGCTGGAAATGCGGGCTTTTTCCGCCCATTTGATGCTGCCTTTTTGTGGCTGCAATTTGCCTTCGAGCAGTTTCAGCAGGGTGGTTTTACCCACGCCGTTTTCGCCGATAATGCCGACTTTTTCACCCGCTTCAATCGCAAAACTGAAGTTGTTGATCAGCGGTTTGTCCATGCCGTCGTAGCCGAACGTGAGGTTGTTGACCTCGACGGCGAAACGGTGCAGGCGTTCTTTTTCGTCGTACTCGAAACGAATCCAAGGGTATTGACGGCTGGAAGGTTTGATGTCTTCCGGCTTGAGCTTTTCGATCAGTTTGCGGCGGCTAGTGGCTTGTTTTGCCTTGGATTTATTGGCAGAGAAGCGCCGCACGAAGTCTTGCAATTCCAGAATGCGGTCTTTCGCTTTAGCATTCGCGTTGGCTTGACGTTCTCGCGCTTGGGTGGAGGCTTCCATAAAGTCGTCGTAGTTGCCTGCGTAAATTTGGATTTTGCCGAAGTCCAAATCCGCCGTGTGCGTACACACTTGGTTCAAAAAGTGGCGGTCATGCGAGATGATGATCATGGTGGAATCGCGGTTATTGAGCGTTTCTTCCAACCAGCGGATGGTATTGATGTCGAGGTTGTTGGTCGGTTCGTCCAGCAACAAAATATCGGGGTTGGCGAACAGGGCTTGGCACAGCAAGACGCGCAATTTCCAACCGGGCGCTACTTGGCTCATCGGGCCATTGTGCTGTTCGATGGGGATGCCGACCGCCAGCAGCAATTCACCGGCACGCGCTTCGGCGGTATAGCCGTCCATTTCCGCGAACTGGCCTTCGAGTTCCGCCGCCCGCATGTAATCGTCTTCGGTGGCTTCCATATTGGCGTAAATCGCGTCCTTGGCGGACATGACTTTCCACATTTCTTCGTGCCCCATCAGCACCACATCCAGCACGCGCACGTCTTCAAAGCCGAACTGGTCTTGGCGCAAATAAGCGATGCGTTCGTGCGGGTCTTTGGAAACGTTACCCGCTGTCGGCTCTAATTGCCCGCAGAGGATTTTCATGAAGGTGGATTTGCCGGAGCCGTTTGCCCCGATCAAGCCATAGCGGTTGCCGTCGCCGAATTTGACGGAAACGTTATCGAATAGCGGTTTAGCACCGAACTGGATGGTGACATTGGCAGCAACTAGCACTGGAAATCCTCTTGAAATCTGATGGGGCGTGATGGGGTGCTACTGTAGCATTTTCTGATATTCTGAACCATGCTTCACAGCACCGAATGCAACATCTTCGCACTCAACAACACCAGCAATACCGCAAACACTTTTTTCAACACCCCAATGGGTAGCGTATGCGCTAAATTTGCCCCCAGTCGGGTGGTAAAGAAGCTGGTCAGCGCAATCAACACCACCGCAGGCCAATACACAAACCCGATGGTATGTTCCGGCAAACCCGTTTGGCTCCAACCATTGATGAGGTAGCCCAGCGTCCCTGCGACGGCAATCGGAAACCCAATCCCTGCTGAAGTTGCAATGGCTTTACGCACATCAACATTGCACCACATCATGTAGGGTACGGATAACGAGCCGCCACCAATCGCCACCAGTGCGGACACACCGCCAATCACCAGTCCTGCCAGCGACAAACCTGCCACCCCCGGCAATTCCCGGTGGGGTTTGGGTTTGATATTCAACCACATTTGCAGCGCCACATACCCCATGAACACGGCGAAGAAAATCGCTAAGCCACGGGTGGATAACGCCGCTGCGAGAAACGTTGCTGCAAAGGTTCCCAGCAAAATCCCCGGTGTAATGCGTTGCACCACCGCCCATTGCACCGCTTGCTTGGCATGATGCGCCCGCATACTGGATAACGCGGTAGGGACAATCGCCGCCATGGAGGTCGCCAAGGCCACGTGAACAACATGTTCCGCCGGAAAACCTTGCGCCACAAACAAAGCGGTCAGCACCGGAACCATAATGCCACCACCGCCGATACCGAGTAGCCCCGCCGCAAAACCCACCACCAAACCCAGTGCCTGAAATGAAACCAGCAATTGCCATTCCACGGTATAATCTCCGCCTTTGTAAATCTTCAAACTCAGGGCAACTTTATGCAATATCTCACTATCCCTGTCACGGCTTTTCAACAGAATTGCAGCATTATCTGGTGTGAAACCACGCGGGAATGTGCCTTTGTCGACCCCGGCGGCGATACCGATACCTTGATAGCAGCCGTTACAAAACACCACTTGAAACCTACCGGTGTGTTTCTAACTCATGCACATCTGGATCATGTGGGGGGAACAATGGGATTGGCAAAACATTATGGTATTCCCATTTCCGGTCCCCATGAGGCTGATAAGTATTGGCTAGACGCCTTGCCCGTGCAGGCTAAGCAATTTGGCTTACCCCATTGCGAGGCGTTTGTGCCAGATGTGTGGTTACATGACGGTGACAGCTTAAGCGTAGGGCAACAAACGCTCAATGTGTTACATACGCCCGGACACACACCCGGTCATGTGGTGTTGTTCCATGAGGAGAGCGGCGTGGTGTTTGTCGGTGACGTACTGTTCAACGGTTCGATTGGACGCAGTGACTTTCCGGGGGGGAACCATCAGCAGCTAATGCAGTCTATAAAGGCTAAGTTGTGGTTATTGGGTGATGATGTTATCGTCATTCCCGGTCATGGGCCGGACACAACTATCGGACATGAACGTCTACACAACCCCTTTATCCGATAATGCGAGGACGGTAAGGTGCGCAATACGCTTGTTATGCTGCTTGGTGCGGTACTACTCACTGCTTGTGGTGGTGGCTCAGATTCTTCGTCTGCAACGCTGACTACAACTACCTCCCTTAATGTGACGGAAATGTTGGACAGTCATGCTCAAGCGCGTGCCGCTGTTGCCGTTATGCCGTTGATCTGGTCTAGCCAAATGACGGATTATGCGCAACAGTGGGCTAATCACTTGGCGACTAATAATGGCTGCCAAATGCAACACCGCTCTGTTGCAGGCATGAACCCATTGAATGCCGGTGAAAACCTGTATTGGGCAAGTGCGGTGCAATGGACGGATGGACGTACTGAAGTCCAAAACATTACGTCTGCCCATGTTGCGAGTGCATGGGCAAGTGAGATAGCTGACTACGATTACGCCAGCAATACCTGCGTGCCGGGTAAAATGTGCGGGCATTACACCCAAATGGTGTGGCGTAACTCTACCGAAGTGGGCTGTGCAATGGCGATTTGCCCTGACAAAGGCCAAATTTGGGTATGCAACTACAACCCACCGGGTAATGTGCTTGGCGAAAAACCCTATTAGAGCCAGCCCCATTTCCCGCTACAATAGGCGTTTTTCAAGCATCAAAGGACGAACACTATGTCGCAAGTGGATATTGCCGCCGTCAAACACTACCTGCTGGCTTTGCAGGATGATATTTGCACGCAGTTAGCAGCCGAGGACGGTGGTGCGACGTTTGTGGAAGATGCTTGGGAGCGCTCTGGTGGTGGTGGCGGGCGTACCCGTGTGATTAGCAATGGCGCAGTTTTTGAGCAAGGTGGTGTCAATTTTTCACATGTTTTTGGTGATAAACTGCCCCCTTCTGCTACCGCACAGCGCCCGGAATTGGCAGGGCGTAGCTTTCAGGCACTCGGTGTATCGCTGGTCATTCACCCGCATAATCCGCTGGTTCCCACCTCACACGCGAATGTGCGCTTTTTCGTCGCCGAAAAAGAAGGCGAAGCGCCCGTGTGGTGGTTTGGTGGCGGGTTTGACTTAACGCCATATTACGGGTTTGAGGACGATTGCATCAGTTGGCACCGCGCCGCCAAAGTGGCGTGTGACCCGTTTGGCGAGGACGTGTACACCCGCTACAAGCAATGGTGCGATGACTATTTTTTCCTTAAACACCGCAACGAACCACGTGGCATCGGCGGCTTGTTTTTCGATGATCTGAATGCTTGGGGCTTTGACACCACCTTTGCTTTTATGCGCAGCGTGGGCGATGCTTACATCAATGCCTATCGCCCTATCGTTAGCAAACGTAAGGGATTGTTGTTTACCGAAACGCACCGCGACTTTCAGCTCTACCGCCGTGGGCGTTACGTAGAGTTTAACCTTGTCTATGACCGAGGTACTCTCTTCGGCCTGCAATCGGGTGGACGCACCGAATCGATTCTGATGTCACTCCCTCCCTTGGTTAAATGGCGCTATGCTTGGCAACCCGAACCGGGCAGCGAAGAAGCTCGCTTGTATAGCGATTTTCTTCGCCCACGTGACTGGCTGGCAGAAGCCTGAAATCGCTTTGCTTACCAGCTTTTTTCACCTGGCTCTGGCTTATGACCGGAAAGCTTATAGAACTTCCATGCCAGATAGCCCAAAAAGCCCAGAATAAAGACGATGGTGAAAGCAGACATGAAAACAATGCCTTCAGCACTGGAAAAGAAATGTGACATGATGTTTGCTCCCTTACGGTAAATGATGCGGTTATCGTAAGGGTTGAAAACAGGGGAGACGTTGCGCAAAATCAAATTGGGTCGGGCGAGAATTCTGCTTTCTTGCTACAGATCAAATTTTTGTAGGTTTTTCATTATCGCGCCATGGCAGCACGTTCGACATTGATCAAACCATACCCGTAATCTTGATCAGGCCCAGGTGAACCTAAATCAGTAGCCGTTTGCTTCAAGGCTTCCGCATTAAACTGTGGATTCAGGGATTTAAGCAACGCAATAGCGCCCGTCACGTGCGCGGTTGCCAGCGAAGTACCGCTAGACACTTGAAAGGCACTGCGTGGTGTCGTTGTCAAAATGCCGACACCGGGCGCAGATAAGTCAATGTAATCACCCCGGTTAGCCCGGCTGAATAGACTCTGATTTTTATCCACCGCCGTCACGGCTATTACACCCGGTAACGCCGCCGGATAAGCAGGTTGCGCCCCCGGCCCGCCATTTCCGGCAGAAGCCACCACCACAATGCCTTTCTGGACAGCAGCCTGCACCAGTTTGTCAACAACAGGATCAGCATTCCCTGCAAAACTCAGATTGAGCACCTGAACACCTTCGCGCATCGCCTGTTCCAAAGCGCGAGCCACCAAAGCGGAATTGCTGCGACGTTCATCGGGGTTAGCCGGGTTAGTGCTGAAAGCACTGATAGCCACCAGCCGAGTATCAGGTGCAATGCCAATACGCTTATTCTGACTAATAATGACGCCTGCTACTTCCGTACCGTGCAAGCGATTACGTTCATCACCTTGTGGTATCAGGTCAATACGCCGGATGTCTGAACGAAATGAGTCGTGGTTAATATCAATAGGTGTGTCGATCATGCCTACGATGACACCGCGCCCGGTGGTGCGCTGGCGCATGGTGTCTGCACCGGTTAAACCCAGTGGGTAAGTGCCACTAATGCCCCCTGCCAGACTTGCAGTGGTGTAAAAATTACTCGTGTTCGCATCAACATCCGTTTCTTTGGCTTTGATAGATTTCACCAAGTCATACGGATCTTGCCCATTGGTCGCTGCGGTAATGAGTGTGGTATTAATGGAATCCAAACTATCGCTACGTTTAGCACGCAACTTGTACTTTTTCAGTACAGCATCAGCGACTTCAGCCGGTTTCTGGCTATCGTAGGTAATAAGCATTTCATTTTTTTCATAGTCCACCCGCCGGAATACGGGCGTTTCGACACAAATACTGCTGCTAAGATGGCAAGCAGGCGAGTCACTGGCTTTGCCGATGACCTTGTACTCTGCGGGGCTGCAAGCGGTAAGCAAGCTGAGGGTGATGAAAGCACTAAGCTGACGTAACAGTGTGACTGGCATGACGGTTTTCAGTATTCTCGTCCGATGAAAGCGATAACGGTATTATCCTGCCCCATTTGTTGCAGGATAGCGTCGGATTGTTGAGCAGATGGCGAAACATCTTTTACTTCAATTTTGAAGAGGCCACCACCTTCAGGGCCATCCACAATACGTGCATTCCAACGTAGCAAAAATTCCCGTACCTGATGCATTTGGGCTTCCCCATTAAAATCCACCAGTAAAACCATACCCTTGACGAGAGGCACAGCCGCAGGATCATCTGTAGCAGTAGCTGTCACATAAATACTGTTGTCTTGTAAAGTACTGTTGGTGTAAACAAACCAACCCAAAAAACCTGCTTGAATCAATAGCAATGCGGCAAAAACAGCGTTAGCCGGTATTAACCATGAAGTGTTTGAGAAAAAGTGACGTAATTTTTGCCTAAAGTCTTTTAGCCAGGCGGGTTGGCGTGTTAGCGAAGCCTGAGGGACATTTCCCGTGTGCTCTTCGCGTTCGATTCTCCTCATCAACTTTTCTAGGCGTTGTTGAGTCGTATCAACGGCCGATAATTGTAGTAGTGCATTATTAGCCCGAATCATCTCCACCATCTTGAGTTCGCGGCGATATTCATCGGCTAACTCAGGGTATTTTGCCAGTACGTTCTCCACCAATTTACGCTCTGGCTCACTCAACTTTCCCGTGATAAACCAAGGTAACAGTAGCCGTGCTTCTTCAATAGGGTCGCCATGTGGGTATTGGCTCATAACGTATAGTCTCGAATACCGTTTAAAAGTCGAAGCCAACGACTCCGGCCTTTTCCAATAACTGCGCTAAGCGCTTACGGGCATAAAACATACGTGTCTTGACCGTGTTTTCGGAAATGTCCAAAAGTGTTGCTACTTCTTTGACTGATTTATCTTCAAAATAGGTTAGCTTGATGACCTCACGATGCTCTTCCGTTAGCTGGTTCATCATGCGTAACAATTGTTGTTTCATATCATCCAATGCCAACTCCTCATGAGGGCCAGCAGCAGGGTCAATCATGGCATCCAGTATCGACTCATCTTCCAGTGTCACTTCCGAGGTTTTACGTAACCACGACACGACTTTGTTGCGGGCGATAGAATAAATCCACGTCGATACTTTTGACCTGCCTGCAAACGTTTCCGCTGACCGCCAAACATCAAACATAGCCTCATCGACTAAATCAGCAGCCTGAGCAATATCGTCACGTAACACGCGTGAACAATAATTTACCAACTTAGGTTGGTATCTCAGGTATAACTGACTGAATGCCTGCTGGCTTCCCTGACTGATTTTTTCCATCAGGGCTTCGTCGCTCAGCTTGCTTGAGGTGTCAGTCGGTTGTTTGCTGCCTTGTGAGTGGCCTTCCATCTCTATGTCGCTCTCGTTGCTGTTTCGGTTCTAATTAATTTGGATCAGTATCCAAAAAAATAATGAATAATCTTTTTTCAACTTGCGTTGAACCACTAACGTTGTGGTTGCGACTCATCAGCAACACTACACACTTAACTAGTAATATTCAAAGTTATAATACTCCCTCGCAAGTCTGGCGGGTCTTCGGATCCGCCTTTTTTTATTTACAAGCCATCCATTAGCATATCATAATCAACTGATACACGATTTTTTCTTTCTAACCTTGGAAGCTGGGTATGTATCAAATTGGCACCACACTGACACAATTTATCCTCGAAGAACAACGTAAACATGCAGGCGCAACCGGCGAATTTAGCTGCGTACTGAATGACATCGCACTCGCCTGCAAAAAAATTGCAGCCTTAACCAGCAAGGGCGACCTTATTGGCGTCTTGGGTTCTGCTGGCTCTGAAAACGTTCAGGGTGAAGAGCAGAAAAAAATGGACATCATCACCAACGACGTGATGATCGAGGCTCTTTCCCGTGGTCACGCAGCAGCGTTAGCTTCTGAGGAAATGGATGAAGTCTATAATCTGCCTAGCAATATTCCACGCGGTCACTATCTGGTGACATTCGACCCGTTGGATGGCTCCTCTAATATGGATGTAAATGTATCGGTTGGTACGATTTTCTCCATTATCAAAGCGCCTGAAGGCGTCGAAAACCCGACTGCCGCTGATTTCATGCAGCCGGGAACAAAACAAGTAGCAGCGGGCTACTGTCTGTACGGGCCTTCCGCCATTATGGTATTGACCACCGGCAATGGCGTGAACATGTTTACCCTCGACAAAGATTGCGGTGAATTCCTGCTGACCCGCGAAGACGTGAAAATCCCTGCTGACACCAAAGAATTTGCGATCAACGTTTCCAATCAACGTTATTGGGAACCGCCCATGCAGCGTTACATCAGCGAATGTTTGCTGGGTGTTGAAGGGCCGCGTGGCAAAGACTTCAATATGCGTTGGGTTGCTTCAATGGTAGCAGAAATTCACCGTATCCTGACCCGTGGCGGCATTTTCATCTATCCAATGGATAGCAAAATGAAAGCAGCGGGCAAAACCGGCAAGTTGCGTCTGTTGTATGAAGCCAACCCCATGGGTTTTATCGTTGAACAAGCGGGTGGTATGGCGACCACGGCTTATTCACGCATTATGGAACTCCAGCCAACTGACCTGCATCAGCGTGTGCCAGTGGTCATGGGATCACGTAATGAAGTTGAATTAGTGACGGGCTACCACAACGCTTAACAGCGTTTGTAAAGGTTTCGGAAGGCATTGCACAACCCGCCTGTCCTTTGGGACACCAAGTTCGGGGGAGACTTTCGGTGTGCAATGTCTGCCGTTTCTCATAACTCTCGCAGGGGGCGGAAGCTATTTCAGGCAGGTCACTTGTAGCTAAATCCTGTTACAATTCGATACTTTACTGTCAACTCGCACGACTAAAGTACCCATGCCGCAGACCACCGAACTTATTACTACCCTGAAAAAGCTACTCAAACGCCACAATAAAACCTATGCCGACGTAGCAGCCTGCCTGCAACTCTCTGAAGCCAGCGTCAAACGCCTGTTTTCCGAACAAGATTTATCGCTGCAACGACTGGATAAAATCTGTACCTTAATGGGCCTCGAAATCTCCGATCTTGTTCACGAAATGCGCTCCGAACACGCCAAGCCGATCAGCGAGTTAAGCCATTCACAGGAAAAGGAAATTGCCGACGATTTGCACCTGTTGCTCGTCACTGTGTTGGTGCTGAATCGCTGGTCATGGCAAGACATTACCAACCGTTACAACTTTAGCGAAGCGCAAGTGATCCGCTACCTTGCACATCTCGACCGTTTGCACATTATCGAATTGCAGCCGGGGAATCGCATTAAGCTGTTAGTTGCCCCCAATTTCAAATGGCGCGATGATGGCCCGATCATGAAATTATTTCTCGCCAAAATCGAAACCGAATTTTTCCGCGCACGTTTCACCAAAGACAACGAAAAACTGGTGGTACTCAATGGCATGTTGAGCGATGCCAGTAACGCCCTGTTCCAGCGCAAAATGGCGCAATTAGCCAAAGATTTCGATACCCTGAGCAAGGATGATGCCAGCCTGCCGATTGGCGAACGCAAAGGGTCGACTGTGCTGCTGGCGATACGCGACTGGGATTACGAACGCCTATTCGGTGATCAGCGCAAGCTACTGCCTCGGATGTAGCACCCATTGATCAATGTGTGGTATCCACCAGTCATTTTTCCTTGAAATTGACTGAGATACTCTGTATTTTTAAACCAAAACATCTCGTTCATTTTACTTTGAGTGTCCTTGGCGCAGACTATTTATGAAACCCATTGCTGTGCTTATAATATTTATAATTGGTTTGTTTAGCGTCTTCCTTGGCTACGCTTTGATTAAAGACAATAAGCCACGTACTGCTGATGAAGTAAGAATGCAGTTGCAATTGGATGACGATAAGCAACAGCATGAAGTGCAGATAAAAGAACTCGATTTAGAGCGTGATTTGGCCTTGAATCAGCAACAACTCAATTACCAAACTTACCTCCAGCAGCAAACCTTAAACCATGACGTACAATTGGAACAGTTACGCATTCAGCGGCAACTTGCCACCGAACAATGGGAATTAAATCAAAAAACCCAAGCCGAGCAACAGAAGCAGCAAGCCGATATTGCCATCAAACAGCTTGAATCCACCACGAAACACACCCTTAACCAGCAAAAATTGACCGCCGATAATGCGCAATTGGGCATGAAATTGACGCACGATGCCACCATGCAAAAACAAAAAGCAGAAAGCATCGAAAGCCGTATTTACCTCGTATCCGGCGCAGGTGTCGCAATAATTTTAGTGTTATCAGGGTCGGGAGCCGTCTTATTTCTTATCTGGCGGCGTTCTAGGGTGGAAATTATGCACCTCAAACAATGCCATCAATACAATCTGGAAGAGCGCCACCTGACGCATGAAGTACGCATGAAGGTGCTGGATGTCATCACCCAGTTTTCTTCAGAAGAACGGGTGGAAATTATTGGCAAAATTGTCAGTGCCACGGCGGTACCGCCCATTGATACCACGATTGTCCTGAACCCTCGGCAAGCGGAACAACCACCAACAGCGCCGCCCGTTACGAACGAGCTAAGCGCCGATAAAGCGAATCCGCCCACATCAACAACGCTTAGCCGTTACAGCTTGCCGACCTTGGCGTTGATGCCTGTGCATGACAGTAAGCGGGTGATTGAGGCACAATTGCACAAACTAGCCACCTACCGTTCCTCTTTTTCCAACAAGACTTCCCCTAAATGACGCAACAACGCCTCTACACCCACGGCTGGGATGACTACGAACTGCTCGACGCGGGCGACGGTAAAAAGCTGGAACGCTGGGGCAAGATCCTCACCATTCGCCCAGAAGTGCAAGCCTATTTCAAACCCGGCAAGCCTCACAGCGAATGGCGCACGCTGGCACATTGGGAGTTTATGGAAACCGACAAGCACAGTGGTACTTGGTATCCCTTGCGTGATGCTGCGCCGATGACGTGGGAAATCGGCTACCAGCGGCTGCGTTTCCAGCTTGAATTAACCCGCTTCAAACACCTTGGTCTGTTCCCCGAACAGCGCTGCAATTGGGATTTTATTGCGGAACATTTGCCCGCTGAGGGGCGCTTTCTCAACCTGTTTGCCTATACTGGCGCGGCATCGTGCATCGCACGGCAAACCGGTGCGGAAACCTTGCATGTGGATTCCATCAAGCAATTGCTGACTTGGGCGCATACCAATATGGAGCGCAGCAAACTCGCTGATATTAAGTGGGTGCGCGAAGATGCACTCAAATTCGTGGAGCGCGAACTCAAACGCGGGCGGCATTACGAGGGCATTATTATGGATCCGCCTGCGTGGGGTCTGGGTAAAAAGGGCGAAAAATGGAAACTCGACAATAAGCTGGAAGCGTTATTGGAAGGCGTGCAAGGGTTGTTAACATCACGCGGGTTTCTGATTCTCAACACGTATTCGCCCACGATTGGCTTGGCGGAAATCACCCGCTTGGCGCATCAATATTTCAAACCGCAACAGTGCGAGGTGCGTGAGTTGTGGATGCAGACGCGCACGGGTAAGGATTTGTATTATGGGAATGTGTTGCGGGTAATTAAACATCAATACACCTAATGAGTATTGTCCGGCAATGCCCTGAGCCGTGCCTAATTCAACTTCTCCCGTTCACGTTGCGCCAAGCACAACCATCCCCTAATCTTCCTCTCAGAGCATAACAACTGTTAATCGCAATCAGAGGAATACCCCATGAACGACAATATCACCCTGCCCAACTCCAGTAGCTGGTTATTCTTCGTCAAACTCACCTTCGGCATTGCGCTGGTAGGGATGGCTGCTTTCATCTTCTTCCTCGAAGGCAATCTGCTTACCAAAGGCTACCTCGCCCTAAATTCCCTGTTTCTTGTCAGCTCCACTATTATGCTATCGAAAACCCTGCGGGATGAGCACGAAGCGCAACGTTTGCTGAATCGCATTAGCGAAGCCAAAACCAACAAAATCCTCAAAGAATACGCCGAGTAAGGGAGGCAATCCGCATGTTTTACTTAATCGAAAAACTCGCCACGGCGGTACGGGGTGGCACACGTGAAGTGCTGGAAAGTGCCGTCGATGCCAACGCCACCCGCATTCTGGGGCAGGAGATTTACGAATCCGAAAGCCATTTGCGCGAAGCCAAGCAACACCTTGCACAAGTGATGGCTGACAAATTACGCCTGCAACGCCAACTTGAGGCGCAAAAAAACCAACTGGCGAGCAAGGAAACCCTGATTCGCCGCCACCTCGAACAAGGCGATGAAGCCGCCGCACTGTCACTGGCAGAAGATTTCAGCCAACACGAAACCCGGCTAGAACAGCAACAGCGCCAACACGCACAATTGCACGCTTACGAACAGCGGCTGTTGCAAACCCTGAAAAGCACCGCCAACAAGCTGGAACATTACCGCGCTGAATTGCGCATGGCACAAGCGACCCAACACGCCCAGCAAGCGGTTGGCAAACTCTCCCGCCATGCCAATGTGCACAGCGACAAATTTGCACGGATGCAAGATTCGTTAGAGCGAATTCGCCAACGCCACGATGCTTTTGACGACCAAATGCAGGCTCAGCAAGACATTGATGCTTACCTCAACGGCGACTTGCCATCTGCACAACATGCCCGCGAACAAGCCGCAGCGGTGTTGGCACGCTTACGCAACCCCCCTCAGCCCTGACATTTGTCAGCAATTGTTTGCCCTAGGTTTGCTAACATGGAAAAGTTAAAATTTGATGAAAAAAATGTGGAGTGCCTAATGGATAAAGAGCAAATTAACGCAAGCGAACCGATGGAAACTGACCCGATTACCGCCGAAGCGGTGGAAACGTTTGCCGTACTGCAAGCCAGTGCGGAAGCGCAAGATGCCCAAATCAGTGCCGCCGAAGACATTTTGGAACACACCGACCCTAGACCAACCGATAGCGCCGCCGCCTTCAAAGCATTGGAGTCGATTCTGGAAGGCGCATCGCCAGATGACGCTGCCGCACTGAAAGCCGCCCTGTTACGCTGGCAAAAATACGAAGCCAGAATGCCCGTCAGCCCCGATGATGAATTAGTCGATGACTGGCGCTCGGCGGTTTACCCTTACAAAAATCGTCTGTCACGCAAGGCTTACGAAAAACAAAAATACCACCTGCAAGTCGAATTACTCAAACTGCAAGCATGGGTACGCGAAACCGGGCAACGGGTGGTAATTCTGTTTGAAGGCCGCGATGCTGCCGGTAAGGGCGGAACCATCAAACGGTTCATGGAACACCTCAATCCACGGGGTGCTCGGGTGGTGGCACTGGAAAAACCCACTGAAATGGAACGCGGGCAATGGTATTTCCAGCGTTATATCCAACATTTACCGTCTGCCGGTGAAATCGTGTTGATGGATCGCTCTTGGTACAACCGTGCCGGTGTTGAACGTGTTATGGGCTTTTGTAATGAAGCGGAATACCTTGCGTTCATGCGTCAAGCCCCAGAATTGGAACGCCATTTGGTTAACAGTGGGGTTCACTTGATTAAATTCTGGTTCTCCGTCAGCCGCAAAGAGCAGCGCCGTCGCTTTAAAGAGCGTGAAATTCACCCGCTCAAACAGTGGAAACTTAGCCCGATTGACTTAGCCTCCCTCGAAAAATGGGATGAATACAGCAAGGCGAAGGAAGCGATGTTCTTCCACACTGACACGTCCGAATGCCCGTGGATCATTATCAAATCAGACTGTAAAAAGCGGGCGCGTCTCAACGCCATGCGTTATGTGCTGAACAAAATGGACTACAAAGGCAAAGATGTACGCAACATCAACCAAGCTGACCCGCTGATCGTTGGGCGAGCCAGCTTTGGCGGCAACAACAGCTAAACACGGGCGTTAGTCATTGACTCTTCCCACTTTGTTTAGGTGAGGTGGGATGAGGTGTTTAAGAACTGTCCCGAAATAACCTCCCTCTTTTCTGCTAACTCAACAGTCATAAGTTCTCCCCATTCCCCCAAGCAGCACGAAATCCCTTAGAGTAGGCGTTACCAGCGACCTATTATCCAAGGGACATCATGCTAGTTGATTTGTACCAGAGCCTTCACCACTTTAAAAGTGAATTTTCGCGCCAGCGAGCATGGCTATTGTTTTGCGCCATCATCCTGAGCTTTTTAGCGGCGACCGAGATGAGCGGGGTCACGTCGATGTGCCGTTACTGGTTATCGGATGAACGGGGCTACCATCGGTTGCTCCATTTTTTTCGTGCCGGGTCTTACCATCCTGAGCGGTTACGGGCGAGCTGGCAGCGGTGGGTGTTGTCCCATGCGCCGCTGGTTGAGGTGGCGGGGCGTTTGGTGGTGCTGGGCGACCATACCCATGTGGTTAAGGATGGTGGGCGGATGCCGGGGGTCGTTTCCTTGCGGGAAACCTCGGAAACCCAAAGCAAACCGGACTATTTCCGGGGGCAGTGTTGGGGAGCCGTGGGGTTGTTGGTGGGGAGCCTGTCCGCCTGTTTCTGCCTGCCGCTGAGTTTGCAAATCCATCAGGGGTTTCGGCATTTGGGGGAAGAGGATGCTAACGACCCGACACTCAAACTGGGGACACGGGTGGTGCAGATGGCGTTGTCGTTTGCGCAGGTGAATGACCGCCCGGTGTGGCTGGTGCTGGATGCGTTCTTTGCCACGGCTTCGGTGTTCCGGCTGGCACGCTCGGTTTGGTCGGTGGCGTTACAACAACCACTGGTGCAGGTCATCACCCGCGCTAAAAAGAACTATGTGGCCTACTTCCCTGCGCCACCCAAACCGCCGGGAAGGCGTGGGCGGCAACGCCAGTACGGGATGAAGCTGGTGTTGTGGGAAGCCTTTGACCATGCTGATTTTTTCCGTGAAGTGACCCTGTGCATTTATGGCAAGGAGGAGTCGGTACGCCTGATGTCCCATACCCTGTGGTGGAAACCGTTAGGGCAGCCGCTGCAATTTGTCTGGGCAGTCACTTCCCGTGGCCCCATCCTGCTGATGTGTTCGGATTTGGTGCTGGACGCGGAAACCATCCTCACCCTGTACTGCCGACGCACCCGGATTGAAACCTTGTTTGATGCCCTGAAAAATACCATGGGCGCATTCCGCTTCCACTTCTGGAGCCGTTACCTGCCGCGCCATTCCCGGCGACCTACCGCCAATCGGCATCTCAAAGCCCCCCAAGCACAGCACCTCCCCACGGTGGTGGCCTGCTGGCAGGCAATGGAAACCTTTGTGTTGTGTGCCTGCATCGCCACCGGTTTGCTACAACTGTTTTCCCTCAAGTACCATGAGGGGCTTTGGAAGCAGCAGGTCTTGTATTTGCGCACCCGTTCCCGTGAATTGCCTTCCGAGAACACCGTGCGACAGATTTTAGCACCACTACTGGCACGGCAATTACTGCGCTCTCCCCCCAAAGCCTTCTGGTGGCGAATTAACGCGGCCGTCAACGGCGATGAGGACGATGATAGGCAAACATGAACCGCTAACAGCGGGAAAATACCCATAATCAAGGTGTTAAAACAGCAGTTCAGTAAGGCTGCTGCCTAACATCATGCTTGGTTTTGGGGGAATGTCACGACTGTTGAGTAATGGCAACCAACCCACCAACCCACCAACCCACCAACCCACCAACCCACCAACCCACCAACCCACCAACCCACCAACCCACCAACCCACCAACCCACCAACCCACCAACCCACCAACCCACCAACCCACCAACCCACCAACCCACCAACCCACCAACCCACCAACCCACCAACCCACCAACCCACCAACCCACCAACCCACCAACCCACCAACCCACCAACCCACCAACCCACCAACCCACCAACCCACCAACCCACCAACCCACCAACCCACCAACCCACCAACCCACCAACCCACCAACCCACCAACCCACCAACCCACCAACCCACCAACCCACCAACCCACCAACCCACCAACCCACCAACCCACCAACCCACCAACCCACCAACCCACCAACCCACCAACCCACCAACCCACCAACCCACCAACCCACCAACCCACCAACCCACCAACCCACCAACCCACCAACCCACCAACCCACCAACCCACCAACCCACCAACCCACCAACCCACCAACCCACCAACCCACCAACCCACCAACCCACCAACCCACCAACCCACCAACCCACCAACCCACCAACCCACCAACCCACCAACCCACCAACCTACCAACCTACCAACCTATACCAGTCCGTGCCATAAAATAGTTTTTTTTGATCAAGGAAATATGGTTAGATGACTGGTAACAAAAGCAGCCATGAGTAATGTATGACATTAAAAATCACTTTCACTGAGGATGAGATAGCGGAGCTGTTCTACTGGAAGGAGCGCCATCCTCATCCCAGAGTCCGTAAGAAAATGTCCGTGCTGTACCTGAAATCCCAACAGTTGACGCATAAGGAAATCAAACGATTGGAAAGGATTACAGAAGCCACGCTGCTTGCCTACCTAAACGCCTACCTACAACCTAACGGTTTAGAAGCTCTTAAAGAAATACGATTCAATAAACCACAGAGTGATTTGATGGCATATAAAGACAAGATTGAAGCCTATTTTCGTGAATATCCCCCCGCAACCAGCAAGGCGGCAGCCGCTAAGATTGAGGAGCTGACAGGCATCAAACGCAGTGAGGACAGGGTACGTGTCTTTATGAAGAAAATAGGGATGAATATCCATAAAGTGGGGATGATACCCGCCAAAGCTGATGTAGAAGCACAAGAAAAGTTCCTGGAAAATGAACTAAAACCGCGCATTCAGGAGGCTAAGGAGGGCAAACGCGCCTTTTTTTGTCGATGCCGCCCACTTCGTGTTAGCACCGTTTCTGGGGTTTTTGTGGTCATTTTCCCGCGTATTCATCAAAGCCCCCTGTGGTCGACAACGCTACAACGTATTGGGCGCACTCAATGCGATAACGCTACAACTCATCACGATCACTAACGACTCCTATATCAACGCTAACAGCGTGTGTGAATTATTGGAAAAAATTGCAGCGTTAGCACTCAAAATACCGATCACTTTGGTCTTGGATAATGCCAAGTATCAACGCTGTGAAGCCGTGTTTGCCTGTGCGAAAAGGCTCAATATTGAACTATTATTTTTACCGACCTATTCACCCAACCTCAATCTGATTGAACGGTTGTGGAAGTTCGTCAAGAAAAAATGCTTGTACTCGAAATACTATGATAAGTTTCCCGCTTTCAAGGCGGCCATCACCAACTGTCTCGACAAGCTGGATACCGATCACAAGAAAGAACTGACCCAGTTGATGACAACAAATTTTCAAACCTTTAAAAATGTTCAGGTCTTGACGCTGTAAGGTATACCAACCTACCAACCTACCAACCCACCAACCCACCAACCAACCAACCAACCAACCAACCAACCAACCAACCAACCAACCAACCAACCAACCAACCAACCAACCAACCAACCAACCAACCAACCAACCAACCAACCAACCAACCTACCAACCTACCAACCTACCAACCTACCAACCTACCAACCTACCAACCAACTTAGTCTTAGTGCGTGGAAACAAAATCCCTGCCCACACTGTGGCTCTTTGGTTTGGGTGATTACCCACCGTTCTTGGTGGCAAAAATTGTTGAAACCCGACCAAACCTTGTGTTTCTGCCGTACCTGTCGCCAACAATTTTGGCGCAAAGGTTTGTAGATTTTACCATTATGGGCAATATGGCGATGTTAATAGCTTGAATTTTATACATTGGGGGGGGGGTAAACTGCGCAACTCTTAACCGATAATCAAAATACGGGGCGGTTTTTTTCACACCGACACTCAGACTTGAAAGGCGCGTACTCCCCTGTTCGTGCCTTTCTTTTTTATGCGCCAGCGCCGTTCTTATCTTGCTCCCTTGGCAGTCCATCAGCAGGCAACCGACCCGGAACAGCAGAAGACCAAAAGTGATGCAAATGGCAATAAATACCCAATGGGGTGGCTCGTTACGGCTTTCCTGCACCATAAGGTCAATCATGCCCATCCCTGCAAACAGGAACGGCGGAAGCCAACGCACAGTAGCGAAGTACCAAGTAATATCTGGGTGAGTCATGGTTATCAATTAGGCAGAATTATTGTAAGTATTTGGTTTTCAGAAGCGGGGCAGATTTTGGCACAAACCATTCCGGGAAACAATGCGATTATTTTTTATTCAGTTGCGATTCATGCAAATTAACAATAATGGCGGTCTTTTCAGGACTAACCCAACCGCTAGGGGAAGTAAGCAACCAGCCAGCGGAGCAAGCGTTACCCGCTGGACTGGCACACGGCTCTTAGTGAAAGCCCCGCCGGGCTTGCACACCGGGCATTATCCCGGTTTCTGCCCAGCTTGCAGCCGTTCAAACGCCGCCAATGCCGCTTGGCAATGGTGAATTCAAGTAATAAGTGCATAACCCACCAACTTTTCGGCCTCTATGCCGGATAGTTCTCGGAACACCTCGTAAGGTGTCTTGAATCCCAGACACTTCCTTGGTCTGTTGTTGAGTTTATGTACAGCCTCCAGTACCTGTCGGGTGGTCACGTCCAATAGCCCCATTGCCTTGGGGAAGTATTGGCGTAACAGCCCATTGGCGTTCTCATTTTGCCCACGCTCCCACGAATGGTAGGGCTTGGCGAAATATACTTTGCCCGTGAATAGCTGTTGAATAATGAGAAGCCCTCAAGCAAAGTACGGCTGTTATTGGCAACCGGTCGTCCTTTCCATGATCCAGATAGACTTCAGCGAATCCGATCAAACCGCCTTGAATGAGGGGCGTTACCGCCATGCCCACCCTCGCGTCCGCCAACGGATGGAAGTGTTGTGGCTAAAAAGCCAGGGAATGGCGCATGGGGACATTGAACGGCTGGCACAGGTGAGTTCAACGACGGTCACCCGTTATTTGAAACGTTACCAACAAGGTGGGATCGCTGCCTTGGAACAACTGGATTTCCGTCGCCCAACCCGCCGGTTGGAACCTTTCCGTGAGCCCCTGAAGAAACATTTTGAGAAGCATCCACCGACCCGGATCAGTCAGGCGATCGCTGATATACAGCGCTTAACCGGCCTTGAACTCAAGCGGGAAGCCGTGCGGCTATTCCTGCATGACTTGGGTTTGTCCGTCAGGAAGGTGGGGATGATACCGGCGAAAGCCGACCCTGCTGCCCAGGAGACTTTTAAAAAAAGAGCTGGAGCCGCGTCTTGAGGAGGCCAAGGCCGGAAAACGCGCCGTTTTCTTTGTCGACGCCGCCCATTTTGTCCTGGCCCCGTTTCTGGGGTTCCTGTGGTGTTTCACCCGGCTGTTCATCCGCGCCCCTGCCGGACGCCAGCGCTACAATGTCCTCGGTGCGTTGAATGCAGTCACCCATGAACTGGTCACCGTGACCAATGACAGTTACATCAACTCCCAAAGTGTTTGTCAGTTGCTTCGGCAAATCAAGGCATTGGCCCTGGATGTCCCGGTGACCTTGGTGATGGACAATGCCCGTTACCAGCGCTGTAGCCTGGTACAAACATTCGCCCAAACACTCGGGATCGAACTGTTGTTCCTACCCGCTTATTCCCCCAACCTGAACCTGATTGAGCGCCTGTGGAAGTTTGTGAAGAAGGAATGCCTGTATTCACGTTACCATGAAAACTTTACCGCGTTTGCGCAGGCCATTGATGCCTGTTTGGCACAAACCCACACTACGCATAAAAAAGCCTTGGACTCCTTGCTGACTCTCAACTTTCAGACCTTTGAGGAATCTGCAATTATGGGCGGTTGAAGTATACGTTTCGCACCCAAGGGCTTGGGCAACTTGCTCATGTTTGGCAAACTCTTTGCCGTTGTCGAAGGTGAGCGTGTGCACCCAATCCTTGAAGCTGTCCAGCAAGGTGATAATGCTGCTGGTCACGGCTTCTGCGGTCTTGTTTGCCACTGGAAAAGCTAGGCGTAGCTTGGATTTGCGTTCATCCAGTGTCACCAGTGCGCCTTGGTGTCCCTTGCCGATCATGGTGTCGGCTTCCCAGTCACCGAGCCGTTCACGCTGATTGGCGACTTCCGGGCGTTCCTCAATGTCCACCCGGTTGGGGATGCCTTTGACGCTGCCCGTTTTACTGCCGTAACGCTGGCGGTATTTCTTCGTATGGCGGCGCAGGTTCAGGTACAGCTTGCCGCCCGCACGCTTGTCCCTGAGTACATGCTGGTAGATGGCTTCATGGCAAATAGTCGTTTTGCCTTCCGCTTTCAGTCGACCGCTGATCTGCTCAGGACTCCATTGCTGTTCCAGCAGCGTATCAATGCTGACCGTCAGTTCCGGGGTCAACTTGACCGCTTTGGGCTTGTCCGCATGGCGTTGTTGCGCTTTGGCGTGCGCTTGCTTGTGCCGATAGCCGCGTTGACCTCGGTTGCGGGTCAGTTCACGACTGATCGTCGATTGACTGCGCCCCAAGGTTAACGCGATTGTTGCCGTCGATTCCTTCATCTTGTGCCGGGTTTCGATATACCAGTCCGTGCCATAAAATAGTTTTTTTGATCAGGGAAATATGGTTAGATGACTGGTAACAAAAGCAGCCATGAGTAATGTATGACATTAAAAATCACTTTCACTGAGGATGAGATAGCGGAGCTGTTCTACTGGAAGGAGCGCCATCCTCATCCCAGAGTCCGTAAGAAAATGTCCGTGCTGTACCTGAAATCCCAACAGTTGACGCATAAGGAAATCAAACGATTGGAAAGGATTACAGAAGCCACGCTGCTTGCCTACCTAAACGCCTACCTACAACCTAACGGTTTAGAAGCTCTTAAAGAACTCAACAGTCGTGACATTCCCCCAAAACCAAGCATGATGTTAGGCAGCAGCCTTACTGAACTGCTGTTTTAACACCTTGATTATGGGTATTTTCCCGCTGTTAGCGGTTCATGTTTGCCTATCATCGTCCTCATCGCCGTTGACGGCCGCGTTAATTCGCCACCAGAAGGCTTTGGGGGGAGAGCGCAGTAATTGCCGTGCCAGTAGTGGTGCTAAAATCTGTCGCACGGTGTTCTCGGAAGGCAATTCACGGGAACGGGTGCGCAAATACAAGACCTGCTGCTTCCAAAGCCCCTCATGGTACTTGAGGGAAAACAGTTGTAGCAAACCGGTGGCGATGCAGGCACACAACACAAAGGTTTCCATTGCCTGCCAGCAGGCCACCACCGTGGGGAGGTGCTGTGCTTGGGGGGCTTTGAGATGCCGATTGGCGGTAGGTCGCCGGGAATGGCGCGGCAGGTAACGGCTCCAGAAGTGGAAGCGGAATGCGCCCATGGTATTTTTCAGGGCATCAAACAAGGTTTCAATCCGGGTGCGTCGGCAGTACAGGGTGAGGATGGTTTCCGCGTCCAGCACCAAATCCGAACACATCAGCAGGATGGGGCCACGGGAAGTGACTGCCCAGACAAATTGCAGCGGCTGCCCTAACGGTTTCCACCACAGGGTATGGGACATCAGGCGTACCGACTCCTCCTTGCCATAAATGCACAGGGTCACTTCACGGAAAAAATCAGCATGGTCAAAGGCTTCCCACAACACCAGCTTCATCCCGTACTGGCGTTGCCGCCCACGCCTTCCCGGCGGTTTGGGTGGCGCAGGGAAGTAGGCCACATAGTTCTTTTTAGCGCGGGTGATGACCTGCACCAGTGGTTGTTGTAACGCCACCGACCAAACCGAGCGTGCCAGCCGGAACACCGAAGCCGTGGCAAAGAACGCATCCAGCACCAGCCACACCGGGCGGTCATTCACCTGCGCAAACGACAACGCCATCTGCACCACCCGTGTCCCCAGTTTGAGTGTCGGGTCGTTAGCATCCTCTTCCCCCAAATACCGAAACCCCTGATGGATTTGCAAACTCAGCGGCAGGCAGAAACAGGCGGACAGGCTCCCCACCAACAACCCCACGGCTCCCCAACACTGCCCCCGGAAATAGTCCGGTTTGCTTTGGGTTTCCGAGGTTTCCCGCAAGGAAACGACCCCCGGCATCCGCCCACCATCCTTAACCACATGGGTATGGTCGCCCAGCACCACCAAACGCCCCGCCACCTCAACCAGCGGCGCATGGGACAACACCCACCGCTGCCAGCTCGCCCGTAACCGCTCAGGATGGTAAGACCCGGCACGAAAAAAATGGAGCAACCGATGGTAGCCCCGTTCATCCGATAACCAGTAACGGCACATCGACGTGACCCCGCTCATCTCGGTCGCCGCTAAAAAGCTTCAGGATGATGGCGCAAAACAATAGCCATGCTCGCTGGCGCGAAAATTCACTTTTAAAGTGGTGAAGGCTCTGGTATAGATCAACTAGCATGATGTCCCTTGGATAATAGGTCGCTGGTAACGCCTACTCTAAGGGATTTCGTGCTGCTTGGGGGAATGGGGAGAACTTATGACTGTTGAGGTCGTTATCAATGTGGAGAAATAGCGCACTATCTACTAGATTATTGGGGTGATTGACGGTTTTCTTGAACCTGTTTTGAGAGGTAAGTCCGGTTGCTTTGGCACAATCACCTACGGCGAGTTACGCCGGATGTAAAGTCTGTGGAGAGGTCGTGAGACCTAGGGGAGCAAGCGGTCGCCTCATCAGCGTAAAGCCCCCCACTGTGGGAGTTTTAATGGCAATAACCAAGCCGTTCCTCTGGGCAGCCTCGATGAAGCAGAAATCTGACAATAAATCTATCATGAGTAGGTTTGTATAGGTTCAGAATAACGGCGCAGATACCTGCTAAACATTGCAGCAACCCCGTTCCGCCCCACGATTGAAATCGACCATAAACGCATCACGCTAGTGGTGCGGGCTGACACAGACCAGGCAGAACGCGCAAGGATTATGCACGAATGGCACAAATCCTTGCTGCACGATTTCATCCGCCAACTGCTGCGAAAATGGGAACCCAAATTAGGCGTTACCGTGCAGGCGTATTTCCTGCAACGCATGAAAACCAAGTGGGGAAGCTGCAACCACAAGGCAGGGAACATCCGCCTTAATACGGAACTGGTGAAAAAACCCAAGGATTTGGTGGAATACGTAGTGGTGCATGAAATGGTTCATCTGCTGGAGCCGACCCACAATGACCGTTTCATTGCGCTTCTCAGCGAACATTACCCGCAGTGGCGCGAGGCGCGGAGCGAACTGAACGCATTGCCCTTGGCGTCATTCCCACTTAATCCTCTAACTCAAAATGAAAGCACACATGAACTCACCCACTAACCAACCACCCCGAAAGCAAAACAACAACCCACTGCACGGCCTGACATTACAAACCATCCTCACCGAACTCGTGGACTATTTCGGCTGGGAAGGCTTAGCCGAGCGCATTCCGGTGCGTTGTTTTGCCAGTGACCCCAGCATGGCTTCCAGCTTGAAATTCCTGCGCAAAACCCCGTGGGCGCGAGAAAAAGTCGAAGGGTTGTACGGCTTTATGTTACGGGAAAAACGGCGCGAATCATGATCCTGCTAAACCTCACCCTCCGCAGTTTGTGGAACCGCCGCGCCAGTTTGCTGCTCACGCTGTTTTCCATCGCCATTAGCGTCGCGCTCTTGCTGGGCGTGGAATACATCCGCAAGGAAGCCAAAAGCAGTTTCCTCAGCACCATTTCCGGCACGGATTTGGTGGTCGGCGCACGCAGTGGCCCGGTGCAGTTACTGCTCTACAGTGTGTTCCGCATCGGCAATGCCACCAACAATATCAGTTGGCAATCCTACCAAGACATTGCCAGCAAACCACTGGTGGACTGGACAATTCCCATCAGCCTCGGTGATTCGCACAAGGGCTATCGGGTGTTGGGCACGAATCAGGATTATTTTCGTTATTACCGCCACGGCGATAAACGCTTGCTGGAATTTGCTGAAGGCAAGCCGTTTGCAGGCGTGTTTGATGCCGTGTTGGGCGCAGAAGTGGCGCGTAAACTCAGCTACCAACTCCACGATAAAATTGTGATTGCGCACGGTGCGGCGGCAACTAGCTTTACCTTGCACGATGACAAGCCGTTTCAAGTAGTGGGAATTCTTAAGCCCACTGGCACACCGATTGACCGCACCGTGCATGTCTCGCTGGAAGGCATTGAAGCCATCCACATCGACTGGGTAGGCGGTGCAAAAATCCCCGGCTACCAAATCAGTGCCGACGAAGCCTTGCAGAAAAACCTGCAACCTAAAGTGATTACCGCGTTTATGGTGGGGCTGAAAAACCGCGCCGCCGCGTTTCGGGTACAGCGTGAAATCAATGACTACAAGCGCGAACCCTTGCTGGCAACCGTCCCCGGCGTAGCGTTGGCAGAATTGTGGCAAGCCATTGGCATGTTTGAAAACGTGCTGCGGATTATCACCGGCTTTGTGGTCATCGCGGGCTTGCTGGGCATGTTAACCACACTGCTTTCCACCCTGAACGAGCGGCGGCGCGAAATGGCAATTTTACGGGCAGTAGGCGCACACCCGCGTCAGGTGTTCTTGCTGTTTGTGCTGGAAGCGGGGGTGTTGGCGGTATTGGGTTGCCTGTTAGGGGCAGGGCTAGTGTTCATAGGGCTGTTGGCGGCACGTCCGTGGGTGATGGCGGAATACGGGTTTTATCTGAGTACGTGGATTCCTGATATGAATGACGGCTTGTTGCTTGCAGTAGTGGCTGTGCTTGCGCTACTGTTCAGCCTGATTCCGGGAGCGATTGCGTATCAGCGGTCGTTGCAAGATGGTTTGACCGTAAGAGTTTAAGATGAAGACAACAATTCTGCCTGCACTGGTACTTGCCAGTCTATTAGTCGCCTGTGGTGAAGAAAAGCCAGCCGTTGAAACCAGTACTAACACCAGTACACCGCCTGCGACCACCTCAGCCGAAACAAGCTCTGCTGCTGATGCGTTAACTGCCATACAAGCCGAATTGCCCGTCGATGCGCCTGCTGTCGGTACACCTATCCAAGAAATAGCGAAAACAACAGATGGCACACCTAAGCAAGACGGTGAATTCACTGAAATTGAGTGGGAAGACCTCGAATTACCGGGGCAGGGGCTGGAGCAAATCATCAAAAAATACCAGCCACAAATTGATGCCATCCCCGAAGGCGACCCAGCAGAAGACGCAGTGATGGAAAAAATGCAATCTGAACTTAATGCTGCCCCAGTCAACCCAGCGCTTAATGGTAAAAAAGTCAAAATTCCTGGCTTCATCTCCCCCCTGGAAGTCGATGAAGACAAGGGCATGGTAAAAGAATTCCTACTCGTCCCGTACTTTGGGGCGTGTATCCACGTCCCACCACCACCGCTCAACCAAACCTTATTGATCAAGCCATTAGAGGGCAAAAGTATCGGTATGGAACGCATGTATGAACCTGTCTGGGTTTCCGGCACGATTGTGACCGAACAAGTCCACACCGACCTTGCTGAAGCAGGCTATCAAATCAAGGATGCTTCTGTAGAAATCTACCAGGACGACGAATCCCAACAGCGGCAGGATTAACCGTTAGCATGTGGCACAATGCGTTGTAACGCCAAGCGCCACAACAGCCAGTACAACAAGATACCCGTTGCATCTGCCACAAAATCTGCAACGGAAAACGATCGCCATGGCGTAAAGGCTTGCGCAATTTCAATGAAAGCCCCGTAGCTAAGGAGTATAGGTACTTGCCAGCGCCAGAAACTGCGGGTGGTTGCCAAATCGAGCAATAGCGCAAACCCAAATAGCGCACCGGCGTGCAGCAACTTGTCGGCGTGGGGTAAACCTTCTCCACTACCGGGCAGTAATGCAGCAACAATGCCAAGTAATGCCAAGGCAACGAACAAAAACTTCATTAAGAGTCGGGTTTGTGGTTGGTTCAGGGTGAATCGTGAGAGGATGGCTTGCATGGATATACCTGCTAGTGTTTTTAATGAAGACTGGCTTATCGTTGCCGGTTTTCTGTTGTTTATCTTGTTGGGGCATTCAATACGCTATGCCAACTGGGCATACGTGCGTGAACACATGCATGTTTACCTAGGTGCTATTCTATTTGCAAGTATTATATGGCTATTAAGAGCAGGTATTGGTAGCACCCTAAACTTTCATTTACTGGGCATGACCGTCATCACCTTAATGTTCGGCTGGCGGTTAGCGCTGCTTGCTGCCACCGTCATTGTCAGTATTGCATTGTGGCGCGTAGAAGCGGGTTTACTGGCAATTCCGCTGAATACCTTGGTCATGGGCGGCATTCCCATCTTAATTACTGTTCAGCTACTCCGCTGGAGTCAGCAGCATTTGCCTACCAATGTCTTCATTTTTGTATTCGTGAACGGATTCCTTGCCGCGATTGTCAGCAGCGTGGCGGTTGTTCTCACTGGCAGTTGGTTACTGTGGTGGACAGATACCTTTAGCGCACATTACCTGCAAACCTATTACTTGCCCTTTATTCCACTCTTAATCTCTAACGTTCCCTGAAGGCATCATCAACGGGATGCTAGTCGCGATTGCAGTGGTGTATGCACCGCAATGCATTCCGGTGTTTGATGATGCGCGTTACCTACGCAAATACGAGGATGATAAGCCGCATTAACTGCTGACTACGCGGCTAATTTCAGCGTGTAAGCGCTCCACCGTGGCATAGCCTTCTGCAATGGCTTCACCAGCACGGTGAAATTCCAATAAACCGATGTGTTCTAGTTGAGGCATCAGCAAAATTTCGGGGGGGTCGCCAGCCATCCGGCTGCGGGTGATCTTATCTTGCATGATATTGATGGAAGCGGCGAGTGCATCCATCAATCCCGGCATCGTTTCTTTCGGTTTACTGCTAGTATCAGGCAATAATGCTGCTGAATAGCCGCGTAATGACGCCGCTAAGGTATCCACCAGTGTTTCTGCCTTAGACGCATTGCCATTGCCCGTTTTGCTGAGGGCTGGCTCAGGTGTTTTCTTTTGAGTATGGTGCGCGTAACGGCGGGCAACGTTACCATTTAAATTCACCGCAATGACAACCTCTGCACCCAAGGCTCGACACAAGGAAACGGGTACTGGATTGACTAAACCACCGTCTACCAACCATTGCTTAGCCTGCCGATAAGGGGTAAACAAACCGGGCAGGGCAATGGAGGCAAACACCGCCTCTAAGACCGTACCTTGGGTAAACCAAACTTCGCGCCCATTTTCTAAGTTGGTAGCAACACTCGCAAATTTTCGGGGCAATTGTTCAATCTGTAAGTGCTCGTCACACACATGCTCTTGAAAAAACTGTTGCAGTTTGTCGCGGTTAACAAAACCATTTAACGACGGGTTCAACTCGAAAAAACGCATGAGTTCCAGGCGATTTAATGCCAGTACGCCCGTTTCCAGTGCATCCAAGTGTCCCGCAACATAAGCAGCCCCAACAATCGAACCCACCGAACAACCGCAGACAATATCAGGGTGAATTCCTCGCTCAGCTAAGGCTCGCAATACGCCAATATGCGCCCAACCACGCGAGGAACCGCTACCCAACGCAATGCCAATCCGGGGAGTGTGCGACATAGTTAATCCATTGCAATCACAATCAAGTTACTGGTATCCGTCAATACAGTGAAGGCACGGCGACGCTCCTGACCCTCCAGTTTTGCTACGGCTTCATAATGACCAGGTGCAACCTCTAGATTAGCAGAATGACGTCTAGGTGTTGCAACGGTTTGCTTACCTCCATCAAGCCGGTATACCGTCCAGCTCATCGGGCGTAATGCCGGACCATTATCCAAGGTAGCAACCAAGGTGACTTTACCTGAAGGTATCTGAATATTGGCATCACTGAGCTTACCAGCATTCACCTGGAGACGTTGCGAATGTTGTATGCCGTTCCCACGAGTAGCGACGACCTCGTACTCACCTGAGGCTAATAACACATTGAGTTCACGGGTATCACTACTTTGACTCACCATTTTTCCAGCAGACTCTCCATTTTGAGCAATAATTTTCCAATCTGCATTTAAGCTACTATTAACCCGCACACGTCCCACTTGAGCACTAAAGGGAACACTACTGGTGTGCTCAGCCAGTACTGTTATTGTTTGTTGAGTGGTATACGTGCCAATAGCCAGATTTACTGCGTATTGCCCAGCAGGTAAGGCCAGCAGCGGCGCATAACCGACATAACGTTGTTCGATACCCGTCTCTTGAGAGCGGATCCTCCACTCAACCTCTCCAGCCGTAATCATCAATTCAGGGGGGAGCTTCACTGACAAAGCCAAATTATAAGCCTGATGCGCCGATGCTGTTGCCCCTAAACCAAAACCTAACACCAGTAAGATGAGCAGCAGATACGTTTGTAGAAAAGCCTTATTTTTATTAGCGAACATGAAAGAGTTACCGCGTTCTGACAGAATGTTTCATGAAACGCGATCACCGTTTAGAGCACAATGTTTAGCAGATAGGCACGAACATTTTTACGCTTGGCGGATACAAGAGATCAAAGTAGATTATTTTTTAATCAAGTCTTGATTGAACGGCGGTAAAGATGTGTTACTAATGGTCTCGAAGGGAATTTTCACCCGTACCTGTAGGGAGGGGATTAATGCTTCCAACGTTGCTAACCATTGCATCTTTTCCAAGGTACACACCGGCAGAATCAGCTTTCCTTGAAACCGCTCTGGGCTAATGGCGTGCAAATCCGCATATTGATAGCCCATGAACATATTGACCCCTTCAACGGTCAAACGCAGGCTTTGCACCTCAGGTAAACCACTGGTTTCTACTTGCACCAGCAGCTCTTCCATTAAGGGAATACTGTTGGGGTTGATGCTAACACGCAGGCTGCGGCCTTGTGAATCACTGGCAACACAGGGAGCCTGATGCAAATCACAAGGTAGCTGTAGGCTTAATTCAACAATGGGTAAGACCGCATCCTTGCGTGAATCTAGCCATAACTTACCTGCGATTGTCAGCGCAAATACTGACAGCATAATCAGTAAGTAACGTATCATCACCGAAACTCTGCTACGACAGGGGTATGGTCGGAAGACTTTTCCCAAGTACGCGGCTCACGATCAATCACACAGGAGAGGCAAGCATCGGCTAAGGGTTGGCTGGCAAGAATCAAATCAATCCGCAAACCGTGATTGCGCCGAAACCCGCCAGCACGGTAATCCCACCAGCTAAAGCTTTTGTCTGGTTGCTCAAACTGACGAAAAGTATCACGTAAACCTAATGCCTGAATCGCTTGCAATGCGGCGCGTTCAGCAGGAGAACAGAGGATAGCATCCCCCCAAGCCACAGGGTCATGTACATCACGGTCTTCGGGCGCGATGTTAAAATCACCCAGTACCACGAGTTTGGGGTAAAGTGCCGCCTGTTGACGTAACCACGTCGTCACTTTCGCCAGCCAATCAAGCTTGTAAGCGTATTTATCCGACCCAACTTCCGAGCCGTTCACCACGTATAAATTCACTACCCGTACACCATCAATCGTCGCTGCCAGAATGCGGCGCTGTGGGTCATCTAAACCGGGAATATCGGTAATGATTTCCGAAGCAGGGGACTTGCTAAGGATTGCCACTCCGTTATACGTTTTCTGCCCGGCAAACGCGGCGACGTAGCCCGCCGCTTGCAGTTCGACCAATGGAAATTGCTCATCCACTGTTTTGGTTTCTTGAATCGCCAGCACATCCGGCTGAGCTGCTGCCAGCCATTGCAAAACGTGAGGCAAGCGTACCCGCAATGAATTGACGTTCCACGTGGCTATTTTCATGCAATTAAACCACTGTGACGCAGCAATGCATCCACTGACGGCTTGCGTCCACGGAAGGCGACAAATGATTCCATGGCTTTGCGCGAACCACCGACTTGCAGCACCTCTTTCAGGAAAGACTCACCCACACCCGCATCAAACAAGCCTTCCTCCTCAAAACGAGCAAACGCATCTGCTGACAATACTTCCGCCCACTTATAGCTGTAATAGCCTGCTGCATACCCCCCCGCAAACACATGCGTAAAGCTGTTCGGCATCCGGTTGAACGCAGGAGGCTTGATTACCGCCACCTGTTCCAGCACCTCACGACGAATCGCTTCCACCTTGCCGGGTTCGGCTGCTTGTGGGTCAAGATGCAGCTTCATGTCAAACAGCGCAAATTCCAGTTGGCGCACGGTAGCCATCGCGGTTTGAAAGTGACGTGCTGCCTGCATTTTCTGAAACAAACTTTCCGGCAAGGGTTCACCTGTTTCCCAATGTGCCGCGATCATATCCAATACACTGCGCTCCCAACACCAGTTTTCCATGAACTGACTTGGCAGTTCGACCGCATCCCATTCCACGCCGTTAATGCCCGCAACGTCGGGGTAATCAACTTGCGTCAGCATGTGGTGTAAACCGTGTCCAAATTCGTGGAACAGCGTCACCACTTCATCGTGAGTAAACAGAGCAGGCTTGTCACCGACAGGTGCGTTGCTATTACAGGTCATGAACGCCACCGGAATTTGCAAGCCATCGGCACGGCGGAAACGCCCGCAGAAATCGCTCATCCATGCCCCCCCGCGCTTGTGCTGACGGGCATATAAATCGAGGTAGAAACATGCCTGTACCGTATCGGTACGGTCGTATACCAAATAAAAACGCACGTCGTTATGCCACAAATCAATGTGACCGGATTGCTGCTCGATGCGTACCCCAAAGAGTTTCTCTACCAAGGTAAACAAACCGCTGATCACACGGTCAGCAGGGAAGTAGGGTTTCAGATCTTCTTCGCTGAAGTCGAAACGCGCCTGTTTCATTTTTTCACTGACATAACCCACATCCCACGCTTGTACATCCGCCAGTCCCAACTGTTCACGTGCAAAGGTTTGAATATCGGCAAATTCAGCCTCCGCAAACGGCTTGGCTTTATGTGCAAGGTCTTCAAGGAAGTCCAGCACTTGCTGCGGGCTTTCCGCCATCTTCGTAGCGAGAGAGAGTTCTGCGAAATTGGCGTAACCCAATAATGCGGCTTCTTCCTGACGCAAACGCAGGATGTCACGCATCACGTGCGAATTATCCCACTCCAGATTCGCTCCGAGTTCGGAGGCTCGGGTGGTGTATGCCCGATACACGTCCGCCCGCAATCCACGATTGTCAGCATAAGTCATCACCGGAAAGTAGGAAGGGAATTGTAGGGTAATTACCCAACCTTCCATATCACGCTGCTTAGCGGTTTGTGCCGCCATTTCCAACGCGGATTCGGGCAAACCCGCGAGTTCGTTCACATCCAGAACCTGCTTTGTCCATGCATTGGTTGCATCCAATACATTGTCGGAAAAGCGTGAAGTCAGTTGCGACAACGCTTGGCTGATTTCACGGAACCGCTCTTTTTGTGCCTCTGGCAACGCTACACCGGATAAAGTAAAACCTAACAAACTGTCATCTAAGCTCTTCTGTTGCGCTGCATCCAACCCTGTTTCGTTCGCACGAATCGACTGCATGGCTTGATACAACTTGGTGTTCTGTCCAAGCTCGGTATGGTAATCACTCAAGCGAGAAAGGTTGTCGTTGTAAGCTTTCCGCAGTGCATCGGTATTTACCACCGCGTTCATGTGGCTGACAGGCGACCACATACGCTCCAAACGATTGCCCGCTTCGTTCATGGGGGCAACCAAATTGTTCCACGTGAAACGGGTTTCACTATCTAAGGTTTGATCTAACCACGCACGGTTGTCTTGCAACACCACATCCAACGCGGGGGTAATGTGTTCCGGTTTGATCAGAGAAAACAGTGGTAACTTATCGTTATTCAGTAATGGATTTTCTTGTTTCACGTGAAACCTCATACGTCCAGATTTGAAACAGACAACGCATTCTTTTCGATGAAATCACGACGCGGTTCAACCTCATCACCCATCAACGTGGTAAACACCTCATCGGCAGCAATTGCGTCTTCAACACGCACTTGCATCAAGCGGCGGCTTTCTGGGTTAAGGGTAGTGTCCCACAATTGTTCGGGGTTCATTTCACCCAAACCTTTGTAACGGCTGATCTGCAAACCACGGTTTGCTTCCTTCATCAACCATTCCACCACTTGGTCGAAACGCTGTGCTTCCTGCTTACGTTCACCCCGCATCACCACCGCACCGTCACCAAGCAAGCCATCCATTTCGCGGTTGGTTTTGATGAGCAATTTGGTTTCAGGCATCAGGAAAAAATCGCGATCCAGTGTAATCCGATGGTCTAAACCGTGCTGGCGGCGATTCACATCCAATGTCCATGCACTATCGTCAATTTTGTGTAATACCGAGGAATAGGTGCGGGCACCATTATCCCCGGCATTTAAGGTGGCAACCGCGTTGCTGACCCAAGCCGCAAACGCTTCAGCCGTGACGCTACTCGCTTCCTCGGTGGAAGGCAGGCTTTCAAACAACAAAGCTTCCAACAGATTACGGTCGTAACGGCGTGACAAACGGGCAATCACTTGCTTGGCAGCATTGTACTGGCGCACTAACGTTTCCAAGGCTTCGCCACTGATGGCAGGGGAGTGTGCATCCAAGTGCAGGTTAGAACCATCCAAAGCTAATTGCAGCAAGTAACGTTCCATCTCACTATCATCTTTGATGTATTGCTCTTGTTTGCCACGTTTGGCTTTGTACAACGGCGGTTGTGCAATGTAGATATAGCCGCGTTCCACCAACTCCGGCAATTGCCGATAAAAGAACGTCAGTAACAAAGTACGGATGTGTGATCCGTCCACGTCCGCATCCGTCATAATAATAATGCGGTGATAACGCAATTTGTCGATATTGTATTCTTCACGCCCAATCCCGCAACCTAAGGCAATGATCAATGTGCCGACCTCTTGGGAACTGATCATCTTGTCAAAACGGGCGCGTTCCACATTGAGAATTTTACCTTTGAGCGGCAGGATAGCTTGGGTGCGGCGGTCACGCCCTTGCTTGGCAGACCCACCTGCGGAGTCCCCTTCCACCAAGAACAATTCGGAGAGGGCAGGGTCTTTTTCTTGGCAGTCCGCCAATTTCCCCGGCAAACCGGCAATGTCTAAGGCTCCCTTACGGCGGGTCATTTCACGCGCTTTACGGGCTGCTTCACGTGCCCGCGCCGCTTCGATCATCTTGCCTGCAATCAATTTGGCTTCAGTGGGGCTTTCCAGCAAAAACTCGGTCAGACGCTCATTCATAGCCGCCTCAACAATGCCTTTGACTTCAGACGACACCAACTTGTCTTTGGTTTGTGAGGAAAATTTCGGGTCCGGCACTTTGACGGACAATACAGCAGTCAAACCTTCGCGGGCATCATCACCGTTAGGACTCACTTTCTCTTTTTTGGCTAATCCAGCACTCTCAATATAGCTGTTCAGGGTGCGGGTGAGGGCAGCGCGGAAGCCGGACAAGTGCGAACCACCATCGCGCTGCGGGATATTGTTGGTGTAGCAGAAAATGTTTTCCTGATACGAATCGTTCCACTGCAAGGCGACTTCCACACCCACGTCATCGCGTTCGGTGGTGAAGTAAATAATATTATTGTGGATCGGTGCTTTGTTGCGGTTCAAGTGGGCAACAAAGGCTTTAATCCCACCTTCGTATTCAAAAATGTCTTCACGGCCTTCCCCGCGACGATCGATCAAGTGGATGCGAACCCCAGAGTTTAAAAAGGATAGTTCGCGCAAGCGTTTCGCTAAAATGTCGTAATGGAATTCGGTCAGTGCGAAAATCTCGGCGCTCGGCCAGAAACGCACAGATGTCCCTGTACCTTCGGTATCACCAATAATCGCCAGTGGCGCAACCGGATCACCCAGCTTATACATCTGCTGATACAACTTACCGTTGCGGCGAATCGTTAATTCCAGATTGGAGGAAAGGGCATTCACTACCGAGATACCCACACCGTGCAAACCGCCCGACACTTTGTAAGAGTTATCATCAAACTTACCGCCTGCATGTAACACGGTCATAATGACTTCAGCAGCAGAACGACCTTCCTCTTCGTGTAAATCAACAGGAATACCACGCCCATCATCCGAGACTTTCACCGAGCCATCACTGAACAATTCCACTTTGACTTCTTTACAGTAACCCGCGAGGGCTTCATCGATGGAGTTATCCACGACCTCAAATACCATGTGGTGCAAACCCGTGCCATCATCGGTGTCGCCGATGTACATGCCGGGGCGTTTGCGCACCGCTTCCAAACCTTTAAGTACTTTAATATTCGAGGAATCGTAGGTTGGTGGTACAGGTGTTGGTTCAGTCATATCGTTTCCATTATTTACTGCTGTGATTCGGTGGTTACGCGCTGGCAAACACTTGCCCGTGTTTCACGTGAAACACCTTGGCATCTGCCACCCAATTTTTCAGCGGTTGGTGATGTGTGCCGGTGATTAGCAACTGTTGCTGTGTTGTGTGCAGCGTATTGTATAACGCTTGCTGATTTTGCTCATCCAGTTCTGCTGCCAAGTCGTCGATGGCGATTATACCGCGTTTTGTGCCAGTCTCCGCAATTGCATAGCTTTGAGCTAATAATAAACTCACGGTAAGTATTTTAAGTTGCCCACGAGAAGCGACCCGCACAGCGGGAATCGTATCCAACATGATGTGCAAGTCAGCACGGTGTGCACCGTAGAGACTGAAACCTTGTTTAAGTTCCTGCTCCGCTTTATCACGGAAAAACTGTTGCAGAGTCGTTTCATCCTCCACATCAACCCCCTGTGGAAAACCACTGCTAAGGTGTAGTTGTGGTGTTCCCAATACAGCTAAAAGTTCTGCGGTATTCTGCAAAGCCTCCTGCAAGGCCGCTAATGCACTCACACGATAACGGTATAATACGGCTTGCAGACTAATGAGCTGCTGTGTCCATTGCAGCAATGCTTGACGCTGACGTGGATCACGTAAGCAGGTATTGCGCTGCTTCAACACCCGCTGGTATTGCCGCCATGCCATATTGAAATCCGCAAAACGGTAAAACGCAATCCAATCGAGAAATGCCCGCCGCGCCGTTGGACTACCCGTAACCAATTCCACCGAACTGGGGTGAATTAAGGTGAGGGGAACGTGGCTGCTGAGTTCGGCTTGCTGAGGTACATCGGCGTGGTTAATACGAATGCGGGTATCCGTCATACTTTTGCTGATACCCAAAGGGTAACGCGCCCCGGACAAACCGTTTTCTACGGTGGCAGCGACAGTGAGTTCGGTTTCCCCGCGACTAATCAATTCGGCAATGCGCGGGGTGCGAAACGAACGCCCACGTGACAATACACTCAAGGCTTCCAGCACGCTGGATTTGCCCGAAGCATTGTCACCGTACAGCACATTGACCCGTTCCGCCAAGCTCAGCTCGGCATGAGTAACCACACGGCAATAGTCGACGCTGACACGGCTTAACCACATTCGCCTGCGTACCGGGGCTTACAGACGAATCGGCATAATGACATTGCGCACGCTTTCATCCTCAGGGTCGGTGAGCAATACACTGCTTTCAGGGGAATTGCAGTGCAGGCGCAGGGTTTGCCCCTCCAGATGGTTTACCGCATCTAATAAATAGGTAACGTTAAAACCGATACTGAAATCATTACCAGTGTACTGCACATCCAACTCATCGGTAGCGATTTCCTGTTCCGGGTTATGTGCTTGCACCTGCAATAAGTTTTCACTTAAGGATAAGCGCACGCCACGGAATTTTTCATTGGAAAGAATCGCAACCCGACTCAACATGTCTTTGAAGGCTTTACGATCCAGATCAACTTGAATTTGCCCACCACCGGGAACCGCAGCCCGGTAATCAGGGTAGCGCCCGTCCACCAGTTTAGTGGTGAAGCGTAAATTATCCAGTTGTACCCGCAAATGGTTTTGGCTGCTCTGTACCTGTACAGGTACTTGGCAATCGCTACGCAGCAGTCGTGATAATTCCAAAACCCCTTTACGTGGAATAATCAACTGACGGCTTTGTTCGACACCGGGCATCTCAGCCGTATGAAAACACAGGGCTAACCGGTGTCCATCCGTAGCAACAGTACGTACCCCATCCGGGTTGACTTCCAACAATAAACCGTTGAGGTAATAACGCACATCCTGATTTGCCATGGCAAAAGAGGCTGCTTCCAATAAGTGTTTCAAGACACTTTCAGGTAATTCCAAGGTATGCACATCACCGATGTCTTCCAATTCGGGAAACTCACTGGCGGGCAAGGTTGCAAGCTCAAACCGGCTACGTCCTGCGGTTACACGTGCACGTTTATCTTCCTGCACTTCTATATTAACAATGCTTTCAGCAGGGAGGGATTTACAAATATCTGCGAGTTTGCGGGCAGGTAAAGTGATCTCACCATCTACACCATCCATGATGGGTGCGTGAGTGGCAATTTCTAATTCCAAATCGGTTCCACGCCAGAATGATTGGCTACCTTGGATACGTAGCAACACATTTTCCAGAATAGGGGAAGTATGCCGTTTCTCGATGGCTCCCAACGTAGCTTGGAGGGATTCGAGCAGATGTTCACGTGTTTGGGTCAGTCTCATTACTTATATATCTTAAATCTTAAAGAATAGTCATCATAATAAAGGAAGTGACCAAATGTGGATAACCTTGCTATCTAGCTGATTTCCATGCCTCGAAAGGCACTTATCCACAGGGATAAGCTTGTGGTCTATTTCCCCTCCAAGTTGTCAGTATCCTGTGGATACTTTTCCATACACTGTTTATCCACAGGCTATCCTGTGAGTTATCGGGGTAGTTATCCTCAGCTTGTTAGCGTCCGAAATAGGATGCGGAATTCCTCTTCCAGCTTAGGATCCGATTCGCGTAACTCTGCCACCTTGCGGCAAGCGTGCAGCACAGTGGTGTGGTCGCGCCCTCCAAATTCATCGCCAATTTCCGGTAAGCTGTGATTGGTGAGTTCTTTGGAAAGCGCCATTGCAATCTGACGTGGACGTGCCACTGAACGGTTGCGGCTTTTGGCATCCATGTCGGTTATCCGAATATTGTAGTACTGTGCTACCACTTTTTTGATATTTGCCATCGAGACCATTTTGTCTTGGCTGGCTAATTGATCACGCAAAGCATTTTGTACAAAGTCCATGGTTACTTGGGTAATGCACTTGAGGCGCATACTGGCGATCACCCGTTGCAGTGCACCTTCCAAGTCACGGATATTGGAATGGAAACGCTTACCAATGAAAAAGCTCACGTCATTGGGTAAACGTAGCCCGGCATCTTCGGCTTTTTTGCGTAAGATAGCGACACGGGTTTCTAAGTCGGGGGATTCAATTTGTACCGTTAAACCCCAGTTAAAACGGGTTTTGAGACGGTCTTCAATACCGTCAAGATCGCGTGGGAATTTATCACTGGCAAGAATAATACGCTTTTGACCTTCGAGCAGCGCATTAAAGGTATGGAAGAACTCTTCCATGGAGCGGTCTTTGCCCGCAAAAAACTGAATATCGTCAATCAGCAAGGCATCAAGGCTACGGTAATGTTGTTTGAATTCTTCCATACGTGAGTTACGAATGGCGGAAATCATGTCATTAACGAAACGTTCTGCATATACATAAATGACACGTGCACCCGGTTCGCGTTCCAGAATCCGGTTACCAATAGCGTGCATGAGGTGAGTTTTGCCCAAGCCAACGCCGCCGTAGATAAATAACGGGTTGTAAGTGGTATCTGCATGGTCACCGACTTGTTGTGACGCTGCACATGCCAGTTGGTTGGATTTGCCTTCCACAAAATTAGCAAAGGTCATGCGGGGATTCAGTGCATTGGCAAAACGTTCGCTGACTGGTGCGGGTTGTGTTGGGTTCCACGCTTTACTATAGGGCTGTGCTGGTGGCGTCGGTGACGGGTGTTGATGTTGGTTAGTGAGCGGCTGTGGTGATACCGGCGGCGGGGCTGGCACAGATGAACCAATCTGCAACAATACATCAAATTCATTATCCCCGGTGAGAATACGAGCATGAAATAAGATACGCGGCAAATAGTGTTCGTGAACCTGTTGCAGGACAATGGTATTAGGGGCTAATAAATACAATGCCTGACGCTTTTCAACTGCGTGCAAAGCACGTAGCCAGGTGTTGATTTCGCTATCAGGGACTTCCTGTTCGAGTTGCTGTAAACATTGTTGCCAGAGCATAAGAAAGCGGTTCCAAGGTGGTTGAAACGGGTGGAAAGCACAGTGTTGGGAGGGCAATTATAGACGTCCTCCAGAGTTATCCACAAGCACAAGCTACGCACACTTGTTGATGGTAGTGTTGACAAAATCCATGCAATCCCTTAATGTGCCTCACCTTTTTAGCTGTACGTGAACCGGAAATTTTTTTGTGGTGCGCACAGTGATTGACTTAATGAATTAATCTGGTGACTTGTCATGAAAAGAACCTTCCAACCGAGCAAAATCCACCGCGCCCGTACTCACGGTTTCCGCGCTCGCATGGCGACCGCTGATGGTCGTAAAGTATTGAGTGCGCGTCGTGCCAAAGGCCGTGCACGCCTGATTCCATAAGATTTTGGATGCAGGTCTGTCAGGAATAACAGGCTTTCCGCGTGAGGTTCGCCTGACTCGCGGGGTTGAGTTCCAGCGGGTATTCCAGCAAGGTAAACGCCTGCACGTTAATGGTCTGAATGCCAGAGCCGCCGCTAACACGGTCGGCTTTCCGCGTTTAGGCATGGCGATTGCTAAGAAAGCGTTACGGCGTGCACATGAACGCAATCGTATCCGGCGACTGGTACGGGAAAGTTTTCGCCAGCATCAGGCAAGGCTTCCGGCGGTTGATCTGGTTATCATGTGTCGCACGGATGTCCTGAATATGAGCAATACCGATATTTTCCAGCAACTGGAAGGTTTATGGTTGCGCCTGCACAAGCTATACTCTGCCGGTCTGGGCAACCCCAATGAGACTGCCCTACCCTAACCGTCAATAACCGGATTGCTTTACCCATGGATTCGCAACGTCCCTTCCTGTATCTCACCCTGCTTTTCATGCTGTTCCTGATTTGGACAACATGGCAACAGGATCATGCACCCAAACCCCCAGTCGCGGCCGCCAGTAGTGTGACTGCTCCTGCCAGCGTTGATGGCGCGGCTCAAGAAGTTCCCGTGCAAAGCAGTGTGGCTGCAATACCGGGGCAAGTAGCGCCTGTACCGGCTGCGGATAATGGCGTGGGTCAAACCCTGACCGTGCGTACCGATACACTGGTGTTACGCATTAATACCCGTGGTGGTGAAATTTTAGAAACCGATTTGCCTACTTACCCTGTCAGCCTGGATACGCCGGATAAGCCGGTTAAAATTCTGGATTTGAATGGGCGCAATTACGTGGCGCAATCCGGGTTACAACATCAAGTGGCGGAGGGGATTGATGCTAAATCCCTCGCGCCGGATCATCTCGCGATCTACAGCGCTGCTCAAACCGAGTACACCTTGGCTGAGGGACAGAATGAGTTGATCGTGCCGTTAACTTGGCAAGGGGCAAATGGCGTAACCGTCACCAAGCGCTTTGTCTTTAAACGCGGTAGTTTTCTGGTTAACGTTGAACACGAAGTTAACAACCAATCCACTAGCATCTGGAGCGGCACCGAATACCGTCAATTGAAGCACGGTTACGCGGCAAATGCGGGTAGCCTGTTGAGCGGGGTGCAAGCCTATGTTGGCGGGGCGTATTTCCACGACGGCAAATACACCAAGCTGTCATTTGACGATTTGGATGAAAAGCCAGTCAATGAAACCGTGAATGGTGGCTGGGTGGCGATGCAGGAGCATTACTTTCTGAGTGCCTGGATTCCGCAGCAAGACCAAGAAACCCAGTACTACAGCATGGTAAGCCAAAACCAAGGCGTGAAAGGCTATGTGTTAGGGATGCGCAGTGCTGTTCAGCAAATTGCGCCGGGCGCAACGGGGGTATTCAAAACCGGTTTCTATGTCGGGCCTAAAGACCAAGACATGCTGGAAAGCATTGCCACAGGGCTGGATTTAACCGTGGATTACGGTATTTTTGCCTTCATTTCCAAGCCGATTTTCTGGCTGATGCAGATGATTCATGGCGTTGTTGGCAATTGGGGTTGGACGATTATCTTCCTCACGATCTTGATCAAACTGGCGTTCTTTTATCCATCGGCAATGAGTTACAAGTCGATGGCGAAAATGAAAGCGGTATCGCCGAAGCTCAAAGAAATTAACGAGCGTTACGCAAATGATCCACAGGGCAAGCAAAAAGCCATGATGGACATTTACCGCAAAGAAAAGATTAACCCGTTAGGTGGTTGTTTGCCGATTTTGATCCAGATTCCGGTGTTCATGGGCTTGTATTGGGTACTGTTGGAAAGCGTGGAATTGCGCCAAGCACCATGGTTGCTGTGGTACAAAGATTTGTCGATTATGGATCCGTACTTTGTATTGCCACTCATTATGGGTGCATCAATGTGGGTACAGCAAAAACTTAACCCGCCACCGGCTGACCCGATGCAGCAGAAAATTTTCCAGTTCATGCCGATTATTTTCACGGTCATGTTCCTGTGGTTCCCGGCGGGTCTGGTGCTGTACTGGGTGGTCAATAACGTATTGTCGATTGCCCAGCAATGGTTCATCAATAAGAAAATTGTGGGACACGCCTAAGAGGTTAATGTTTCATGTGGAACAATCCTGACACCATCGCTGCCGTAGCCACACCGCCGGGGCGCGGTGGGGTCGGGATTATCCGGCTTTCCGGCAAGCTTGTTCCTAAGCTTGCCGTTGGTATTCTTGGCTCTCTGCCCTCCCCGCGTAAGGCGGTTCACCGTTTGTTTAAAGCTGCCGATGGCTCGGCCTTGGATGACGGTATCGCATTGTATTTCCCTGCCCCGCATTCATTCACCGGCGAAGACGTGTTAGAGCTGCAAGGTCATGGCGGTACGGTGGTGCTGGATATGCTGCTCAAACGCTGTGTGGAACTGGGAGCACGGTTGGCACGCCCCGGCGAGTTTTCCGAACGTGCTTTCCTCAATGACAAACTGGATTTGGCGCAGGCAGAAGCGATTGCCGATTTGATTGATTCGGGGTCGGAACAGGCAGCGCGGTCGGCATTGCGTTCCTTGCAGGGGGAATTTTCCGCTGCGGTGAATGTGCTGCTCACGGGCTTGATTGAATTGCGGGTGTATGTGGAAGCGGCGTTGGATTTTCCTGATGAGGAAATCGACTTTCTCGCGGATATCGCGGTGACTAACCGGCTGGAAAGCATTAAGCAGCAATTACACACGATTTTCCTGAAAGCGCGACAAGGCAGCTTATTGCGTGATGGAATGCATCTGGTGATTGTGGGCAGACCCAACGCGGGCAAGTCGAGCTTGCTGAATGCATTAGCAGGGCAGGAAACCGCGATTGTCACCGAAATTGCCGGAACCACCCGCGATGTGTTGCGCGAACGCATTAACCTTGACGGAATGCCGCTGCACATTGTCGATACTGCTGGCTTGCGCGAGAGTGATGACCCGGTGGAAAAGATTGGTATTGAACGCGCTTGGGCGGAAATTGCCAAAGCGGATTTGATCCTGTTGCTGGTGGATGATACCCGCCATGATGAACCGGAAAATGCTGACATTCTGGCGCGTTTGCCCCCGCACCTGCCGCGCATTACCGTGCATAACAAAGTTGATTTAAGCGGCAAACTCCCCGGTAAACAGGGCGAACACCTTTACATTTCCGCCAAACAGTCATTGGGAATTGATGCCTTACGCGCCGAGTTGAAAACGCGGATGGGCTATCAGGGCGAGGCGGAAGGTACGTTTATGGCGCGGCGGCGGCATTTGCAGGCGTTGGAGACGACGCAGGCAGCGGTGGAACGCGCTGAGTTCCAGTTGCGCGAATTCAATGCGGGGGAATTAATGGCGGAAGAATTGCGCACCGCACAGGATGCGCTAGGGCAGATTACCGGCAAGTTCACGCCGGATGATTTGCTGGGGGAAATATTTTCCAATTTTTGTATCGGAAAATAACCCCAGCAAATCAATGCTCACTGGTATTGTTAAGGATTACCCACCTTATCCCCGTCCTTCACTTCACGGGTTGCATCCATGATCAAGCCGTAACTCACCCGATCCGTCACTTTGTAAATTACCAGATGCGCGACTTTTTCCGGGGGAAGTTGGCTGCACACCGCTCCCGATTTGGCTTTGCACGATTCCACCACGTCCACCACATACTTACCCTGGGTGTAAACGCCTAGGGTGTGTCCGACTTCAATGCGGTCACGTCGCCCTTTATTAATCACCGCAATCATGTGGTTGCCACTAATCGCTTCGGCATCAAACAACGACACGATGTCGCCGCGCACCTTGGTGGTAGGTGCATGGATGATGCCATTGAGGTTTGCCATTTCATCCACAGGAGCCAGTAAGCGGTCACCTTTGCGAATTTCGCGTTTGGCATCCAGCACGGTTGCTGTCGAGGTACTGTCCACCCGTTCTACCCGACTGTAGCCGCCATAGGTCACTTCATAGCCCAGCAATTGCCCGGTACGTGGGTCATGCAAGGCTTTGTTGGGGTGGAAAATAGCGCAACGTGTGCCTGCTTGTGCATTGCGCAGGTTTTTCACATAAATGGTTTCGCCTTCAGTGATTAACTGACGGTCATCGCGTGAAGCTAAAATATACGGGGCATTGTTGATGGTGGCTTCATCCAATACACGCGGCCATAACATGAAGGTCGCTAACGTGGCGATGGGTTCACCTTCCCCGCGTCGATCAATACGGATGCGCGGTTGTAATTTATCGCCATTAGCCCCCGTAGCGTAGTCAAAGGTCAACACATCACCGGGGTAAAGCTGATGCGGATTAGCTATGCGCTGATTCTTATCCCAAATTTCTGGCCAATGCCAAGGGGTATGCAGAAATTGGCGAGCAATACGCCACAAGGTATCGCCTTTTTTGACAACATAGGTTTGTGGTGCAGCGGGATTGACGATAATACTACTGGAATCAATCACATCACTTGATTGTGTGGTGGCTTGCCCATAATACTTATCATACGGGTCTGCGCCCCCGCGAGGGGTTGTGGTAGTCGTACCGCAGCCGCTAAGCACAAGGGCAGCCCCGATACTAATGCACAGGGTTTTTAAGAAAAAAGCTGAAGAATGCCGCATGGTGGTATCCTTGTCGTTATTATGGGTTGGATGTGCGGGTTATAATAAACTATGCCCTGATAAACATTCAGAACTTTTAGATTTTCGGTATTTACAATGGCAAAACTAGAGATTTTACACCACCCAGACCCGCGTTTGCGCAAGAAAGCCGCGCCGGTTGCCCAAGTTGACGCAACCATCCAACAGATTGTGGATGATATGTTTGAAACCATGTATGCCAACCAAGGCATCGGTTTAGCCGCAACACAGGTCAATATTCACCAGCGCATCGTTACCTTGGATGTGTCTGAAAACAAAGATGCGCCGTTGTGCCTGATCAACCCTGAAATTCTCCATAAAGAAGGCAAGATCGAGCATGAAGAAGGTTGCCTTTCAGTACCTGATTACTACGAAAAAGTGACGCGAGCCGAACGTATTCGGGTACGTGCCCTGACCCGTGAAGGTACGGTGCTAGAGCAAGACTTTGATGAGCTACTCGCCATTTGCATCCAACATGAAATGGATCATTTGGACGGTAAGTTGTTTGTCGATTACCTCTCCACGCTCAAGCAGCAACGCGCCCGCAAAGTGGTGCAAAAGTGGGAAAAAGAACAAGCTAAATTGGCAGAACGCCGCGCCGCTGCTGCGAAAGCGATCATCGCATGAGGGTTATATACGCAGGAACGCCCGAATTTGCTGTACCCGCTTTACAAGCACTGCTAACAGCGGGGCATGAGGTGGTTGCCGTGTATTGCCAACCCGATCGTCCGGCGGGGCGGGGGCGCAAATTGACATTTGGCCCGGTGAAACAGCTTGCGGTAGCGGCTGGCATCCCTGTTGAACAGCCACTTTCCCTAAAAGCAGTCGAAGAGCAGGATAAACTGCGGGCCTATGCGCCTGACGTGATGATTGTAGCCGCGTATGGGCTGATTCTGCCGCAAGTAGTATTGGATATTCCCCGCTACGGTTGCCTCAATATTCACGGTTCACTGCTGCCACGTTGGCGGGGCGCTGCCCCGATTCAGCGGGCAATTCAGGCCGGGGATCAGGAAACGGGCGTCACCATCATGCAAATGGCAGCCGGGCTAGACACGGGTGATATGCTGTATAAAGTGGTTTGCCCGATTACCCCTCAGGATGGCGGGCAAAGCATTCACGATAATCTGGCAAAACAGGGCGCAACCGCATTGCTGCACACCTTGGATTTGCTGGAAGCAGGCAAACTGCAACCAGAAGTGCAAGACGATACTCTTGCCAATTACGCCCACAAACTCACCAAGGCAGAAGCCCAAATTGACTGGACACAACCCGCAACCGTGATTGATCGCACTATCCGTGCGTTTGATGCGTATCCGGTGGCATTTACGGTGTACGAAGGGCAGCCGTTGCGCTTGTTTGCGTCCCGTTCCCTGAGCGAAGCCGAAGGGAATGCTTCCCCCGGCACGGTCATTGCCGAAAGCAAATCCGGTATCGACATTGCCACTGGTGACGGTGTAGTACGTATCCTCAGCCTGCAACTCCCCGGCGGTAAACGCCTCACCGCCGAGCAATTCCTCAATGGACGCTCTTTGTTAGGAGTGCAACTGTGAGCGCTCGTGCCACAGCAGCGCTGTGCTTGCAACGGGTGATTTACGAGGGTGAATCCCTCACCGAAGTGCTGCAAGACCGCACGATTGCTACCCTGAACCCACAAGATCAAGCTTTGCTGCGCGACATGTGTTTTGGCACATTGCGTTGGCACGAGCGTTTAAGCGCGATCCTCAAAAAGCTGGTGAAGAAAGCTTTAAAACCGGCAGATAAGGATGTGGAATGCTTATTGCGCATCGGTCTGTACCAGCTTATCTACCAGCGCAAACCCGATCATGCCGCCGTCAACGAAACCGTTAAAGCCACCAAAAAGCTCAAAAAAGAGTGGGCAGGCAAATTGGTGAATGGCGTATTGCGCACCTTCATCCGCCAGCAAGCCGAGCTATTGGTACAAGCGGATAGCACCGTCACGGCACGTTATGCCTTCCCCGACTGGTTGCTTGAACGCATTCAAACCGCATGGCCGGACGCTTGGGCGGACATTCTCAGCGCTAGCAATACCCACGCGCCCATGACATTGCGGGTGAATCAACGCGTGCAAACCACAGTGGCGTATCAAGCCATGCTGCAAGAAGCTGGGATTGCAGCGGAGCTTGTCCCCCTAGTGGATAGCGCCCTGAGTTTGCAAACCCCTGTTGGTGTTGAACAACTTCCCGGCTTTTTCAGTGGTGCGGTTTCGGTGCAAGATGCTGCTGCACAACTCGCGGCAGGATTGCTGACGTGTCAACCGGGGATGCGGGTATTGGATGCTTGTGCGGCTCCCGGTGGTAAAACCAGCCACTTGTTGGAATGCACCGAAGGTTTGCACTTGATTGCGCTGGATTCCAGCGAATCACGCCTCAAACGCGTCACCGAAAACCTGACTCGCCTGCACCTGCAAGCCCCACTGGTGGCTGCTGATGCGGGTGAGGTGGCAAGCTGGTGGGATGGTCAGCTATTTGACCGCATTTTGCTGGATGCGCCATGTTCGGCGACTGGTGTGATTCGACGGCATCCTGACATTAAGGTATTGCGGCGTTCGGGTGATATTACAGAGCTACAGCAAGAACAAGCACGTTTATTGCGTGCTTTATGGCATACTTTGCGCCCCGGTGGTCAGCTATTGTATGCAACGTGCTCGATTTTGCCGGACGAAAACAGCCATCAAGTTGAGGCTTTTTTGACAGAACATCCAGATGCTTACCGGTTGCCACTTGAGGCTGCTTGGGGTCATGCCCAAGTCGCTGGGCGGCAAATTTTGCCGGGTGAACAGGGCATGGATGGTTTTTATTACGCGCTACTGGGCAAAGCCGCCGTGCAGGAAATAATACTGTGATCACCAACCTATCCATCATGCAGCGCTGTTTACTAACAGGGTTACTGCTGTGCGCTTTGTGGGGGCAAGCGCTGGCGGCTGAAAGTCATCTCCAGTTTCGGGAGTTTTCTATCCGCATTCAGCCTCCCAAGCAGTTGCTGACCAATTTCAAACTCGATGTGGAGTTGAGCGATTACCTGCGGGAAGGCTTACTGAATGGCTTGACGCTGCAACAGGAAACCCGTTTCACCTTGGAATGGCACAATACTTGGTGGTGGAATACCCAAAAGCCCTTGGTGGTGGTGAAAACTGAACTAAAATACCACCCGTTAAGTAAGCAATATCAGGTGGTGCGCCCTGACACTAAGGAAAATTGGAACTTTCCCAATTTATCAGCAGCGATAGAACAGATGGGAACGCTGAGTGATTACCGTCTGCCTGCGTTACCTGAGGATGCATGGGGTGATAATGCCGCAATTTTTGTAACGGCTACCTTGACCCAACAGTCGTTGGAATTACCCCTGAAATTGAAATCGCTGTTTTCTGACCGCTATTCACTGGAAAGTGACGGAGTGTTGTGGCCGATCCCCTAAAAAGCCGCTGGTGGCAATGGTTGCCGTTAGCCTTGGTATTTCTCTTACTGCTGGTGTCGCTGATTTTGTTGAATTTGGCCACGCTCAGCCCCACCAACCTCGAACGCTACGGGGATTGGCATCTTTACCTCAGTATTTTTACCCTCGTGTTGCTGAGTGTGATTATCCTGGGAAATCTGGTTAGGGTCTTTAATCAATGGCGCACGCGGCAAGCCGGTTCGCGTTTTACTTTGCGCTTGATGACGGGTTTTTTGATTCTTACCTTGCTGCCGGTGCTGTTTGTTTCCTTGTTTGCGATTAATATGATTGGTACACGGATTGATCGCTGGTTTTCGGTATCCGTGGAGCGGGCGCTGGATGATTCACTGGATTTAAGCCAATTGGCTTTGGAAACCCGTCATCGCGAGTATTTGGGGGCATTGGAACGTTTCAAACGCACGCTGCAAGGCAAAGAATTGCATGAAATTCCTTTGTTACTGGAAACATTCCTTAATATTGGTGCGAGTGAGATTTTACTGCTGGATAATTCTCAGCAACTCTTAGCGTTGGCAGTGGAGGATACCGAAACCCTGATTCCGCAAATGCCAAGCCGCAGTTTGTTTAGTGCTATGCAAATGCGCAATTACTACTATGCACTGGAACCTGAGGGCACAGATAAGTTATTTTCACGGGTTGCGGTCAGTATCGTCTATGGGCACGATAATGAACGCCGCGCTATCCTAACCGCCCGCTTTCCTGTGGCAGATCGGGAACGCGATTTGGCAGAAAGTGTGTTATCTGCCCGTAATGAATACAAAAGTTTGGTTTATCAACGCGATATTATCAAAAATATGTTTCGCCTAATGATCGTGGTGATCATGGTGTTGACCACCCTGTTTTCACTCTGGGCAGCTTTTGTGTTTTCACGTCGCCTAACGCGCCCCGTGCGTACTTTGGTGGAAGGTACTTTGGCGGTTGCCGCCGGGGATTTGGAGAAGAAACTGCCGGTTTCTGAACGTGATGATTTCAGCATGTTGGCGCGTTCCTTCAATACCATGACCAAGCGTCTCTCCGATGCTCGTGGGGAACGTGAACAAGCTCGCCGCCAGTTGCAACAAGAACACGATTACCTGCATGTGGTGCTGGAACACTTATCGTCCGGTGTCATTACCTTGGATGAAACTGGCATCATTCGCCGGGTCAATTCTGCTGCCAGCAGTATTTTACGCCAATCCTTACTGGATCAAGTGGGTAAAACGCTGAGTGAATTGGGTGAGAATTTGCCGTTACTGCAACCCTTCATCGACATTGTGCAAACCCACCGGCAAGACATGGCTGCCGGTCAGGAATGGCAAGCCGAAATTACCCTGAATACGGAAGAAGGACATGTGATTTTGGTGTGTCGTGGCGCTTCATTGCCGCAAGGTGTATCGGGGCAGCAAGGTTCGGTGCTGGTATTTGATGACGTGACGGATCTGATTCAGTCTGAACACGATGCGGCATGGGGGGAGGTGGCGCGGCGTCTTGCCCATGAAATCAAAAATCCGCTAACCCCCATCCAGCTTTCTGCCGAGCGTTTGAGCCGTAAATTGTCAGGTGAACTCAGTGCGGAATCTGCCAGTTTCCTGCAACGCATGACCAATACCATTGTGCAGCAAGTCGACAACCTCAAGTCGATGGTGAATGCGTTTAGTGATTATGCCCGCGCCCCCAGTTTGCGCCTCCAAATGGTTGATTTGAATGCACTGGTACAAGAAGTTGCTGAGTTGTACCGTCTGAATGAAGGTCAGGTGCAAATTCATTTGCAATTGGCTCCCACCTTACCTTTGCTGTCACTGGATATTCACCGCATTCGTCAGCTTTTGGTCAACCTGACCAAAAATGCACTGGAAGCCTTGGAGGAGCATCACGTCAGCCCAGCCAGCGTGACTATCAGCACACAGTATCAAGCGGATACTAAGCAGGCTATTCTCAGTGTCCGCGATAATGGGGTTGGCATTCCGCCCGAATTACTGCCGCGCCTGTTCGAGCCTTATGTCACTAGCAAACACAAAGGGACGGGGTTAGGCTTGGCAATCGTTAAAAAAATCGTCGAAGAACACAGCGGATACCTCACCGCCCGCAATCATGACGGTGGAGGCGCTATAATCAGCGTGAAGTTTCCGGTGAACGAGGCATAGGGAGTAGGGATATGACAGCACAATACATTATGGTGGTAGACGATGAGCCGGATATTCGCCAGCTTGTCAGTGAAATTCTGGAAGATGAAGGCTATCGGGTCGTCACTGCCGAAAACGCGGCGAAAGCCAAAGAGCTACACCGCAGCCGCAAGCCCGATTTGGTGTTGCTCGATATTTGGATGCCGGGGCAAGATGGTATTTCTTTGCTCAAGGAATGGCGTGAAAACGAGACACTGTGTTGCCCCGTGATCATGATGTCAGGGCATGGCACGATTGAAACGGCGGTAGAAGCGACCAAACTGGGCGCACACGATTTCATCGAAAAACCCCTGTCGATGGCTAAAATGTTGCTGACGATCAGCAATGCCTTGCGTGCCAGTCAATTGGAAAAGGAAAACCGGGGCTTGCGCAAACAAATGGTGAGTTCTTTGGAACCTGTCGGCGGCAGTCAGACCATGCAACGCTTGCGTGAACAGGCAAAACGCATTGCCCAGCATGATAGCCGGGTGTTGTTGTATGGTGAGCCGGGTACGGGTAAGGAAACGTTTGCCCGCTATATTCATGCCTTGAGTAGCCGCAAAAACCGCCCGTTTGTACGGGCTGCACTGGCTGCCAGTAAAGAGGCGGGTAGCATGAGCCAGTTACTGTTTGGGCGTGAAGACCAGGACAAAATTCAATACGGTTTGTTAGATGAAGCCAATGGTGGCGTGCTGTTTCTCGCTGAAATTTATGAGTTGGATCAGGATACCCAAACCCGCTTGCTCCATGCCCTGAAGGAAAACCGTTTTATGCGTGTGGGGAGTAATGAGTGGGTGGATATGGATATTACCCTGATGGTGTCCTCCTCCCATGATTTGCTGGATGATGTTCGCGGGGGCAAGTTCAATGAAGAGCTGTACTATTTGCTCAATATTGTGCCGATCATGATCCCGCCGTTGCATGAGCATCCTGAAGATGTGCCGGAATTGCTCAACCATTATGTCGACATTCTCACCGCACAAGAGGGTTTGCCGTACCGGCATATTTCGCTGGCGGCACAGAATTTCCTGCGCAACCATACCTGGCCCGGCAATATCCGCGAATTACGCAATCTGGTGCAACGTTTGCTGATTCTTGGCACCGAAACGGAAGTCTCGCTGGATGAGGCGGAAGAGTCTGTTGGCACGCGTATTCCCGTGTTTTCACAGGAAATAGGACAAATTCCCGAAAGCTTGTTTGATATGCCTTTGCGGGAAGCCCGCGAACAGTTTGAGCACGATTATTTGATTTACCAGCTAAAACAAGCGGATGGCAATGTCAGCAAATTGGCGGATCAGGTGAAAATGGAGCGTACCCATTTGTATCGCAAAATGCGTTCCCTCAACGTTGACCCGAAAAAATACGGACGCTAAGCGTACTCTATGAAAATCCTGATTCTCGGTGCGGGGCAAGTGGGTCATTCCGTTGCTGCATCATTAGTGCACGAAGATAACGATGTCACCATTGTGGATACCAATGCGACGGCATTGCGTGATTTACGCGAAAAACTGGATGTGCGCGTCGAAGTCGGGCAAGCGTCTTACCCACGGGTGTTGGAACGGGCGGGGATCGAAGATGCCGATATGTTGGTTGCGGTGACTAATAGTGATGAAATCAATATGATGGCCTGCCAGATTGCCCATACGCTGTACCATACTCCAACCAAGATTGCGCGTATTCGCTCTTCCCATTATTTGGATAGACCGGAACTATTCAATGATACGGCGGTTCCCATTGATGTACTGATTAGCCCCGAACAATTGGTCACAGAACATATTTTTAACTTGATTTCCCACCCCGGTTCTTTGCAAGTCATTAGCTTTGCGAACGGTAAGGTGCAAATGGTTGGGGTCAAAGCTTTGCACGATGGCCCGCTGATTGGTTCCCCCTTGAAGGCGATGCGTGAACATATGCCAGGTGTTGAAGCGCGGGTAGCGGCTATTTTCCGGAAAGGTAAGCCCATTGTCCCCAAAGAAGAGACGGTGGTAGAGGTTAACGATGAGATTTTTTTCATCGCCAGTCCCAAGCATATTCGTGCCATTATTAGCGAATTACGTAAACTCGATAAGCCCTATAAGCGCATTATGCTGGCGGGCGGGGGTAATATTGGCAATCGCCTCGCCCGTTTGCTGGAAGAATCCCGCTATCACGTCAAAATCATTGAGAAGAATAATGACCGTGCTGCCAAACTCGCTGAACGCCTCGATAAGACCATTGTGTTGGAAGGAGATGCTGCTGATGAAAGCCTGCTTGCAGAGGAAAACATTGATAATACTGATGTGTTTGTGGCGATTACCAACGACGATGAGGCGAATATTCTTTCTTCCATGCTGGCAAAGCGCTTAGGTGCACGCCGAGTAATGTGCCTCATTAATCGCCCTAGTTATATCGATTTGGTGGAAAGCAGCATCGACTTGGCGATTTCTCCCCAGCAAGTCACGATAGGCGCATTACTCACGCATATCCGCCGGGGCGATATTGTGGCAGTACATGCCTTACGGCGTGGCTCAGCAGAGGCTATTGAAGTCGTGGTGCATGGCAATTACAAAACCTCACGGGTGGTGGGTAGACGTTTGGATGAAATCAAGTTACCGCCTAGTACCACGATCGGTGCATTGGTTCGGCAAGAGACTATTTTGATGGCTGCCGCTGATCTTCTTGTGCAAGAAAACGATCATATTATCATGCTCGTGACCGACAAACGTTACGTGCCAGCCGTAGAAAAACTGTTCCAAGTCGGTATCCATTTCTTCTAAGTCTATGCAATATAAAGTCATACAACGGGTATTGGGGTTGCTACTGATGGTGTTCAGTTTGACGATGTTGCCCCCTATTGTTATCGGTTGGACTATGGATGACCCTGACATTCTGCCATTTGGGAAAAGTTTTGCTTTGCTGCTGATCGGTGGGCTATTGCTTTGGTTGCCAGTGTATCGGGAACGTGCAGAACTGCGCTCGCGGGATGGTTTTTTGATTGTGGTGTTGTTTTGGGTGGTATTGGGGCTGTCGGGTTCGCTACCGTTGATCTTATCCGAAGCGGTGGACTTGTCCGTGACCGATGCGGTATTTGAATCCATGTCTGGGTTAACCACTACGGGGGCTACCGTCATTATCGGTTTGGATAGTTTGCCGCGTTCCATACTGTTTTACCGCCAAGAGCTGCAATGGTTGGGGGGGATGGGCATTATTGTGCTAGCGGTTGCTATTTTGCCTATTCTGGGTGTTGGGGGAATGCAACTTTACCGTGCCGAAACGCCAGGCCCAATGAAGGATGCTAAGCTTACGCCACGGATTACTGAAACCGCTAAGTTGTTGTGGTATATTTATTTGGTGTTGACTATTTTATGTGCAATGGCTTATCGCGTCGCGGGCATGGAATGGTTTGATGCGGTTTCCCATAGTTTTAGCACGGTGGCTATTGGCGGGTTTTCAACCCACGATTCCAGCCTTGGGCATTTCGATAATAGTGCGATTGAAGCCGTTGCGGTGGTTTTTATGCTGCTGTCAGGGGTGCATTTTGGTTTACACTTTATTGCTTGGCGTAGTGCTAGTGTGATGGGGTATGTGCGTGATTCGGAGTTCCGTGCGTATGTTGGCCTGATGGCTGGGTTAGCGGTGGTGAGTACCGTTTATTTGTATTACAACACCACGTATGACAGTTTTTTGCAGTCATTGCGGCATTCCTTGTTTCACGTGGTATCCATTGGTACGACAGCCGGTTTTACTACCACAGGTTACAGTGAGTGGCCGGGTTTTTTGCCGGTGTTGCTGCTATTTGCCAGTTTTATTGGGGGATGTGCGGCTTCTACTGCCGGGGGCATGAAGGTCATTCGTTTCTTGTTGCTGGTGAAACAGGGGATTCGTGAGGTCAATCGTTTGATTCACCCCAATGCACGCATCAGCATCAAAATCAACCGTAACCCCTTGCCTGAAAATGTGATGCAGGCGGTGTGGGGGTTTTTCTCGGTGTACATTGCGGTATTTGTGGTGTTCATGCTGCCATTAATGGCTCAGGGGCATGACCAGATCACCGCATTTTCTGCGGTAGCCGCTACCTTGAATAACTTGGGGCCGGGGCTTGGGGAAGTTGCCGGTACGTTCAAGAGCCTCGATGATTTCTCTAAATGGTGGCTGTGTCTGGCTATGTTGATGGGGCGCTTGGAATTATTCACCATGTTGGTCATTTTAACCCCCGCATTTTGGCGCAAGTAACGCGGTTAATCTGCTGCGGATAGCCGTTCATCCCACAGCCACCGCTGATGAATGGCTGATTTGGTATACTGCTTGCCACAAGGAAGTACGTGCATGGCATGGACGCCTTTTCTTCCCTGAATCCCAACAATAAAACACAGCTAAGGGAATGCCTCATGAACAAACACTCACAGCGCGGTTTGACGCTCATCGAACTCATCGTCACTGTCACCATCGTGGCAATATTGGCAGCCGTGGCTACGCCGTCATTGCGTGAAATGCTGGAAAATAACCGCCTGACTGCCCTGAACAACCAACTGGTTTCCACCCTAAACTACGTGCGTGCCGAAGCCGTCAAACGCAATTACGATGTCACCATGTGCGTGCGTGCTGATGATGGTGAGGATGCAGACTCAGAACCGGAGTGTGCTACTTCCGGCGGCTTTGAAAATGGCTGGCTGGTGTTTGTGGACTGTGACGGTGACGACACTGTTGACACAGCAGGCTGCAACTACGGCTCCGGCAATACCAATGTGGCGGAAGAAATCTTGCTAGATACCACGCCAGACTTTCACGGCATCAATATTACGGGTACATCATCCACCGCTCCCACTGTCCGCTACAAGCCGAATGGCGGCATTGCCGGTGTCAGTGGCAGCCTAACCCTAGCGACAGGTGCAACAGAACATGAGCAAACATTGAATGTCGGCTCCACTCCTCGTTACAAAATCAAAATACAATCAGCAACCGGGCGGATAGCCTCTTGTAGGATAGGCACAAGCGGGTGTTCATGAAAAACACCTAAGCATGGATAAAATTTCATTGCGTGTTCATCGGGTTTCGCGGAAAATCTTGTAAGATTTACAACAATAAACATGCGCCAGATCAATGCGGCGTAGCAGTTTTCCGGCATATAATTTGCGTAAATAAGATCTGCCGGTCACGCGAACAAGGAGAGATCATGCATAAACCGCCGCTTCACCACGCAGTGAGTGATGCCCTGCAAGCGCATTACCAAAGCCTCCGTCACGTCCACATGCGCGAATTATTCGCGGCTGACCCGGCACGTTTCGAGCAATTTTCCCTGCATGTCGGGGACATCCTGCTGGACTATTCCAAAAACCGTATCACCGCCGAAACCCTGTCATTACTGACGCAACTGGCAGACGTGGCAGATGTAGCAGGTTGGCGCGAACGGATGTTTCAAGGCGACAAGATCAATAACACCGAAGGGCGTGCCGTGCTGCACACAGCCTTGCGTAACCAGCGCAATACGCCAGTGATAGTGGATGGCGAAGACGTGATGCCTGCTGTCAATGCCGTCATTGACCAGATGAGCGCATTCGCCGAACGGGTACGTAGCGGTACCTGGACAGGTTACACCGGCAAGCCGATTGTGGATGTGGTGAATGTCGGTATCGGTGGTTCTGATCTCGGCCCCCACATGGTGTATCAAGCCCTGAAAGCCTATCGCCACCCGCGTTTGCAGATGCATTACGTGTCCAACGTTGACGGTGCGCACATTGTCGAAAAGCTCGAAAGCCTTGACCCTGAAACCACACTGTTCATCGTCGCCTCCAAAACCTTCACCACGCAAGAAACCATGACCAATGCGCATCACGCACGGCACTGGTTTTTGCAACACGCCGAAGATGACACGCACATTGCCAAGCATTTCGTGGCAGTTTCCACCAACCGGGAGGCGGTCATTGGATTTGGAATTGACCCTGACAATATGTTCGGCTTCTGGGATTGGGTCGGCGGGCGCTATTCCCTATGGTCAGCGATTGGGCTTTCCATCGTGTTGGCCGTGGGTGCGGATCATTTCAATGACTTGCTTGGTGGTGCACATGCGATGGATCAGCATTTCAGAGAAGCACCGTTTGAGCGCAATATGCCGGTGATTCTCGCGCTATTGGGCGTGTGGTACAGCAATTTCTTTGGGGCAGAATCACAAGCGGTATTGCCTTATGACCATTACTTGCGCAGCCTGCCGCTGTACTTGCAACAGGCTGATATGGAAAGCAATGGTAAGTCAGTTGACCGTAACGGGTGCAATGTTGATTATGCCACCGGCCCGATTATCTGGGGTACGAGCGGCATCAATGGGCAACATGCGTTCTACCAACTGATTCACCAAGGAACCCGCTTGATTCCGGCAGATTTTATTATCTCCGTGACCCCCCCCACCGGCTTGCATGAGCAGCATGACATTCTCATGGCAAACTTCTTGGCACAAACTGAAGCTTTGATGCGTGGGCGTACCTTGGAGGAAACCCGTGACAGCGGTGTTGCCCCACCTCACGCACCTAAAGTATTTGCTGGCAATCACCCTAGTAATGCTTTATTGCTGAAGGCGCTCACCCCGCATAGTTTAGGCATGTTGATTGCGTTATACGAACACAAGATCTTTGTGCAAGGCATCATCTGGAACTTGAATTCCTATGACCAGTGGGGTGTTGAGTTAGGCAAGCAATTGGCGAAATGCATTCAACCCGAATTGAATGCAGCGGAAACGGTTACTACCCATGATGCTTCCACCAATGGCTTGATTAACTATTACCGTCAGCAACGTGCTCAACAGGAGCAAACACAGGGATAAGCGCTAGTAAGCTTAACTATCTTGATATGCAGCAGAGTATCTACTATTCAGGGCTGCTAATATTAGGGCATAACAAGCCATAACCCAAAAACGGACACATAACCACAGGGTCATTGATGAATATAATTGCGGGTGATATTGGTGGTACTAAAAGTTGGTTGGCATGGGTACAAGTTGACGCGCAGGCTTTAAGCGTGTGTTTTGAGCATGTATATGTCAGCAGTGACTTTGCCAGTGCTGAGGCATTGTTAGCACAATTCCTCACGGATGCGCAGCAAAGCGTAGTGCCGGATAGTGTGTGCTTGGCTTTACCGGGGCCGGTGCAAGCTGATCAGCCGATTCGTCTTACCAATTTGGACTGGACGTTGGAACAATCAGCTCTGCAAACCTTGTTAAATACGCCGCAGCTTCTGTTTATCAATGATTTCCAAGCGGCTGCTGCGGGTGTTGCTAAGTTAACGGTTGATGACTATGTGGTACTGAATGCGGGAGCAGCAACTCGGCAAGCATCTGGGGTGCGTGTTATCACTGGTGCGGGTACAGGTTTAGGCTTGGCATGGATGCAAGCTGATGCGTGGGGTCATTACCAGAGTTTCGCGACTGAGGGTGGACATACGGATTTTGCCCCGGCGAATGCTCAGCAAGAACGTTTGCTGACCTTTATGCGGCAACGATTCAGTCATGTTTCGTGGGAACGGGTACTTTCCGGGCCTGGGGTGAATCAGGTGTACCAGTTCTGTTTACAAGACATGACAGGAACATTGCCGGATGCGTTGCGTGAACGTGGTGGTGCGGCAGTCAATAGTGCTGCACAGGCGGGTGACCCGATTGCCATCGCCGCAATGGAGTTGTTTACGGATATTTATGCTAACTGGGTAGGCAATGTGGCGCTGCTCTACCAACCACGTGGTGGTTTATACCTTGGTGGAGGCATTTCCGCCCGAATCCAACCGTGGTTAACCAGTCAACGTTTTTTGGATGCTTGTTTTGACAAAGGCAGAATGGCTGGCTTGGTTCAGCAAATGCCTATTTACTTGATTACTAATACGCGGCTCGGCTTGCAAGGGGCACTGGCGGTCGCACTGCACCATAGGAAAACATCATGACACTGGATAAAAATCAACAGGCGAAGTTGTACCGGTATTACACCGAGCCGAAGATGGTCACGGAACTGACCCGTAAAACCTTAGCGTTGGTGTTGGCGGGCGGCGAAGGGTCGCGCTTGAAAGACCTGACCATGTGGCGGGCGAAACCGGCTGTACCTTTTGGTGGTAAATACCGCATTATCGACTTTGCACTGTCTAACTGCGTGAATTCTGGGATTCGTCGGGTCGGGGTACTGACGCAATACAAATCGCATTCCATGATCCGCCACCTGCAACGCGCATGGGGTTTCATGCGGGCAGAAATTGGCGAATTCGTGGAAATTCTCCCGGCACAGCAACGTACCAGCAAAAAGGAATGGTATCAGGGGACGGCGGATGCGCTGTTCCAGAATATCGACATTGTGCAACGCCACGACCCTGATTACGTGTTGGTACTGGGTGGTGACCATATTTATACGATGGATTATTCCAAAATGCTGGTGCACCACGTCAATTCTGGGGCAGATTTCACGGTGGGTTGTATTGAAGTACCGGTGGAAGAAGCGAAAGGTTTTGGGGTGATGTCGGTCGATGAGGGCTTGCGGATCACTAAATTCACTGAGAAGCCTGCGCACCCTGAAGAAATTGCTGGCAAGCCGGGTATGGCGTTAGCATCGATGGGGATCTATATTTTTTCACGCGATTTCCTCTACAAGGTGCTGTATGAAGACGCCGCAAAAACGCAGTCTTCGCGTGATTTCGGTAAGGACATTATCCCATCCAACATTCATAAGTCAGTGGCAATGGCTTACCCGTTCCGCAAGGATAATGGCGAACCGGGCTACTGGCGTGATGTGGGGACGGTACATTCTTACTGGCAGGCCAATATGGAATTGTGCGCGGTGGAGCCAGAGTTAAACCTGTATGACCGCGATTGGGCGATTTGGACATATCAGCCACAATACCCACCCGCCAAATTCGTGTTCGATGATGACGGTCGTCGGGGTGAGGCGATTGATTCGCTGATTTCCGCAGGCTGCATTTTGTCAGGTGCACGGGTGAAGCGTTCAATGGTGTTCTTTGCTACTACCATTGAAAGTTACAGTTCAGTCAAAGACAGCGTGATCTTACCCAAGGTCAGCATCGGTAAAAATTGCCGGATCACCAAAGCCATTATCGACAAAGGTACGGTGATCCCCGACGGTACGATTATCGGAGAAGACCTTGAACTCGACCGCAAACGTTTCCACGTCACCCCCGAAGGTATTGTGCTGGTCACAGCCGAAATGATGGGGCAAAAATTACGTACAGGCGATAGGGATATGTTATGGCGAATGGCCAGTTAAATGTTGTTTTATGCTGGCACATGCACCAGCCGTGGTATCGCAATGGGCTGGATGGTGAGTACCGTCTGCCGTGGGTTTACTTGCATGGTATCAAAGATTACAGCGACATGGCGGCACATCTGGAAAAACAGAGCCGGATGCGTTGTGTGGTTAACTTTGCCCCAGTCTTGCTGGAGCAAATTGACGATTACGCCCAGCAATTAAGTGCTTTTCTGCAAGAGGGTACACCCATGCAGGATCGCTTGCTCAATTTGCTGGCAGGTGTCGACGATGTGCCGCTGGATAAAGTCGCGCGGGCTGAATTGATTGCGGAGTGCCAGCGTTGCCATGCACCGACTATGATTCATCCGCACCCAGCGTTCCAACGTCTGTTTAAGATGATTGGGGCAACCGATGAATCGGGTGTGGGCAGTAAACATTTTCGCTGTTCATTGGCCTATTTGAGCCGTCAGTATTTTCTGGATTTATTGACGTGGTATCACTTGGCATGGATGGGGCAGTCATTACAAGACTTGCCGATTATCCAGCGTTTGATGCAGCAAGGCAGTGAGTTCAGTGCGGCAGACCGGCACGATTTGTTAAGTGTTATGCGGGATTGCTTGAGTGGGCTGATTCCGCGTTACCGCAAATTGGCAGAACGTGGGCAGGTGGAACTTTCCATGACACCCTACATGCACCCGATTGTGCCGTTATTGAATGATTTCCAGAATTTGCGTTGTTCTTTGCCGGATGCGCCTGTGCCTGAAGCCAGTAGTTACCCTGATGGGGAGGCGCGTTCCCGCTGGCATTTACAACAGGGTATTGATGTATTCCAACGTTATTTTGGGCTTAAACCACAGGGTGTTTGGTTGTCGGAAGGCGGCATCAGTAGCGATGCCGTGCAATTGCTGGATGAGTTAGGGATTCGCTGGACTGCTTCCGGGGAAGGTGTATGGCGCAACAGTTGCCGCCTTTCGGGGTATGACGGCGAAGACGAACACAGTAAACGCAGCCTGTTCATGCCGTACCAGCAGCCGGATAGTAAGGTACGTTTGTTTTTCCGTGATGATGGTTTATCGGATTTGATCGGCTTTAAGTACAGTGATTGGCACGCCCGTGATGCGGTGGCGGATTTTGTGCAACACCTAGAAAATATTGCGATATTTCTCAATCACAATGTATCTAATCAGGTCGTGTCGATCATTTTGGATGGCGAAAATGCGTGGGAGTATTACCCGAAAAACGGTGTGTATTTCCTCGATGCGCTCTACGCTGCCCTCAGCCATTCTGATCAAATTAAGATGGTAACGTTTGCACAAGCCAGTCAGTTGCCGACGCGCCCGTTACCCGCGATTTGTGCGGGTAGTTGGGTCTATGGTTCATTCTCAACGTGGATAGGTTCAACCGACAAAAATCGGGGGTGGGATTATCTTGCCGCTGCGAAAGTTGCTTTTGATGAGGTCATGGCGGCAGGTACATTGGATAAGCAGCAACAAGAATTGACTAGTCGTCAGTTAGGGATTTGCGAAGGCTCAGACTGGTTCTGGTGGTTCGGCGATTACAATCCGGCGGATAGCGTGCGCGATTTCGAGCGCTTGTTCCGTCAGCAATTGCACAAGCTGTACGAAATGTTGGGTGTGGATGCGCCCGCGTATTTGGATAAACCAATGTCACAAGGTGGTGCAGCCGCTGAAAATGCAGGCACGATGCGTAGGAATACTTAATGGGTATACAAACGATTGGGCGTGCTGCGGGCGTGTTGTTGCACCCCACTTCTTTGCCAAGCGGCAAATTGGATGCAGATGCGTACCGCTGGGTGGATTGGCTGGCGGAAGCGGGCTTTAAGGTCTGGCAAATGTTGCCGCTGGGAGTGCCGCTGGCGGGGCTGTCGCCGTATCAGTGTGCATCAGCGTTTGCGGTGAATCCGGCGTTGTTTGGCGATGGGGAGGCAACGAGCATTGATGCAGATCAGTCTTTTGACGTTTGGTACGCTAACCAAAAGCACTGGGTGGAGGACTACGCACTGTTTATGGTGCTGAAGCAGCGGTTTCAGGGACAGGAATGGAGCGAATGGCCAGAACCCCTGCGCTTGCGTGACCCGAAGGCCATGTTTATTGTACGTGGTGAACAGGCCGAAGCTCTTGCCGCTATGATCCACGAGCAATACGCTTGCTGGTTGCAGTGGCAAGCCTTACGCACCTATGCGGCTGAACGTGGGGTGTACCTATTCGGGGATATGCCAATTTTTGTGGCCTACGACAGCGCGGATGTGTGGGCAAACCCGCAGCGCTTCCTGCTGGATGATACCGGCACGCCAACCTTAGTCACCGGTGTGCCGCCCGATTATTTCTCCGAAACAGGGCAGCGTTGGGGCAATCCGCACTATCATTGGGAAAATATGCAGGCGGAAAACTTCGTGTGGTGGCAACAACGCTTGCTGTATCACTTTGAATTTTTCGATTTAGTGCGGCTGGATCACTTCCGTGGTTTAGCAGCAAGCTGGATGATTCCGGCAACTGAGCCGACCGCCATCAATGGCTATTGGCAGGAGGTTCCCGGTGACGCCATGCTTGCCAGCTTGCAAGCGGCCTTGGGGAATATCCCGTTAGTCGCTGAAGATTTAGGTGTCATTACGCCCGATGTGACGGAATTGCGTGATAAATACGAGTTGCCGGGCATGAGCGTGCTGCAATTTGGCTTCGACCACTTTGAGGATAATCCACACAAACCCCACAATGTACGCGCTAACACGGTGTATTATACGGGGACACACGATAACGATACCTTGCAGGGTTGGTTTACCAGCTTAAGTGAGGAATCCCAACAATACGTCATGCAGGTGTTAGGTATTGAAGACACCTCACAGGTAACAGACACCATGCTGGACACGATTTTCGCCAGCAGCGCGTTGTTAGCCATGATTCCATTACAAGATTTGCTGCATTTAGGTAGCGCTGCCCGCATGAATACCCCCGGTACGGTGGAGGGGAATTGGGCATGGCGCTTCGACTGGTCAGACATACCGGATACTCTGGCATCGCAATTGCATGAAAAACTACAGGGACACCAGCGAGATGAACGAGAACTTGATTCGGATACAACAAGGCACACATCACGATCCGTTTGATTGGCTGGGATGGCATCCGCTACCGGATGGCAACCGGGTGCTGCGTACTTTCATGCCCGCCGCTGAAGCGGTTGAAGTCGTCGGGCATGGATTGATGACACGCCTGGAAGGTACTGATTGTTTTGAAGCGAAGCTACCCTCTCCGACTGACGCTGCTCCTTCGCATCCCGCCCTACGCTGGCAGGACAAACAAGCAGGCAACTGGCACGATGCCGTCTGTCCTTATACGTTTCCTCCACAGGTGGGCGACCTTGATTTGCATCTCCTTGGTCAAGGTCGCCATCACCACGCTTGGAAAGTCCTCGGTTCCCATGCGATCCGCATTGATGGTATCGCAGGCACACGGTTTGCGGTGTGGGCACCAGCAGTCAAGCGCGTCAGCGTCATCGGCGATTTCAATGCGTGGGACGGGCGGCGTCACCCGATGCGCGTGCGCGGTGATTCCGGCGTGTGGGAAATTTTCATCCCCGGCATTGCGGTTGGTACGTCATACAAATACGAAATTCTCAATCAGCATGATGCTATCGTGGTCAAAACCGACCCGTATGCGCAGCAGATGTTCATGCGCCCTGAAACCACCTCCCGTGTTCCCAATGATATGCCGCACCCTTGGCAAGATAATGCGTGGATTGCTGCCCGCGAACAATTTGATTGGCAACACCAGCCGATGAGCGTGTATGAATTGCACCCCGGTTCATGGCGCAAACACCCCGACGGGCGTTTTTATTCGTGGGCGGAACTCATCGAAACCCTGATTCCTTATGTCACCGACTTAAATTACACCCACATTGAATTAATGCCGGTCGCGGAACACCCGCTGGATGAATCGTGGGGTTATCAGGTATCGGGTTATTACGCCCCCACTGCGCGTTACGGCACGCCGGATGACTTCCGCGCCTTTGTGGATGCCTGCCACGTCGCAGGGATTGGCGTATTGCTCGACTGGGTTCCGGCACATTTCCCCAAAGACGATTTTGCGCTGGCAAAATTCACCGGCGAACCGCTTTACGAACACGCTGACCCGCGTCGTGGCGAACATCAGGATTGGGGTACACTGATTTTCGATTTCGGGCGCAATGAGGTGAAGAACTTTCTGATTTCCAATGCGCTGTACTGGATTGATGAATTCCACATTGACGGCTTACGGGTGGATGCGGTCGCCTCCATGCTGTATTTGGACTATTCGCGCAAAGCCGGTGAATGGTTGCCGAATCAATACGGCGGGCGTGAAAACATTGAAGCGATTGCATTTTTGCGCGAAATGAATACCGTGGTGCATGGCTATTTCCCCGGCGTGCTGACGATTGCGGAAGAATCCACTTCGTGGCCTGCGGTCTCGCGCCCCGTGGAAATCGGCGGCTTGGGTTTCAGCATGAAATGGAATATGGGTTGGATGAACGACAACCTCAAGTACATTGAGCAAAACCCCGTGCATCGTAAATACCACCATAACTTACTGACGTTTAGCCAGATTTATGCGTATTCGGAAAACTTTGTGCTGCCGCTGTCACACGACGAAGTGGTGCATTTGAAGCACAGCATGTTGGATAAAATGCCCGGCGATTACTGGCAAGCCTTTGCGAATTTACGGCTGTTTTATGCCTGGCATTACGCGCACCCCGGTAAAAAGCTGCTGTTTATGGGCAGTGAATTCGGGCAATGGGCAGAGTGGAACGTGAAAAAGGAACTGGATTGGGCGTTGGTGAGTTTTCCTGCTCATGACAGCCTGCGCCACGTTTTGCGGGACTTGAACCGCTTGTACCGCGATTTGCCAGCCCTGCACCACTACGATTTTGATGGGCGCGGCTTTCAGTGGATTGATTGCCATGATTCCGACCAGTCAGTACTTAGCTTGATTCGTCACGGCGAAAACCCCGACGATAAGTTGATTATATTGCTAAACTTTACTCCTGTACCCCGTTACGCTTACCGTATTGGGGTTCCCGCTGCTGCGAACTACCGCGAAGTGCTGAATACTGATTCGGAATACTACGGCGGGAGCAATTGCGGCAATGCGGGCATGATTCCGGTGCAACCTCATGCATGGATGGGGTTTGAGCATTCGGTCGAAGTAACCTTGCCGCCATTGGCGGCGTTATTTTTACAAGCGTGCTGATGAAATTATTGTTTGTTGCGAGTGAAGCCTACCCCTTGGTAAAAACAGGTGGGTTGGGGGATGTTGCGTACAGTTTGCCGGTGGCCTTGCACAAAGCCGAGGTGGATGTGCGGCTGTTGTTACCCGGCTACCGCGATTTATTGCGCAAATTGCCTAGTGTGCGGATTCTGGGCTGGCTGGAATTGCAAGGTGCGGGGCAAATGCATACGGCACGGATTCTGGAAAGTCAGCATCCCGATTACCCGTTTCCGCTGTGGATTGTGGATTGCCCCGCGCTATTTGATCGCCCCGGCAACCCGTATTTGCAACCGAATGGCTACGACTGGGCGGATAATGCCGAACGTTACACCGTGTTTGCACGCGCAGCGGCGGAACTGGCACGGGATGCGCTGCAACTCGACTGGACGCCGGATGTGGTGCACGCACACGACTGGCAAACGGGGCTAGTGCCTGCGTTTCTGGACATGTTGCCACAGCGCCCGCAGCGGGTGTTTACCATCCACAATCTGGCTTACGGCGGGCACTTTTCGCAAGCGGATTTCACCAGCTTACACTTGCCAAGCTATTGGTGGTCAGCGGAAGGGGTGGAATTCTACGGCGGTTTTTCGATGCTCAAAGCGGGAATTGTCTACTCCGACGCAGTAACGACGGTCAGCCCGACCTATGCGCGGGAAATCTGCACCCCAGCGTTTGGTTATGGCATGGATGGCTTGCTGTTATCACGGTATTATAAGTTGCACGGCATCCTCAATGGTATTGACCCGGATGTGTGGAACCCTGCAACTGACCCTTACTTGCCAGCACATTACAGTGTCGAGCAGATTCAGCCGGGTAAGAGCCTCAATAAGGCTGCACTGCTGCAACGTTTTGGGGCGCATAATCCCGCTGAACACTTGGCTTTCCCATTGTTTGGCATGGTGAGCCGCTTGGTGGAGCAGAAAGGGGTGGATCTGGTCATTAATGCCATTCCTAGTTTGTTAGCCAGCACGGAGGCGCGTTTTGTGCTGATCGGTGCAGGGCATGGCTATTTTGAGCAACGTCTGCTGGATTTGGCGGCACAGCACCCTGAACGTGTATTCGTGTTCATTGGTTATGATGAGCAATTGGCGCATTTGCTGGAAGCCGGTGCGGATATTTTCCTGATGCCGTCACGTTTTGAACCGTGTGGCTTAAATCAGATGTACAGTTTGCGTTATGGAACGCCACCGATTGTGTTGCATACCGGCGGTTTAGCCGATACGGTGGTGGACAGTTCGCCTAACCATATCGCGCAGGGTGTTGCGAATGGCTTTGTATTCCATGACCCGATTACCAGTGCGTTGAAAGGGACGATTTTGCGGGCAATGGATTATTTCTATCAGCCCGCCGTCTGGCATCAATTACAAATAACCGGCATGAAACATGCATTCGGATGGGATAACAGCGCGGCAGAGTATCTGACGCTATACAACAAAGGAGCAACAGCATGACAGAGCATTTTTCCGACCATATCCCTTACGTCGCGATACCACTAGACCCGTTAGCCAATGATGCAGAAACCCTCGGTGATGATTTTCAGCGTTACCTTTCTTACCACTTAGGGCGGTTTCAGGGGTGTAGACCCGTTTACTTGTATCAAGCCTTAGCTTACACCTTGCGTGACCGCTTGATGGTGGATTGGCGTGGGACATGGGGTGAATATTTGCAACCCGGTAAGCGGCGTGCTTACTACATGTCGCTGGAGTTCCTGATTGGGCGTTCTCTCGGCAATAATTTGCTGAACCTCGATATTTGCGAACCGACAAAAACAGCTTTGTTGAATTACTGCACTGATTTAGAAGAGGTTGCCTCACAAGAACCTGATGCGGGGTTGGGGAATGGTGGCTTGGGTCGACTCGCTGCGTGTTTCATGGACAGTTGTGCAACCTTGCGTTTGCCAGTGCTGGGCTACGGTATTCGTTACGAATACGGCATGTTCCGCCAACACATTGAAAACGGCTATCAAATCGAAAATCCTGATCATTGGTTACGCGATCCGAACCCGTGGGAGGTGGAACGCGCCGAGTACAGCCAACGGGTACAGTTTGGTGGACATACCGAACATTTCCTGGATCATAGAGGCAGGCAGCGCGTGCGGTGGGTTGGCACCAATGATGTGTTGGCAGTACCGTTTGATATGCCCATTTCCGGCTACAAGAATGATACCGTGAATACCTTACGCTTGTGGAAAGCGACTGCGACGGATGAGTTCAATCTTGACGAATTTAATGCAGGCAGTTACACCGAAGCGGTCGAAGCAAAAAACCACGCCGAACACATTTCGATGGTGCTGTACCCCAATGACAGCAGCGAAAACGGCAAGGAATTGCGCTTGCGCCAGCAATATTTCCTGGCTTCTGCCAGCTTGAAAGATGCGATCCGCTTGTGGGAGCGTCAAGGCAATCACGATTACAGCAAGTTTGCGGCGGAACATGTGTTCCAGATGAACGATACGCACCCGACCATTGCAGTGGCGGAATTGATGCGACTCTTGATGGATGAAAAGGGTCTAGGTTGGGAAGAGGCATGGGCGATCACCTCCAACTGCATGGCTTACACCAACCACACCCTGCTGCCGGAAGCGTTGGAACGTTGGGCAGTGCACCTGTTTGCCAAATTGTTGCCACGCTTGCTGGAAATTATTTACGAAATTAATGCGCGTTTCTTGCGTGAAGTGTCGATGAAGTGGCCGGGTGATACGGAGCGTTTGCGGCGTATGTCCATTATTGAGGAAGGCTCAAGACAGCAAGTGCGCATGGCTTGGTTAGCAATTGTCGGTAGCTTCTCGGTCAATGGGGTCGCAGCGTTGCATTCGCAGTTGCTGGTGGACGGTTTGTTCCACGATTTCTATGAACTCTGGCCAGAAAAATTCAACAATAAAACCAATGGGGTAACGCCGCGCCGCTGGGTAGCGCACGCTAACCCCGGCATGACGGCGCTGATCAGTGAGCATATTGGCGACAGTTGGGTGCGTGATTTGAGCCAGTTGGCGAAACTCAAGCCATTGGCTGAGCCTGAACATTCTGCCTTCCATGCGCGTTGGCGCGAGGTGAAATATGCGAATAAACAACGCTTAGCGGCGTTGGTGAAAAAGGAATGCGGCGTCGATTTCAACCCCCATGCCTTGTTCGATGTGCAGGTGAAACGCATCCACGAGTACAAGCGTCAATTGCTCAATCTGTTGCACGTTGTGCATCTCTACCGGCGCATCAAACTGGGTAAGCTGGCTCACTGGGCTGACCGTTGCGTACTGATCGGGGGCAAGGCAGCGCCCGGTTACGCGATGGCAAAGCGCATTATCAAGCTGATCAACAGCGTAGCCGAAGTGGTGAATACTGACCCGGATGTGGACGGCAGGCTGAAGGTGGCCTTCATCCCCAATTACCGAGTTTCCAGTATGGAAGTGATCGCCCCTGCTGCAAACTTATCGGAGCAGATTTCGACGGCGGGTAAGGAAGCCTCTGGTACTGGCAATATGAAGTTCATGATGAACGGTGCGTTGACCATTGGCACGTATGACGGGGCGAACATTGAAATCCTGGAAGCGGTGGGTGAGTCTAACTTCTTCTTATTTGGTTTACGTGCTGATGACGTTGATGAGTTACGCCATTGCTACCGCCCTTGGCATTACGTCGAACACGATGAGGATTTGCGCGGTGTGATTGAGCTGATTCGTTGCGGTCATTTCAATATGACGGAGCCGGGTATTTTCGACATGGTGCTGGATGCCATCCTCAGCCCGCACGACCCGTGGATGACCTTGGCGGATTTCCGCAGCTACGTGAATGCACAGGAACAAGTGTCAATCGCATGGCAGGATCAGGAACACTGGACGCGCATGAGTATCCTCAATACGGCGAGCAGCGGATTTTTCTCCACTGACCGCACGATGGAAGAGTATAACCGCGATATTTGGAAACTAACGCCGGAGAATCGCAACGGGGATTAGTGGCACTCCACTATCCGCGTATACGCTTTTGGGTGGTGGCGAAAGCTTCGTTACCACCCAAAGAGCTGCACCTGTACCACATCCCCCGGCTGCACGTTTCCCCTTTCTTCCGGCAAGATAATGAAGCCATTGCCCCGACTCATGGAACTCAGTGCGCCTGAGCCTTGATAACCTGTTTTATCCACCACGAGTCTGCCACCTTCCTGTCGCACAAAACCGTGTTGGAATTCGGTGCGCCCCGGCTGTTTTTTCAGACTGCTTAAACACACAGCATCGAGCAACAACGGTTCGTTCGCGGTTGCGCCTGCCATTTTCAGCAATGCGGGTTGGACAAATTGTAAAAATGTCACCATCACGGCGACGGGATTGCCCGGCAAGCCAAAAAATTGCGCCTTGCCCACAGTGCCAAATGCCAGTGGTCGCCCCGGTTTGATGGCAATTTTCCAGAAATGGATTTGCCCCAGTTTTGCCAATATGCCTTTGATATGATCCGCTTCCCCAACCGATACGCCACCGGAGGTTAGCACCACGTCAGCGATGTCAGAGGCTTGCAGCAAGGTCGCCTCCAGCGTGGCGGGGTCATCGCGTACTACGCCCATGTCGAAAATGTCGACGTTAAGTTGCTTCAACAGGCCGTACAGGGTGTAACGGTTGCTGTCGTAAACTTGCCCTGCTTCTAAGGTTTCGCCGAGCGAACGCAATTCATTGCCGGTGGAAAAGAAGGCGACGCGTAACGGGCGTGTCACGCTGACTTCGTTGATGCCTAGTGATGCCAATACGCCCAAATCGGCAGGCGTTATGCGTCGGCCTGCGGGCAACACGCTGCTGCCGTGGGCAATGTCTTCACCGGCAAGGCGCACGTTTTGCCTCGCCTGCTGCCCGGTGGCAATTCGCACGTAACCGTCTGCACCCGCTGTGACTTGCTCTTGCATCACCACCGTATCTGTGCCAGCAGGCATTGCCGCACCCGTCATAATGCGCACGCATTCGCCAGCGCCACATTCCCCCGCAAACGCGCCCCCTGCAAAGGCTTTGCCGATGACGCGGTATTCACGGGGGGACTCGGTGGGTAAATCCACGCCGCGCAAGGCATAGCCATCCATGGCGGAATTGGTGTAATTCGGGACGTTGTGCGGGGAAATGACGGCTTCGGCTAACACTTGCCCTAGCGCATCGCGTAAGGGGCGTTTGAGGGCGGCAGTCAATGGTTGCACACGGTTGAGAATGCGGGTGCGGGCTTCGGTCATGGATAGGTGTTTGGGGAGGTGGGTTGCTGCTGGCGTTTTTTTCTGTTGCAACCACCCTACAATAAACGCCGCCAATGCTTGCGGTTGGTTCAGGTCAAACTTGGCAATGTGTGCGGGTACAGCCAACGACGGCTCGTCGGTTGCCAGCGCAATCACCGTTGGGTCGTCAGGGAACAGTAAGGGCTTGCCAAGGCTGGGGCGATGCACTTCAATTTTGGGGATAGCCGTATGCTTAAAACCTTCCACCAGCACCAAATCAGCGCAATCGGGGTTGATGAAACGTAGCACATCCGCCAGTTCCGGTTCACGCTGGGTTTTGCATTCCTGCATCATTGCCATGCGCTTGCGTGAAGCCAGCAATACCTGATCCGCACCGGCTTCACGGAAGCGGTAGGTGTCTTTGCCGGGGGTATCTAACTCAATGTGATGATGCCCGTGCTTAATCACCGTCAGGCGTAGCCCCGCCTGTTTCAAGAGTGGAATCAGGGCAGCAAGCAAGGTGGTTTTGCCCGAACCGCTCCAAGCACTCACGCCGAGTACCCGCAATGGCAGGGGTGGTAAGGTTTGAGCTAACGCTTGTTGTTGTTCCGGTGTATTGATATTGCGGAACATCTCGCGGCAATCACTAAAGTCGGCCTGTGCGACACGGTGCTGGCTGTACCACAAATCCGTTTTGCGGTCGCCGCCTGCTAAGAAAGCTTGCAGGCTCGGCAATAAGGTCACTGGGATCAGGGCGTGGATGGGTTGCAAGCGTTCGCCATCGTGTGCCACAGCGAGTTCTGCACCATCACGTTGCAGGGCTTGCCACAAGCGTGCCGCCATGTCGGGTGCAATGTGTGGTGCATCACACGGTACGGTGAGAATATACGGTGTGGTGGCGGCTTGCAGGGCGGCGGCAATGCCTGCTAAGGGGCCTAAGTATGCATTGCCAGTGGTATTTTGCGCATCGCTGATTACGGGGTAGCCATAGGTTTGATAACGGGCGTGGTTGCGATTGGCGTTGATCAGCAATGCATCCGTTTGTGGTTGCAAAGCCTCTAGCAAGTGTTCGATCAGTGGGCGACCGTTAAAGACTAATAAGCCTTTGTCTTGCCCGCCCATGCGGCTGCCTTGTCCACCCGCGAGTACCACTCCGGTGGTACTCCTTTGGTCTGGTATCCTTTGCCCCGTCATGCTTATTGCGACTCCCACGCCGAATTGGTAAAACAGTCACATGATAGCAAGCAACCCCAACTCAAACCTATTGATTGACCGCTTCGGGCGGCAAATTACTTATGTGCGCCTTTCCGTGACTGACCGTTGTGACCTGCGTTGTGTGTATTGCATGGCGGAAGACATGACCTTCGTACCGCGAGCGCAATTGCTGACATTGGAGGAAATGTTCCGACTGGGCAAAACCTTCGTCGCAATGGGCGTGGATAAACTGCGTATTACGGGTGGTGAACCGCTGGTGCGGCGCAATATCCTCAAACTGTTCCAGGATTTGGGGCAATTGGAGGGGTTGCGAGATTTGACCCTGACCACCAATGGCACGCAATTGGTGCGCTACGCCAAAGAACTGAAAGCCGCAGGCGTGACCCGCATCAATATCAGCCTTGATACCCTCGACCCTGCCCGTTTCCACGCACTCACCCGGTTGGGAGACATCAATAAAGTGCTGGAGGGGATTGATGCGGCCTTAGCGGCAGGTTTCCAACGTATCAAACTCAATGCGGTGGTGCTGAAAAACCGTAATCACGACGAAGTGGCGGATTTGGTGAATTTTGCTCACGAGCGCGGCATGGATATGACCTTCATCGAGGAAATGCCGCTGGGGGTGATTGGTGAGCATGACCGTGCTGAAGCCTTTTATTCCAGCGACGAAATCTTGCGCGATTTGCGCACCACCATGCAGTTGGAGGAAATGGCGGAGAAGACTGGTGGGCCTGCACGTTATTTTCGACGTGATGGCGGTACGGCGCGGGTGGGTTTTATTTCACCGCACAGCCACAACTTCTGCGATACCTGCAATCGGGTGCGGGTCACGGCGGAAGGGCGCTTGTTGCTGTGTTTGGGGCAAGAGCATTCATTGGATTTACGCCGTGTGTTACGTGCTAATCCTACCGATGATTCACGGGTACGGGAGGCATTGCTTCAGGCAATGGAGATTAAACCGCAAGGGCATGAATTCAATTTGCAAGCAGCACAGCCGATGATTTTTCGCCACATGAGTGCTACAGGCGGTTAATGCTGCGTTTCCTGTTCCAACTGTTGTAACCATTGTTGGGCGGAATCACGCACGTCGCTGTCGTCGCTGTGAGCTGCTTGACGATAATGCTTGGCTGCTTCCTGAAGGTTTTTTGCCACACCCCAGCCATGGTGATGCGCTTGCCCTAGCCATACTTCCGCACCTTTATCACCCGCTAGGCTTTCAGCTTGCAGAAATGCCAGACAGCTTGCCTGGCGAGGGGCATCACTGCTGCTTAAACTGTCCCGAATCGTGTCGCTGGATAACGTCACACCCGCAGACGTACAGGTCGCCGCTGGTTCAGTTGGCTTGGTAGGAGCAACTGTCGGAGCAGTCGTTGGGGTTGCCTCTGGCGTCGTTGCGATTACAACAGGTGCTGATGCTACCGTAGCGGTGTTAGTGGCAGGCTTATCGGCAAACAGGCCGAATGAAAACAGGTAACTGCCAATTAACAGCGTAAACAAGATCAGGATGATGACAATTTGTACCATCCAGAAACGGTCAAGTTTCATGGCGTCTCCTTCGCCTTGGTGTCAGGCATAATTAATACATCACCCGTTTCCAATAAGTTAGGGTTAGGAATACGATTCTTATTGAGTTCCCACAGGGTTTTCCATGCCGTCGTCGTACCCAGTTTGGCGGCGGCAATTTTACCGAGCGAATCACCCGGTTGGATGGTGTAAGTATTACTGCCATCCGGTACTTCCTTGGAAATTTTGAAGGGCAAATAGCGTTTGATCAACTCAGCATACTCACTGGATTCCTTGATCTTCGCGAGAGCCGTATTGACAGCAGTACGCATTTCATCATTGCCCTGTTTGATGCCAATGGCGTAGGTGCTTTCATTTAAGTTAAAGGCTGCAATCTGCAAGCTGCTGCTAAACGGCTTGATTTCTTCAACCGTAAAGGGGTAATCGTAAATGATCGCATCAACATCGCGTTTTTCCAGATGACGAAACCAGCCGACACCTTCGTAAGTCACTAGCGCTTTTTTGTCGGGGATGTTGTCGTTGATCCACTTGATAACAGCGGGATCCTCGTAAGCCCCAATGGTTTTACCGCGTAGCTGCTTGATGTTTTTGATGGTGCTGCCACGCGGCACAATCAGGCATTGACCGAAATCCAGATAACTATCCGTCCAATCGACACCCTCAATGGAATGATCAGGGATGTAGCCGCCCATCACCATGTCAGCCTTGCCTTCAACCGCCAGGCCAGGCAGCTTGGAATAATCATCTTCAACCGCTTTCACGGCTGGAATGCCCAGCTCTTTGGCAACCAGTAGCGCAAGGTGGTAATCGAAACCGTCTTCCTTGCCTTCTTCATTGAGCCAGTACATGGGTGGAAAATCCGGTTCCATCGCCACCCGTAACACCCCTGCTTGTTTAGCGGCAGCCAGTACATTCACCGGCTCGGCGGATTGTGTGGCTGCGGCAGACGCAGTTGGGGGTGAAGGTGGTGGCACCGCTGCTGCTAAATTGGTTGCCAGACAAAACAGGGCAACACCACAAGACCAAATAAGTTTTCGCATACCACAATTCCATGCTGTTATTGTTGATTAACACGTTGGCACAGTATAGACGCAATCAGGCGGTGCTTGGTCGTGACAAGATAAATGGTAGGTTACACAGATTAGCGGATTTGTTTGCATCGACATCATTCACGGGATGAAAATGCAAGGCTTGTCATCACGGAACACCTTTTTCATGCTCACTGATACAGAACTTCGCGCCCGCCTGCACTTCTGGCGTGCTAAAGGCATCGGCCCCGGTAGCCTGCGCCGCATCGTGGAATACTTTGGTGGTGCAGCAGAAGCGTTACAGGTGTCTGATACGGCTTTGCTAGAGGCTGGCTTGAAAAAAGAAGGGATTGCTGCCTACCGCGCCCAGCCGCGTGACGCTGCTGTTCCTGATTGGCGTTGGGTGGAAGCTTCTGATCAGCATCATATTTTAGTGCCGGAAGACAGCCGTTACCCGGCTCTGCTCAAGCGCATCCGCACGGCTCCGCCGGTATTGTTCGCATTGGGTAATGCTGGGTTACTGAATGACCCGCAGATTGGCATGGTAGGCAGCCGCAACCCAACCCAGGGCGGCAAAGAAAACGCCCGCGCGTTTGCGGCACATTTCGCTACCAATGGCCTTACCGTCACCAGCGGTCTGGCCGTTGGCATTGATGCACACAGCCACGAAGCCGCTTTGGAGGCTGGGGGCAATACCATTGCCGTGGTGGGGAATGGCCTCGATATTATCTACCCCTTACGCAACCGTAAACTAGCGGAGCGTATTGTCGCACAAGGTTGTATCGTGTCTGAATTTCCGATTGGTATTCCTGCACACCCCCAACATTTTCCGCGTCGTAACCGCATTATCAGCGGCATGAGTTTCGGGGTATTAATTGTGGAAGCCGCCTTGCAAAGTGGCACGCTCGTCACCGCCCGTCATGCGATGGAACAAGGGCGTGAAGTATTTGCCATTCCCGGCTCGATTCACAATCCCTTGGCGCGTGGTTGCCACCATTTGATCCGTCAAGGTGCAAAATTAGTCGAAACCGCCAACGATATTCTGGAGGAAATTGCGCCACAATTAAACGTTTGGTTACAACAAGATAAGGCGAATTCCACACCCCTAGGACAAGCGGCTCTAAACTTGTCTGCGCAATTACCTGACACCACTACCTTTGATCCCGAATACCTGCAAGTACTTGATGCGTTGGGCTACGAACCACTACCGATAGACCAGATTATCCTGAATACAGGCTTGACCGCTGACGCAGTTTCATCCATTCTCCTTATGCTCGAACTGCATAACCTTGTAGCAGCGTGTGGTGGTGGTCACTACATGCGATTGGGGTCAGGAACTGGAATCTGATGAAAGAAAATACGCTGGATGTTCTCTTCTACCTATTTGACAACTATCCCGACATGGGTGACAACCTGCCGGAAGACCGTGCGTCTATGCATGGCTACTTGCAGGATGCGGGTTTCCTCAACAGTGAAATTACCCGCGCTTTCGATTGGCTGGAAAGCCTCGGTGATACCGCCGAACGGGTGGAAGTGACCTATCGCTCTTGTACCACCCGCATTTTTGCCCCACAAGAACGTTACTGGCTGGATGGCGAATGCCAAGGCTATTTGATGTTCTTAGAGCACGCAGGCGTGATCAGTGCCGAAGCCCGTGAACAAATTCTCGACCGCGTGTTGGAATTACAGGACGAAGATTTTAACCTCGACCGCCTCAAATGGGTGGTGTTAATGGTGTTATTGAATCGCCCAGAAGAAGGCAACAGCTTTTTTTGGGCTGAAGGCTTAAGTGTTTCCGGCGAAGCCCCTGTGTTTCATTGAAGAGTCATTCACCCGCCTGAACGCTTGTGGCATGATAGCGCCTTTGTGTGAACAACCAACAGGCGCTGCCATGACAACCCAACCTAACTGGTTTACTGAATTATCTGATTCCGGCACGATTTTCGGCTTGGAATTGACCGAAGCGGGCAAACTCCACGAAGAACAAACCCCGTTCCAAAAGCTGGCAATCTACGACACCACAACCTTCGGCAAGCTGATGACGCTGGACGGTTGCACGATGGTCACGACCCGTGACAACTTCGTTTACCACGAAATGATGGCACATCCGGTATTATTCAGCCACCCTGCGCCTAAGCGCGTGTGCATTATCGGCGGCGGCGACTGTGGTACGTTACGTGAAGTGTTACGCCACCCGGAAGTCGAATCCGCGATTCAAATCGACATTGATGAGCGCGTGACCCGTGTGAGTGAAATGTTTTTCCCGGAACTGTGCGAGTCCAACAATGACCCGCGTGCGACCTTGGCGTTTGAAGATGGCATTGCGTGGATTAATAATGCTGAACCCGGCTCACTGGATGTGCTGATTGTGGATAGCACCGATCCAGTAGGCCCCGGCGCGGTATTGTACAGTGAAGAGTTTTTCCGGGGCTGCTGGCGGGCGCTGGGTGAGAATGGTTTGTTGGTGCAGCAAAGCGAATCACCCTTGGTTCACGCCGAAAAAATCATTAAACCGATGCACGACACCATGCGTCAAGCAGGTTTCAGCGATACCAAACTGCACCAGTTTCAACTGGTGAGCTACCCGACCGGCTGGTGGAGTTGCACAATTGCGGCGAAAGCGGGCAAGGTAGAATTTGCACGGCAAGCCGCAGCAGAGGTACTGACCTTCCCGACCCGCTATTACAATGCAGGGATTCATCAGGGAAGTGCTGCGCTACCGCAGTTTTTGAAAGAGCTGCTGGGCTAATGTTTGAGGGGGTGAGTTATCACCCCCCTTCTTTGGGTAATCACCCTTTGTCTTTTTCTGTGGTGAGTGCGTACCAATCGAAATGCCGTGTTGCCATCATCAGCAAGGCAAGTACCGCAAAGATCAATACACTGCCCATGAGTAGCGCATTTTCTTCAGCCTGTAAAATGATGTAGAGCAAGGTGTATAGCCCTGCTAACCCTGCCCCTAGCAGTAAACCCAGCTTGCGGCTATGCAAAATGGCAGCAAAATACAGCGTTAACAGACTCGTGCTGGCTAAGGCCGCTATGCCATAAGCTTGCAGAAAATCAATGTGTTCTGACAGGGAAATCAGTAGCAGGTAGAACACCAGTAAGGCAAACCCCACTAGCGTGTATTGCACCGGATGAACCCGCAGCTTTTTCAATAATTCAAACAGCATCAGCACCACAAAGGTGAGGATGATGAACAGTGCGGCGTATTTGATGCTACGTTCGGATTGCTGATACACATCCACCGGCTGGATGAGGTCAAACCCGACGGCGCGATCTAACAAGCTGCTGCATTCACCCTGACGGCATTGTTCCAAGGCTCCGCTAACATTGTAAGAAAACGATGAGGCTTGCCACACTGCATGGAAGCCGCTGTCATTAACGTCACGTGTTTCGGGGAGTAATTCACCGCTAAAGCTGGGGTGAGGCCAGTTAGCCGCCAGTTTTACCGTGCTGTTTTCAGCTAATAGGGCGAAATTCATCGAGCGCATTCCGCGCAATGCCACATCGAATTGGAAGGGAATACGCTGGCTTTGGGTCAAATCGAGGTCGGGGAGTTTGGCGTGCATCCCGGCACTGGCACTGCCGGGAAGATTGTTCCCCGGTTTGAAGGCGAGGGTTGTGCCGTTCCATTGCAAGCTGGGCGGGGTGGCAATGCCGCGTTGATCACGTACCATGACGGCAAGCTGGGGTTTTTCCCAGCGGATTTGTTTGTTTTTGGTGTCAGCAATGCGATCCAGCAAGGCTTGCGTATTGAACTCACCCGTAACGTGTAAATCACTGGTATACACCGGCACATCGTAAATGCCGCGATAGCGTAATGCGCTGTTGAGTTGGCTGGTAATGTCAAGGCGTGTCGGCATCAGGTACAGCGTGTCTTTGTCCGTGACTTCGCGCCGGATTTCACGTTCCTTGCCGTCTTTGTCTTTGACCATTTCCTTGATGTTGTAGGTCAGTTGGTAGGGAATGGTGAGCACCGGGCCTGCCAGCGTTTGCGTACCCGGCCAGCTTTGTTCGATGCTTTGATACGCTTGAGAGCGCCAACTTTCGCGTTCACCCACTAACCCTAACATAAAGGCTTGCGGGATCAGCAATAAAATAATCAGAAAAGCGATGAGTGCGAGTTTGAGGTAGTAACGCTGATTCGACATGAAAGACTCCTTATGATGACAGGGCGAGTGCTATCATAAAGAACAATAATGCAGGATTGATGGGGGCAATGTGGAAAAGCAGCGGAGTTTGGTGCAGCTTTCGTGCAGTGGCAGGCTCGCCGGATTAATCGCGCCGCAATGCCTTTGGTAACACAAACGATACGTTTTCGGTGATGCCTGAATCTTGTACGCGTACCTGTGCCCCGTGCGCTTGTAGGTGGGCAATCACGCCTTCCACCAACACTTCGGGGGCAGATGCGCCAGCGGTTACACCGACGCACTGCTTGCCTTCCAGCCATTCGACACGAATGTCTTCCGCGCCATCAATCAAGTAAGCGGGTGTGCCACGCTTTTCGGCAATTTCACGTAAGCGGTTGGAGTTAGAACTGTTGGGCGAACCGACCACCAAGATCATATCGCTTTCATCTGCGAGTTTTTTCAGCGCATCTTGACGGTTTTGGGTGGCGTAGCAAATGTCGTCTTTTTTGGGGCCAATGATGGCGGGGAAGCGGGTGCGTAAGGCATCAATCACGATGGAGGCATCATCCACTGACAAGGTGGTTTGGGTGACGAATGCCAGCTTTCCGGGGTTGTTCACCACCAGTTCCGCCACTTCTTGCGGAGAATCAACGCGGTAGACAGCACCACCAAAAGACGTATCGTATTGCCCCATTGTGCCTTCGACTTCGGGGTGATTTTTGTGACCGATGAGGATGGTTTCGCGCCCTTCGCGGCTGTAACGCATCACTTCAATATGCACTTTCGTGACCAGCGGGCAGGTGGCATCGAATACTTTCAAGCCCCGGCGTTTGGCTTCTTGCTGTACCGCGAGCGACACCCCGTGGGCGCTGAAAATGACGGTGGCATCGTCGGGCACTTCGTCGAGTTCTTGTACGAAAATCGCGCCTTTGTCACGCAAGTTGTTCACCACAAAACGGTTATGCACGACTTCGTGACGCACGTAGATGGGTGCGCCGAGGATTTCCAAGGCACGGTCAACGATTTCGATAGCGCGGTCAACACCGGCACAAAAGCCGCGTGGGTTGGCGAGAATGGCTTGCATGGAGGGATTCCGTCTTGTCTAAAAGTGGTTGTCAGGGCAACTGTAAACTAAAGGGTGGTTTCAAGGCTATTTTCCGTTATATTGCCTGTTTTTGATTACCTTTCCCCCAAGGGCTAACGAATGGCGAAGCAACCCGAACCCGCGCAAGAATCATCCCTTTACGAACACAAACAAGAGGCAATCCAACGCCCGGATGTTGGCGTACAGGAAGGTTTCCGCGACCACAAGCCGCCGCGTCAGTACCGTTATGACTCTTCACTGTCACCGGAATTGTGTTGGGATGAAACCGCCGGACGGGAATTTGCCGAATGGTTGCTGATGCGGATTACCGAAGCCGCTGAACAGGGGGAAGCGGCGGTGTTTGCCGAAGCCTTGGTTTGGCAAGGCACGGGGGAGAAATTCCGTAGTATCCGTGAGTGTGTGGCGCGGTTGCAGACCTTGACCCAACCGTTTTTGAATTGGACGGGCAAGGCGGAACGCCATCAAATCAGTGTGCCGACCATTCCGCTGTTTGTGCATGAACGCCATTCGACGCAGGGGATTTTGAACGGGCTGGATAGCTACCGTCAAGCGGGGACAAATCTGGATTTATTCGGCGATCCGCAACTGGATATTAGCGAAAAGCTCGAAGCGTATGAGCATAAAGGGCCGTGGGTGAACCGCATGGTGCTGGGGGATTCGCTGCATGTGATGAATTCGCTGCTGGAATACGAGGGCATGGGTGGTCAGGTGCAGATGATCTACATCGACCCGCCGTATGGGGTGAAATTTGGCTCGAATTTCCAGCCGTTTGTACGCAAGCGCGATGTGAAACACGGGGCGGATGATGAAATGATCCGCGAGCCGGAAATGGTGAAGGCGTACCGCGATACGTGGGAACTCGGCTTGCATTCGTACCTGACCTATTTGCGTGATCGGCTGTTGCTTGCCCGCGAACTGCTCACCGAATCCGGCTCCGTCTTCGTCCAAATCTCCGACGAAAACCTCCATCACGTCCGCGAAGTCCTCGACGAAGTTTTCGGTGCAAATAACTTTTTGAGGGTAATTTCTTTCCGAAAGAAGTCTATGCCTTTGGGTGGTGCTGTTTTAGAAGAAATGAACGACTATCTTATTTGGTATGCTAAATCTAAATCATCTGTCAAATATAACCAGTTATTTCAAGAGGTTGACCTGCAAGGACTATACTATTGGAACAAAGCCGTTCTTCCAGATGGCTCACTTATTTCTTTAAATCGTGATCAGATAGCTAACCACAGCTTAATACCAGATCAAGGAGCTGTCGCTCGTTTAGTTTCAATCAGACCTCCTTCATTTAGTGCCAATGCAGTCTTTCCAGTGAAAGTTGATGGAAAAACCTATTTCCCTACGAAGGGAGGATGTTGGATAACTAATCCTGAAGGAATGAGTCGGCTTGTTAGTCAAAGAAGGTTAACCCCATCAGGGAGTAGTTTGGCTTATATCTACAAAAAGAATGACTTTCCTTTTAGTAAAGTTACAACGCCGTGGATGGACACCGGCACTGGAAACTTTTCAGAAGAAAAAATGTATGTTGTTCAAACATCATACAAAGTGATTCAGCGGTGTATGTTGATGACGACTGATCCGGGGGATTTGGTGCTTGACCCGACGTGTGGGAGCGGTACGACGGCGTATGTGGCGGAACAATGGGGCAGACGCTGGATTACCTGCGACACCTCCCGCGTCCCGCTGGCATTGGCACGGCAACGCCTGCTAACCGCTACTTTTCCGTGGTACGAACTCGACCAACCCAGCCGTGGCCCCATTGGTGGCTTCGTTTACACCCGCAAACAAAACCGCAAAGGCGAAGAAATCGGCGGCAAAGTCCCGCGTATTACCCTCAAATCCATCGCCAACAACGAAGACCCCGAAATGGTCACGCTGGTGGATAAACCTGAAATCAACAACAAAATCACCCGCGTGTGTGGTGCATTCACCGTAGAAGCCACCATCCAAGCCGCCAATTCCCTGCTGCACGAACAACACGCCGTCGATAAAAGCGTCGCCGTGCAAGGCAATGCCGGGGCATACCTTGACCGGATGCTGGAAGTCCTACGCAAATCCGAACGCTTGCAACTCCCCGGCAATAAACAACTGTTACTCGACCATGTGCGGGCATTATCCGCCGAAGACTACGAACACCTGCACGCCGAAGCCACCGAAAAGAGCGATGCAGACAAACGCATTGCGATTGTGTTTGGCGCGGAAAGTGGCGCAATCAGCAGCGAACTGGTATTCAACGCCGCCAGTGAAGCCGTGTTCATGCGCTTTGACGCGCTGTATTTCTTCGGTTTCGCCATCCAAGCCAAAGCCCGCGAACTGCTAGAAGACCGTAAGAAAATGCGTATTCCCTGCACTTACGTGGCCGTGACCCCCGATGTGGTCATGTCGGATTTGCTCAAAACCAGCAAATCATCCGAAATCTTTTCCATCACCGGCTTACCCGACATCGCGTTCTACAAAACCAGTGAAAAAACCCCCGCCAAAGAACCGCTGTATCAGGTCAAATTGTTAGGGCTGGACATTTTCACCCCGCACAATTGCGCCACCGAATCCATCGAAGCCAATAACCTGCCGTGCTGGATGCTCGACACCGACTACAACGGCATGAGTTTTATTGCACGGCAAGTGTTTTTCCCCAAAACCGCCGCGTGGGACAACCTGCAAAAATCCCTCAAAGGGCGCTTTGCTGATAGCGTGTGGGATCATCTGGCAGGCACAGAAAGCGAAGCCTTCCGCTTAGGCACACGCAACCGCATTGCCGTCAAAGTGATTGATGAGCGCGGCAATGAATTGATGGTGGTCAGGGATGCAGCCGATGCACGGTAGTTTTGTACGACAAATAGCCGTGTTAAAGTTTACAAAATATACTAAAAGTATGAGAATTGTAAACCGTGTTGCTGGAGGCTGCCATGTACCCTGAACGTCTAAAACGCGCCCGCGAAGCAGCGGGTTTATCGCTACGTGCGCTCGCGGAACAAGTGGGCGTTTCCCAAACTGCGATCAAAAAATACGAAGACGGTGTTAATACCCCTGACTCTAGCCAATTGATTAAATTGGCAAAAGCCCTGAACGTGCGTGGGGAATATTTCTTCCGCCCGTTTACTATCCAGCTTGATAAAACTGTCGAATACCGCAAACGTGCTAACACGCCAGAAAAGTTGCTCAAGCAAATTCGTGCCGATGTGGAGGAACAAGCCGAACGCTGGCACGAATTAGCCAATCTTTACCCACAGTTCCCCGTTAAGCCTTTTGCTGTACCCGCAGATTTGCCTGCTACGGTGCAAACACTCGATGAGGTGGAACAGGTAGCCGCTAAGGTACGTGAATGCTGGAAACTCGGCGAAGACCCCATTACGGATTTGGTAGATGTACTGGAAGAACACGGTATTCTGGTAATTTTTACTGGACTGAATGCTGAGAGTAAATTCGATGGTTTAGCCGCAACAATTGAAACGCAACCTGTCATCGTAGTGGCGAAACATTGGGCAGGAGATCGGCAGCGTTTCACCTTGGCACATGAGTTAGGACATTTAATGCTGCACGGGCGGTTAGCTGAAGAAATTGGTGAGGAAAAAGCTTGTAACCGCTTTGCTGGGGCATTCCTATTGCCTGCAACCGCTATCCAGCGGCAATTAGGGCAACAACGCCGCACGTTGGAATGGCAGGAACTTTACATGCTCAAACATGAGTTTGGTTTGAGTATGGCGGCTTGCCTGTACCGTTCTTCAGATACCGCTATCACGTCCCCTGACGTGACGAAAAGCCTGTACCAACAATTTGCAATACGTGGGTGGCGCAAACAAGAACCTAAAGCCCCTTACCCACAAGAACAAACCTTGTTGTTTAAACAACTGGTTTATCGTGCCTTGGCAGAAGGCTGGATAGGCGAATCCAAAGCGGCTGAATTATTGGGTATCCCGCTCTCCCGTTTCCATCACGAACGCAAACTGGAAGGTGCGGATGCAGTTACTGATCAGTGATGCCAACATCCTCATCGACATGGAGGAAGGGCAGTTATTGAAACTGATGTTCAAACTTCCTTTTGATTTTCGTGTGCCGGATTTGCTGTTTTTTGATGAACTGGAAGAGCAACATGCCCACTGGCTGGATCATGGTTTGCAATTAGGCACACTGAGTGGCGAAAGCGTCAGGCGTGTCTCACAACTCACCCTAAAATACCCAAAACCCAGCCGCAACGATTGCATGGCATTGGTGTTAGCACAGCAGGAAAAATGCCCTCTGCTCACAGGTGACAGAGATTTACGACAAGCCGCTGAACGTGAGGGCATCATGGTTCAAGGCAGTATCTGGCTAGTAGAGCAACTGGTGACGCACGGTATTATCAGCCTTGATGCCTCCCGACAGAGCTACCAACACATGGAACGTAACGGACGGCGATTACCTTGGAAGTTAGCCTACCAACGTTTGGATGCTTTACAGGATGAACTAATATGACCACCGATACCGCCGTCGAAAATCCTATCATCAACTCCCCCTTTGTTGAGCCGCAATGCTATTGGGACATCAAAAAAGGCGAACAACCCAAAACGCTAACGGGCAGACGTGAAGCCTATTACTACTACCGTGTGCCGGACAGTGCCAAACGCGGACGTAAAAGCAATCAATTGAGCTTTGACGGTGACTTGGGCGTAGGTCAAAAAGAAGAACTGCACATCGCCAATTGGCTGCGTAAACGGGTCAAAGAATGGCGTAGCGGGTCACTGACAGGCATTCCGTATGATGGCGCATCCGACATTACCAAAGAACTCCTGCGCTTGTGGAAAGCCGAAGAAGGGCGTTTCCAGCGTTTATTCTTCGCCCAAGTGGAAGCCGCTGAAACCATCATTTTCCTGACCGAAGCCAACCCGCTTTACCATAAAAGTATGCCGCTGATTCCGGTGGATCAACCGGGAGAAAAAACCAAAGCGGCTGGCTTCAAGTCATTCACGCGCTACGCCTGCAAAATGGCAACGGGTACAGGTAAAACCACCGTCATGGGGATGCTGTCGGCATGGACAATCCTTAATCGTGTGGCTTTCCCGACGGACAACCGCTTTACCGATACCATCCTGATTGTTTGCCCCAACGTGACTATCCGCGAACGCCTCAAAGAGCTTGACCCAGCATTAGGCGACCAAAGCATTTACCGCACCCGCCAACTCGTACCACCGCACCGCATGGAAGAACTGCGCCGGGGTGAAGTCATGGTAACGAACTGGCACAAACTGGCGAAGAAAGAAACCAACACTGTCAATGGTGATTCTGCCAAGGTGGTAAAAACAGGCGAAGCGGTCGAAATCACCAAAAACGCGGGCAAAAAGAACGAATCGGTCGAGGTAAAATACCAAGAATCCGATCAGGCTTGGTTCAAACGTATCAAACAAGAATTAGGGTCTGGCAAAGGTCGTTGCCCATATTGGCTGGTATTCAATGATGAAGCCCACCATGCCTACCGCCGTGGTGATACCAGTGATGATGAGGATGAAGCCATTACACTGGATGAAACCGCCAGTGAAGACCGTTCAACTTTGGCGAAAAAGAATGACAAAGAAGCCACCATCTGGATTGAGGGCTTAGACCGCATCAATCGCATGGCAGGCAAAAATAAACAGGCAGGCGCAAGAGGTGACAGGGGAATTAACCTCTGTGTGGATTTATCAGCTACGCCGTTTTACATCCAAGGTTCAGGCAACGAAGTCGGCAAGCCGTTCCCGTGGGTAGTGTCAGATTTCGGCTTGTTGGATGCGATTGAATCCGGTTTGGTGAAAATCCCGCAATTACCCAGCCGTGACATTTCCGGCAATGAAGAAGCCAACTATTTCAATATCTGGCGTTGGATGGAAGAACAGGCTTTTAAAGACGGCATAGCCAAATCCGCCAAAGATTTAACGCCTGAAGTGGTGTTGCGCTATGCATCCACTCCGATTCTGATACAAGCCAGCGATTGGCATCAGCGTTTCCAACAATGGATGGAAACCGAAAAAACCGAACTGCACCCCGTTCCGCCCGTCTTCATTATCGTCTGCCGGGATACCAAATTAGCAGCAGAAGTGTACGAATGGCTTGCCAACGACAAAGGCAACTATGGCACATCCCCCGACTATTTCCGCAACCATCCGGGTGAAGAAAAAACCGTGCGCATAGATTCCAAAGTCATGGAAGATATGGAAGAAGGCACGGGTACAGATGAAGTTAAACGCCTGCGCTTCATCCTCGATACCGTTGGCAAAAAGACATGGGCAGGCGGCAAAGTACCCGAAGAATACGCCGACATCGTGCGCAAGAATAACGAAAAAGCCGCCAGTGATGACAATGACGGTTCGACTGTATTCATGGACGACAAAGTACCGCCGGGGCGTGATATTCGCTGCATCATTTCCGTGGCGATGCTGGCAGAAGGTTGGGATGCCAATACCGTTACCCATATCGTCGGCTTGCGCCCCTTCGGTTCACAATTATTGTGTGAACAGGTGGTCGGTCGTGCCTTGCGCCGCCGTTATTACACACTGGAAGAAGGCACAGACCGCTTCGGGGAAGAATCCGCCCGTGTGTTTGGCGTACCGTTTGAATTGATTCCGCTGAAAGTCTCCAAACCGGGGACAAGCCCGCCGAAACCTGACCCTACCCATATATTCAGCGTACCGGAAAAGCAACGCTATCAAATCACTTTCCCGATGGTGTCCGGTTACTTCATGCAGGAAGAATCAGCGGTTAGTGTGGATTACACCCGTATCCAACAAGTTACCCTTGACCCGACAGAAATCAATGACAGTGTGGAACTCACTTCCATGACTGTGCCAGAAGGTCATTTAGCGGTGTATGGGCCAGGTGAAAAACCGGTACTGACCTTGGCGGATTGGCGCAAACAGTTTGGGCGTGACCAGATGGTAGCGTTCAAAATTGCCAGCAAGGTTTGCCAACACTGGCAAAAGGAGCGGGTACAATCGGTCAATGATGCTGCCGCGCAAGCCACGCTCCAAGATTTATTCCCACAAGTGCTACTAGCCACCAAACGCTTGCTGCAAGACCGGGAAAAGCTCATTTGCAAAGGCACAACCCAACCTTGTGATGTGTTACTGGCAGGCAAATATCAAATGTCAGTAGTGGATGCTTTGTATCAAGCCATTGCCTTTGGCGATGCCAGCAACCACGAACTGCCACGCATTCCCAAAGGTGAAGCGGGCAGAGGTTCTACCGAACACGTTGATTTTCACACCTACAAGCCGACCTATGCCGCCAACAAATGCCATATCAATTTGCTGGTAGCCGATACCAAAAAATGGGAACAAAGCACCGGGTTTGCGCTCGATACCCATGCAGGTGTGGTGAAATGGGTCAAGAATGAACACCTGAATTTTGTCATTCCCTACCGCAAAGAAGGCATACCAGCGCGTTACATTCCCGATTTCATCGCGGTACTGGATAACGGTCTGAACCTGATTCTCGAAACCAAAGGGCGTTATCTGGATGATGCCGACCGCAAAGCCAAAGCAGCACAAAGGTGGGTGGATGCGGTGAACCGAACACAACAATACGGGCAATGGGCTTATATCGTGGTGCGTGATCCGACTGAGCTGCCGAAGTTGTTGGATCGTTTGGCAGATACATCCACCAACCTGCCTTTCATGACATCCGCGTGAAAAATATGAAAGGTGACGGTTCGCTTTACCCACGCAACCTTGTAAGATACCCGCACCTTTAGTGTTCAAAATAAAAGCGAGTGCATCCATGCTCCACGCTCACCTTTCCCCAGGGCCGCTACCGTCGCGTATGCAATTGACCAAAGACGGCAAGTTGAAACACTTTCTGACTATCGAAGGTTTGCCGCCGCTATTGTTGGAAGAGATCCTTGATCGCGCCGAACAATTCGTCACGTTGCCGAATAAACAGCAGAAAAAAGCCCCCCTGCTGCGCGGCAAAACAGTCATGAACTTGTTTTTCGAGAACTCCACCCGTACCCGTGTGACGTTTGAAATCGCCGCGCAACGCCTCGGCGCAGATGTCACCAACCTCGACATCCGCACCTCATCCGCCTCCAAGGGCGAAACCTTGCTGGATACGGTGCGCAATCTGGAAGCGATGAACGCCGATATGTTTGTGGTGCGCCATGAACACGCGGGCGCGGCGCATTTCATTGCCCGCTACTGCGCCCCGCACATCAGCGTGTTGAACGCGGGGGATGGGCGGCATTCGCACCCCACCCAAGCGATGTTGGATATGTTCACCATCCGCCAAAAGAAGGGCAGTTTCCAGCCGTTGAAAGTGGCGATTGTCGGCGATGTGTTGCATTCGCGGGTGGCACGTTCGCAAATCCACGCCCTGACCACGCTGGCAGCCGGGGAAGTGCGCGTGGTTGCGCCGAAAACGCTCGTACCTGCGGGTATCGAGCGTATGGGGGTGAACGTGTTCCACCACATGGAACAGGGCATTGAAGACGTGGATGTGGTGATTATGCTGCGCCTGCAACGCGAACGGATGCAGACCGCTTTGCTGCCTTCCGAACGCGAATTTTTTAAGCTCTACGGCTTGACCGAAGAACGCCTGCAACTGGCTAAACCCGATGCGATCGTGATGCATCCCGGCCCGATCAATCGCGGGGTGGAAATTGATTCCCGCGTTGCCGATGGTTTGCAATCGGTCATTCTTGAGCAAGTTACCAACGGCATTGCGGTGCGCATGGCGGTCATGTCGATGATCATGGGTTCACAAGGAGGTGCAGCATGAGCCTATTGATACGCAATGCACGGGTTATTGATCCCGCCAGTGGGCTGGATGGGCAACGCACTGTCCTGATCGACGGTGGGCGGATTACCGCGTTGGCAGAAACCTCCGCCGCATTTGCCGCCGATGAAACCATCGACGCGCAAGGCTTGTGGGTATTCCCCGGTGCAGTGGATTTGGCCGCGTGTTTGCGCGAGCCGGGGTTAGACCATAAAGCCACCCTCGCCAGCGAAACCTTTGCTGCTGCCAGTAGTGGCATTACCACGTTGTGCTACCAGCCTGAACCGGGTGCCAATTTCGACAATGCAGCGCAGGTCAAACTGATATACGACCTCAACCGGCGGGCGCACTACGCCAATGTTGAAGTGTTGGGTAATTTGACTCAAGGCTTAAAAGGTCAGCAACTCAGCAATATGGCAAGCCTGAAACGCGCCGGTTGCGTGGGCATGAGCAATGGGCGGCAGCCATTCCATAGCCTGCAAACCTTGCGCCGTGCAATGGAATACGCTGCCACTCATGACTTGACCGTGTTCATTTACCCCGTGGAACACGCATTGGCTGCGGGTGGCTTTATGCACGAAGGTGAGGTATCGGCTCGCTTGGGCTTGCCTGCGATTCCATCTGCTGCGGAAACGGTGGCGGTGGCGCAAACCTTGGCACTGGCAAGCCATACCGGGGCAAAAGTGCATTTCTGTCGGTTGTCTGCGAAACTGAGTGTGCGCCTGATCCGGCAGGGCAAGGATAGTGGTCTCGACATTACGGCGGATGTGGCTGCTCACCAACTGTTCCTGACGGATATGGATGTGAGTGATTTCAACCCGCTGTGCCACGTGATGCCGCCGTTGCGCTCAGCACGTGATTTGGATGCATTACGTGAAGGGTTGGCGGATGGCACGATTGATGCGATTTGTTCCGACCATCAGCCGCACGAAGTCGATGCTAAACTGGCACCTTTCCAGCAAACTGAACCGGGCATTTCGGCACTGGAAACCTTGTTACCGCTGACCTTACGCTTGGTGGAAGACGGGGTGTTGAGCTTGCCAGAAGCTTTGCGTAAGATCACCGCAGGTCCCGCGACTATCATTGACAGCGAGGCAGGGCAGATCAATGTAGGTGCTCCGGCTGATTTGGTGCTGTTTGATCCAGCGGCCTTGTGGGAGCTGGATCTGAATACGATGCACAGCAACGGGCGCAATTCGCCGTTTGGTGGCTGGAATTTTAACGGTGCGGTGAAACGTACTTTATTGGCAGGGAAGACTGTGTTTAGCCGTTAACTGCCCCACAAACTTGACAATGGCACTGCCATGAGCTTTTCGCCCAATGGCAGTGCCTCCGTCCCATCGTACAGAATCACCCCTAGTTTCATGGCATCGCCTGCCAAACCCGCCAGCCGTTTCAGCCCGCGCAGGTCTTTTTCGGTGAGCGTGGCGGAGGCTTTAACTTCCACGCCGATCAGTTCGCCCGCCCTGTTTTCCACCACAAAATCGACCTCATACTGGTCAGTATCACGGTAATAGAGGATTTGGTAATCTGCTTGTGCCCAGGTACTGTGCTTGAGCAATTCGGCATACACAAAAGTTTCCAGCAATGCGCCGAACAAAGTGCGATCACGTTTGAGGCTATCCACCGTCAACCCCCGCACAGAAGCCAGCAAACCGGAATCTATAAATTGCAGTTTGGGGGATTTGAGGACGCGCTTGAGACGGTTATTCGCCCACACCGGAATACGTTTCAGCACATACATCTGCTCGAAAATACCCATGTATTTGTTGGCTGTTTTGGCATCCATCCCCATTTGCGCCCCTAACTGGCTGTAATTGCAGAGTTGCCCTGCCATTTCTGCCAATGCGTGTAGGAAAAGGGGGAGTTGCCCCAACTTGTCGATAGTGGCAATGTCCTGCACGTCGCGTTGGATGAGTGCATCAAGATACTGGCGATGCCATGCCTGACGGCGACGTGGATTCGGGCGGGTTAAGGCTTCAGGGTAGCCACCGCGCAAAACGGCTTCTATCAGGTCATCACCCAGCAGGGGTTGAGTGGTCACAGGGATGTTTCCTGCAAAGATGGCATCTAGCCAACAGCTTGTTTGGTAATGGGTTTCTACCTGAGCAAACGGGTACAAGGGAAGGGTTTCCATGCGTCCTGCCAATGAATCCGCTACTAAGGGCAACGTCATTAAGTTGGCAGAACCCGTTAGCAGGAAACGCCCCGGTCGGCGGTCTTCATCCACGGTCTTTTTGATCGCCAGCAACAGTTGCGGCGCACGCTGGATTTCGTCAATCACTGCCCGATCAAGAGTACGGATAAAACCGACCGGATCTTGTTGCGCCGCCAACAGGGTAAGGTTATCGTCCAGTGTCAGGTAGCGCATCCCAGTGCCTGCTAATTGGCGTACCAACGTGGTTTTTCCTGCTTGACGTGGGCCAGTAATCAATACTACGGGTGTATCAGCTAATGCTTCTTGTACGTGTGTTAGCAGTAGTCTGGGGTATAATGAGGCGTTATTCATGCGGTACCTACGTCGTAATATTAGGATTAGTATAGCGTGAAATCAGGATTATGTTGCCCTACGATCAGGAATGAAATGGATGTTTTTTGATGTTTGATATTGCGCTTTACCAACCCGAAATTCCGCCGAATACTGGCAATATCATGCGCTTGTGCGCCAACACTGGCTGCCGTTTGCACCTAATCCACCCGCTAGGCTTTTCGCTGGATGAGAAGCAAGTCAAGCGGGCGGGAATGGATTACCGCGATCTAGCGGTGGTACAGGAACACGACAACTTTGCCGTGTTTAACCTAGCGATGCAGGGCAAGCGCGTGTTTGCACTGAGTACCAAGGTGAGTACGCGCTACAGCGATGCGGATTTTCAGCCGGGGGATGTGTTGTTGTTTGGCCCTGAAACGCGGGGTTTGCCAGAAGCCTTGTTGTTGAGCCTGCCGGATGAGCTGAAGTTGCGTGTACCGATGCTGCCGGATAGTCGCAGTTTGAATTTGTCGAATACTGTAGCGGTCGTGGTGTATGAGGCATTACGTCAACAACATTTTGTGGGATTAGGCTAGACTCGACACATGAAACTAATTCGCCGCATTTTCCCCGCTCCTGCTCATGACCCCGGTTGTGTTGCTACCATTGGCAATTTCGATGGGTTGCACAAAGGGCATCAAGCGGTTATCCAACACGTTGAATGGAAGGCACAAGCCTTAGGCTTGCCTGCAACGGTGATCAGTTTTGAACCGCTGCCGATTGAGTTCTTCCGCTCGCCGCCACCACCGCGCATTTATGCGTTGCGTGACAAATTACGCTTGCTGGAAGCGATGCAGGTTGAGCGCTTCGCTTGCCTACGTTTCAACAAGCAGCTTGCTAATATGGAAGCAGAAGACTTTGTGCAACATATCTTGCTGGATGGCTTGAAGGTGCGCTATCTGGTGGTGGGCGATGATTTCCGCTTTGGCAAAGGGCGGCGCGGCGATTACCACTTGTTGCAAGCCATGGGGGCAATAGCCGGGATGCAGGTGGTGGATACCCCGACATTTCTGCACGCCGATGAGCGGGTCAGCAGTACCCGTATCCGGCTGGCATTGAGTACGGCGGAATTGGGTTTGGCAGCGGAATTGTTGGGCAAACCTTACCGGATTTCAGGGCGCGTCCGCCACGGTGACAAACGTGGGCGCACCATTGGTTTTCCCACGTTGAACATGCGTGTGCCACAACATATTGCGTTACGACGTGGGGTGTATGCGGTGCAGGTGTATGGGTTAGGTGAGGAAGTCATCAACGGCGTGGCAAATTTAGGTACACGTCCATCGGTGCATGGGGTGGAAAACCGGCTGGAAGTCCACCTGTTCGACTTTGCCCAACAGGTGTACGGTAAGCATATTTGCGTGGAACCCGTGGCATTCATCCGTGACGAAATGAAATTTGCGTCATTGGATGAATTGCAAGCACAGATTGCGCGGGACGCGGTGCAGGCACGCCATGCCTTAGCATGACGCACACCCTGAACCCCGTTGTTTATTACTCGGCGCGAGTGGTGGTTTCGTAGATACCATCACCGTTGGCATCTAAGTCTAACCATACAATGCCGCTAACGGGGTAAATGCGTAATTTGCTGTTGCTGGCACCACTCAATAGCATTTGTCCAGTCGTTCCCGCAGCATTGATAGGTGTTGGGGTGCTGATGTTCACACACCCATCTACCCCTTCACACAATTGACCGGAGACCGTGATATTGCCTTGGTTAACCATGAGGACGAGATTATTTTCTAACAACTGTAGCCCGCCTGCTTTGCGGGTTATGTTAGAAACAGCGGTGAGTCGCCCTTTGTAATGGTCAATGGCAAATTGTTGTGTACCGGTTTCGGTGTAAGTAATGCCGTTGTATAGCGTATTGCCTGTAGCACTGACACTAAAGTCAGTAATTTTCAGTAAATTCGTGTCAAATTTGTTGATCGTTAATGTGCCAACACTGTTGATAACGACATCACCTTCTGCACACTGGTTGTGGGAAACGTTTAAAGTTCCGGTGTTGGTTTGGTCATTCAGTGTGCCGCTAATGGTGATTGAGCCACCATTGGTGCAGGGTACACTGTTATTAATCGTCCGTGCTTGATAGTTCTGGTTTGCGATGTATTCATCAATCGTCCCTGCCAAGCGTGCATAACGTTGGGATAAAAGAGCGAAACTGGTGACGCTTGGGTCGCTGGATTTTGCCGCTAACTCACTGGTTTCACTTAAATTCAGCAGGGATAATTCAAGCGCACTGTAGAAAAGTTGCTGATTGTTGCTATTTAAGGCGGCGAGGGTGCGTGCGCCGGTGTAGGCGTTATTGGCAGTTGCTGCACTGCCGGTATCACTACCGCCACCGCAGGCTACGAGGGCGCTGGTTAAGGTTAACAGTGTGACTGTGTAAATGTGTTTAATCTTCAGATTCATTGTTATGTTCTGCCCTTAAAATGGATTAAATAATGGCGAGCACTTCTTGATGTGCTGCTTTGCTGAGGCGTGCCCCGAACACGGTTACGATTTGTGCTGCGGATAAACTCGCTAGTTTCCCTGCTTGGGCATTATCCATGCCTTGGGTGATGCCGTACAAGAACGCACCTGCAAACATATCCCCTGCGCCGTTGGTATCGACCGCTTTTACCGGGTGTGCCGCAATTTCAGTGCGCCCAGTTGCATCGACGACCAGTGCACCTTGGCTACCTAAGGTTATCACCAGTTTGCCAGCGTAAGGCTTAATCGCTCGAATGGCGTCTTCCAGATCATCCTTGCCGGTAAAAACGCTGGCTTCTTCGCGATTGCAGAATAAAATATCTGCACCATCGCCCAGCATCTCATCCACACCACTACGGAAGAAACGCACCATTGCCGGGTCAGAGAATGTCATCGCCGTTTTTACACCGTGTTCCTTAGCGACTTGTCTGGCTTTTAAAGCGGCTGCTCGTGATATGTCTGAGGTCACCAAATAGCCTTCGATATACAAATAGTTGGATTGCTTGAGTTCATCCAAGTGCAATTCGGCTTCGGAAAAGTCAGCGGTAATCCCTAAAAACGTATTCATGGTGCGTTCCGCATCGGGTGTCACCATCACCATACACTTGCCCGTTACGCCTTCGCTGGCTCCGCGCACCTGATCAAGGCGGGTATTTACCCCAGCGGCGTGTAAATCATGCATGTAAAACTCGCCGCTTTCGTCATTCGCTACTTTACAAGCGTAAAACGTTTTACCCCCAAACTGACTAATCGCTACGATGCTGTTAGCGGCTGAACCACCACTGGCACGCTTTTTCAACCCAAAAGTGTCGGTCAAACCAGCGATTAAGTGTTGCTGTTTCGCCTCATCAATCAGGGTCATCATGCCTTTTTGGATGCCATGCGCTGCCAAAAAGTCTTCTGTCACCTCAAATTCTTTGTCCACTAGTGCATTGCCAATACCGAATACGTCGTATTTCATCGTGTCCCCGTCAGATTATTGCTTGAAAATGCCTTGTACCTTATCTAGGTTTTCTTTTCCAGCATTTACCCTGCAATCTGCTACACTGTGCCACCGTGAGCCAGCTTAACGTTACACACTTACCCACAAACTTTTCCCCAGAGTTATCCACGAAGTTATCCACAGGAAAGAAGCTTATCAACACAGTGTTATTTACCATAGAAAAAGCTGTTGATTGTCAGTGCAAGAGGAAGGCAGTCAGCATCTGCGTATCGTTAGTCTGGTTATTTACACCATTTGTCTAAAAAATCTGTTTTTTAATATTAGGTTCAGCGAAGCGTCTGAAAAAAACCAACAAGGTGTAACGGTGTCAAACCTCCTATCTTTTTATCAGGCTGGCAGACTTATCCACAATCGCTGTCAGCAGAATGTTTACCTAGAGGCGATGTTTCACGTGGAGCTTGTCTGATGTCAGTACGTAACATTCTGATCATTAAAACATCATCTTTGGGTGATGTGGTACACATGCTACCCGCGATTACTGATGCCAGTCGCCAGCATCCAGGGCTGAACATTGATTGGGTTGTAGAAGAAAATTTTGCTGAAGTTCCCGCTTGGCATCCATCTGTCGGGAATATTCTGCCAGTTGCCATTCGTCGCTGGCGTAAACACGTGTTCAATCGAACAACTTGGCAGGAAATAAGCGCCTTTCACCGACGCTTACACCAGGTGCAGTATGATGCAATTATTGATACACAAGGTTTGTTGAAAAGTGCCCTGATTGCAGCCTTCGCCCAAGGAAAACGTTACGGTTATGACCGCCATAGCATCCGTGAACCGCTGGCTAGCGTGCTGTACCAACAAGGGTTTAGTGTCGATAAGCAACGCCATGCGATCACCCGTAACCGCCTGTTGATGGCACATGCCTTGGGGTACAGTATTGAAACCTTGCCGCTGGAGCACGGTATTGCAGGTGGCACTTACCCTTTGCCTAATTTACCGCTTCCCAGCCGCTACGTGGTTGGCTTACACGGGACTAGCCGGGTTGACAAAGAATGGCCGGAAACACACTGGCAAACCCTGCTGACTGCGCTGGCAGAACAAGGGATTAGCACCTTATTGCCTTGGGGAAATGCACGTGAACACGCACGGGCGCAACGGCTTGCTCAAGTCACTGAGGGTGTACAGGTACTGCCGCGTAGTGGTTTAGGGGAACTCGCCGCCATCATGCAGCAGGCAGTCGGGGTTATCGGCATGGATACGGGTTTGATGCATATTGCAGCCGCTTTGGATAAGCCGGGTTTGGCTCTGTACCCCGTTACTCAGCCTGCTTTGACTGGCATACAGGGTAACAGCCGCAGCACTAACACCTTGGAAAATCTCAGTGGTGCAGACACGCAGGATGCGGAAGCGGTTACCCAGCGTTTGCTGAATCTGTTGCTTAAATAAACTGACCTGTGTGCAGGAAATGTTGGATATAAGTATATGTTAACGGGGAAAACAGCATCCCTGTGTGGGATACTCGTTGCTGGATACGCACTGTTTGTGCCGGATGGTATGCTTCTACAACACTGACCGCACCATCATTAGGTTCACCCAATAAAAAGGGTGAGCCTAAACCTAATGGCAAGGTTCCGATAATCGCTCCCCATTCACGTCCAATGTTAGTAGGTATATTAACACCGGCTAAACCTGCATCCATGCTGTTACCAAATGCCAAGCCCAATAGTGGTAAGGGTTTGATCATTCGCGCAATTTTGCTGCCTTGAATCGGTGTACCTAAGGTGACGAGACGGCCTGGTGGTAGTTCGGGGTGTTGACTCAACAAATGCAATGCAACAATTCCACCCAAACTGTGTGCGACGAGGTGTAGATAATCTGTGGATAAGCTTTGGATAAACAGGTGTAAGCGCTCAGCATTTTGAGCAGGCGTCAGACTAACAGAGGCATAAGCAGGTACTTTGACAAGATAACCTGCTTGCCGTAAGCGCCTTGCTAGTGTTTGTAATACCAGCGGGCGCATCCAAATACCGTGCAAGAGCACGATGGTTGAAGTGGTAATGGTGCTAACCCTCCAGTTCTGCCCGCAGGCGTTCTTCCTCACGATTTAAGGCACGTCGTTGCGACAGTGAGCGCCATAGCAATGCTAAAATAAACATCAAAGAAATCAACGCAACCACTAACGAGACGCGAGCTGGGGCTGGTAATTTACCGTCCTCACTGCCTGACACCTGTTGTTCTAAGATGTTTTGCAAGGAAGTGCCGGGTTTCTCTGCTTTCCCTGTTTCAGTCGTTGCCGTTGGTGGCGTGAGCTGATCAGTAAAGACCGGTGCTTGTTCAGGGGGAGCTGTTGGGGTTTGGTCGGCTTCTGGGTTGGCTGCTAACGTCAGGTTGGGGGGAGTTGTGCTGCCCGGTTCCGCTGGCGGTTGTGGCGCTGTAACCGTATTACCAGGTTCGAGTTCCTTCAGACGCCCATAGAGTTCCTGGCTTTCTGCATACTGGCGCTTAATAGAAATGCTAGCTTCTCGTAAAGATGCCTGCAAGTTCTGAATATGGGTATCGCGTTGTTCCAGCAATTGTTTGAGTTCAGTCAGCTCTGCTTGCATAGCCGCATCGTCTTGTTGCGCTTGTGCCGGGGTGACGCTGGTAGTAGGGTCGTTGGTGGCATTCGGTAGGGTAGCCACTTGTACCGACGCCGCCTCTAACTCCTTGATGCGTGCATCTTTAACTTGTACCTGCTGCTTTAACTCGGTTAATTCGGTTTGCAATTTAATCATTAAGTCGTTTTGCAGTTGTGCGACCTGTGCTTGTTCGGGAAGAGGTGTCGTGGAAGGTGTTGCTGCTTGTGTGGCCTGCAACGCTTTGAGTTGTTTAGCTAAGGTGGCGCTGTGTTGTTGTTCTGTTTTAAGCTGACCACGTAAGCGGCGGATTTCAGCACGTAAGCTGGCAAGAGAGGCTTGTTTGCCTGCGCTTTGCTTAACTTCTGGCATAACCGGAATTTTTAGGTAAGTGCCTCTTTTTAGAAGATTAATATCGCCATCAATAAAGGCTTGTGGGTTTTGAGCACGGATGGCTGCCATCATTTGTGGCACGCTAATGTCATAGGAAGGGCGGCGGCGACTCGCAATATCCCACAACGTTTCATTATTTTTCACCGGGCCGTAACTGGCTGCGGCATAAGCAGGTGGTAAGCTGGTGAGTGATGCCGCCAGCAGCAGCCCCGTGGCAACGGCAAGTATTTTATATTTCATGATAGTTCCGCGCAGACAGTCTAAGTTAATCTTTTATATAGACGATCCGCACTGTAAATGCAGTCGGATCGTCAACAGCCCAGTTAATCATAACCTGATGTCAGCCGCTCTGCACGGTTTACCGGATGGCTTGCCCCGGCATCGGTATTTCCGGTACAGACTGGTTTGCCCAACGGCTTGCCAGCAGGTATTTAGGTTTTCCGACACCTTGTTGGGGATTCAGTTCCAGTATCGCTTCACGTTCCAGCTTTTCAAGGATTTTTTCCGCGATTTTCTGGCGTTCGGGCTTGCCAATTAAGGACGGTTGTAAGCCTAATGCCTTGGTGTGGTGGCGGATGACGTCAGTCACGGCATCGGTTACAGGGCGTACTGTGGGTTTTATCCCGCCATTGAGGATGCGTGAACGCACTTCCATGTAAATCAGTTTGAAAAAGCGTTCGCGGGTCAGGTCACGCACCTTGGATTCTGGCGGATCAGGGCGTGAATCATCCAGCGTTGCAGTGTTGGTTTCAGCCATTACCGGGGGCATATCGGCTTGTACCGGTACGGTTTCATCTTTGATGCGGATATTGCTGGTATCGGCTGATTCGGTACGTTCTGGTGTAATCTGATTGAGGTACTGATTACGCTCTGTATTGCCGAAGTCTCTGGGGATGCCGTTAACATTGCTGCCCACGCTTGCGTCCGTATCAGGGTGGATTAATTCGCCACGGGTATCCCGCCCCATCAGGAGTAAGGCGCGTTTATGGTCGGCTACGTAGCTGCCTACAAAGTGGAAAGCGTATTCAAATGTACCAATAATGATGACCGAAAACAGGAAGGATGCCCAAATGCCGCCTACATTAAGCAAGTCCTTAAGTAAGCGGATCATGGCATAGTGCTTGTCTTCGTCATATTCCAGCGTTTTCGCTTGGGTAATGGCTGCACTTAGCGCGGAACCCACGACTGCTGCTGAGCCACTGGCAGCGGCTTCGGCGGCGGCAACTTCGCCACGGGCTTCGGCAATTTTGGCATGTTCGTAGCGTTCGCATTGTTGGATGCGGGCATCAGCACGGTATTTGGCACGGCAAGCCGCGAGTTCTGCCTCGTGTCTTGCCAGTGTGCCTCGTGCTGTCGCCAGTTGTGCGGTTGCGCCCGACGGTGTGGCGGCTTGCACGCTCAAATTCTGGATGCTGCCCAACGCGGCCTGAAACACGGGCGACCCTTCAGAACGTTGCCGCACCGTGGCATCCTCACGTTCCATGGACTGAGAGACTTCGGAAAATAAGCCGAAAAACACCACAATGACGGTCGCTACTACAGCAGCCGGGCCTTTGTAACCACTGGCATACAAAAATGCCTGTGCGGCGGTGATCACGGCGGTAATGCCTAGCCCTAGTATCGCATTTGCCCATTGCTCGCCACTCCAATTGGGCGGATCCATTTCCCCGCCCACAAAATATTTGACGACAAAAAATGCGGAGGCGAGGAATGCAGCAAAAGCAGCCATCAATAGCCATGCTTCGGCTTTGCGTAGGTCGCCGAGGATGTCGCGCAATGATTTTGTGGTGATCAGGTGCGCTGGTCGATCCAAGTTGGTATTTGTGTTGGAATCCGTCATAATAAAACCTTCCTGTCTTTAACTATTAACCCAGTGATAGCGGGAATCTCCGGCGTGTTGAAAGCGGCAACTTTCATCACGCCATTTTTATGCTGCATGTTTTTGTCTCATGATTTACATCCAGCCAGCCAACATCAGTAATACACCCAGAAACCATAACAAGTGCCGATCCGCACGCAAGCTATGGGCTGCCACCACTGCCCCGACCAAAGCCAAGCCAATCAGCATGTAAGGTAAATGCAGCATCGCTGTTTCGACATCAATAATTTGTTCTAAACCGGGCAGCAGGATCAGCAAAGCCCATACTGCCGATGCCCAAACGACCAATAAGGCGCGGGTGACTTTCCAGACTTGTCCCCACTCTGGTTTATCGGGTATTTCCTGTATCCCTGTTGCAGGTGTTTGCATCTCAATATTCATAAGGTTACTCCTGGATTTTCTGTTTAATAACTACGGAACAAACCGACCATTTTGCCCTGTACCTGTACACTTTCCGCCGGATAGACCATCGGTTGCATCTGGCTGTTTTCAGGGCGTAATTCGATTTGTCCATCGGGTTGGCGGTACAGGCGTTTGAGGGTGGCTTCTTCACGCTCGACCAAAGCGACAACAATGTCGCCATCACGGGCATTTTCCTGTTGTTGAATGACGACGAAATCACCGTCCATAATGCCGATGTCTATCATTGATTCGCCACGTACTTCCAGCACGTAGCGCCCGTTGCCACTGAAAAGGTCGCTGGGGTTGATTTCATCTTTGCCAGCGATAGCTTCAATCGGCTTACCGGCAGCGATACGCCCTGCCAGTGGTAAACCGAGGCTGAGCGGCATTTGCGGGTGACGCGCCACTGCCGTTTCAGGCATCCGGTAGGCACGCTTGCCCGCTGTGGCTTGCAGGCGGCCTTCCCGGATCAGTGCCTGCACATGTTGGTGAACGGTGCTGCGGGTGGATATTCCACCTGCCTGCGCAATTTCATCCAAGGTTGGGGCGTAGCCGTTACGGGCGTACAGGGACTGGATGATGTCCATCATCTGCTGTTGTCTGCGTGTGAGCATAATGCTGTTTCCTCATCAACAAACCGAACAAAACACGAACTAAATATACGGTTTAGTTCGTGTCTACGCCAATCAAAAATACTTGCCATATATTCGTTTTTTGTTCGGTTTTACCGATGAGCGGTAGCTGGGTGGTGTATGAAATGCACTATGTTGGTGTTGTCGAGCATGGACTACCCAAGATTAGAGCATTGATTTCGCTAATTAAAATAATCGCTTTAATCGTTTAGCCAAGGGCAAGCCTGAATGCTATGTTTGAATAGTGCGAAGGAGGTGATTTATGAATACACCAACGGTTCAGCATACTGATAAATCGGTATTCCAGATTCCTCAACAGCGTATGGGACGCAATGAGCGTAGTGTGCGGATGTTGCTGGCAAGCGCAGGTGTGGGGGTGGAAGGTAAACAGGTGTTTGATCTGGAGGTACATGACCCGCGTTTTTATCGTCGCATCTTGCAACAAGGCTCCCTTGGGATGGGGGAGAGCTATATGGATGGCTGGTGGGATTGTAGCAGTGTTGATGCTCTTACGACCCGGCTGTTGCAGGCAAACCTTGATGAAACCCTGCGCCATAATCCGCCGTTCTGGTTACAGGTACTACGGGCACGTTTATTCAATCTGCAATCCAGTCGTCGCGCCTATCAGGTGGCAGACACGCATTACAATCTTGGCAATGACCTGTTCGTCGCAATGTTGGATAGCCGTATGTGTTATTCCTGCGGTTACTGGAAAGATGCCAGCGATTTAGAGCAAGCACAGGTGAACAAGCTGGATTTGTTGTGTCGTAAGCTGGCGTTGCAGCCTGACGAGCATGTGTTGGATATTGGCTGCGGCTGGGGTGGTTTTGCGCAGTATGCTGCCAGTCATTACGGGGTGAAGGTGACGGGGGTTTGAAACAGTTACCATAAAATCTATATAAATCTATTCAAACTTTATCATTTTGGTTAGGTTTATAAAAGCGTAGTGCCGTTTATCCGTAAAAGATAGCAGCAAAAGCACGGATGACTAGACAACTATCACACCGTGCTGCATTCTGTTTGCCATGATCATCAGCCACAAAATCCGCCTTGACCCCAACCATAAGCAAGCGACGTACTTGGCGAAAGCCGCTGGTACAGCACGGTTCGCCTACAACTGGGCGTTGGCAGAATGGCAAACCCAATACACGGCATGGAAGGAAGACAACACTCAGCCAAAACCCAACCAAATGCGCTTGCGCCGCCAATTGAACGCCATCAAACGCGCACAATTCCCCTGGATGCTGGAAGTCACCAAAAACGCCCCACAAATGGCAATTATCCAACTCGGCGCAGCTTTCAAGAACTTCTTTGCGGGGCGAGCCAAGTACCCGCAATTCAAAAAGAAAGGCAAAAGCCGCGACAGTTTCACCCTCACCAACGACCAGTTCAGCCTTGACGGTTGCCGCATCCGCATTCCCAACCTTGGGGTAGTACGGATGCGGGAAACGTTACGCTTTTCCGGTAAAATTCTCTCTGCCACGATTTCCCGCACCGCTGACCAGTGGTTCGCCAGCATCACCGTGGACACCACCTCAAACCATCTCCCGCCTGCCAAAAACCAAGGCACGGTAGGGGTGGATTTGGGCGTATCTGCACTGGCAACCCTATCAACGGGGGAAAAAGTGGTTGGGGCAAAGCCGCATAAAGCCTTGCTTTCCCGCCTAAAACGGCTCTCGCGCAGCCTGTCCCGCAAGGTCAAAGGCAGTGCCAACCGTCACAAGGCGAAGCAGAAGCTGGCAACACTTCACGCACGTATTGCCAATATCCGCCAAGACAGTTTGCACCAGTTCACCACGGATTTAACCCGCCGTTTTCACACCATCGGCATTGAAGATTTGAACGTGTCGGGTATGGTGAAAAATCGCCATTTATCCCGTGCCATCAGTGATATGGGGTTTTTCGAGTTTCGCCGTCAACTGGAATACAAGGCGGGAATGCGCGGTGCGGTGGTCGTGGTGGCTGATCGGTTTTTTGCCTCCAGCAAAACCTGTTCTGCTGCTGGCTGTGGGCATAAAGTGGACAAGCTGCCACTGTCGGTACGTGAATGGACTTGCCCCGTTTGCGGTGCAGTCCATGACCGTGACGTAAATGCCGCCAAGAATTTAGAAGAATACGCCGTGAGTTACACGGTGTCTGCCTGTGGAGGGGAAGGCTCTGGTCTTGGGCGCAAGCCGAAGACGAAACCAGCCCCCGTGAAGCAGGAATTCAACACCATGACTACTTTTAGTTAGCTATAGGTAGATTTGGGTAGGTTTGAAATAACGGTTACGGTGTCACGGGAACAGCAAGTACTGGCAGAAGAGCGTTGCCGAGGTTTGCCAGTTGACATCCGTTTGCAGGATTATCGTGATATAACCGGGCAATTCGACAAGGTGGTGTCTATCGGTATGTTTGAGCACGTGGGGTTAAAAAATTACGCTGCTTATTTTGCGATGGTGCAACGGGTATTAAAACCGGATGGTGTCTTTGCCCTGCATACGATTGGGACTGATCGGCAGGTACAGGCAACGGATCCTTGGATTGAACGTTACATTTTCCCTAATGGTCAACTGCCCACTCTCGCACAAATTGCAGGGGCGTGCGAACCGCATTTCGTGGTTGAAGATGTGCAGAATTTAGGCGCAGATTATGACACGACGCTCATGGTTTGGCAGCAGCGTTTTAGTGCGGCGTGGTCTGGACTACAGCAGCGCTATACGGCACGTTTCCGACGCATGTGGGAGTATTACTTGCTAACGTGTGCTGGCGCTTTCCGTAGCGGGCAGTTGCAGTTGTTTCAGTTAGTACTGAGGCAGCGCAATCGGCAGCGCAACCGTTACGATGCCCCACGTTGAGCCGCAGATGAACCAGCCGCGCAATCCGGGCATTGCCCTTGGAGATTCAGTTCGACTTCTTCAAGCTGGTAGCCGGGGGGAAGGCTAAATAGCCAAGCGGGTTGAAGATTTTCTAAGCAAAACACATGTTCACAGTGTTTGCAATAAAAATGGGCGTGTTGCTGTGGAACCCCCGTTTGGGCATTGTAACGCCAAGTACGGTCTACACCGGCAATTTTATGCGCCACATGGTGTTCCACCAACCAATCCAAGGCACGGTAGAGGGTTACGCGGTCAAAGGTGTCGCCTTGTTGTTGGGCGAGCTGTTCGATTTCCTGATGGGTGAGAGCAGTTTTGGCTTCCAGCAATATGCTGAGTACGCCAATTCTAGCAGGTGTTACCCGACCATTGGATTGCTGAAGTAGTGTACGGGCAGTTTGTTCATAGGGGGGTGCAGTCATTCGCTCACTTTAGCACTCTTGAAGTAATCAAGGAAGTGCCGGATCCGGGCTAAAGATCCGGCACGTTACAAGCGAAACATTATGGGGGCTGATCATTTCGCCCGTCCCTGAACAACCACGTTAAGAGGAAGAGATAAGTATAACTTCCGTGTTATTTTTTCATTCCGTTGGTCGTATCCTTAATGTAGCCTGAATAGAAAAAAATACAAGGGTTATGGTTAAATTTTAATCGTAAATATTTTGCAAGGATGGAAGTTAAGCCCACTTTGCCGTAAAGTGCTACGCTATCATTGGATTAGACACGCGCAGGAATCATGTCCGAAATTATTCGTATCGCCACTCGTACCAGTCCGCTTGCCATGTGGCAGGCCGAACATGTCGCACGCCGTTTACAGGAACTTCACCCCAACCTTCAGATTGAAATGGTGGGTATGGTGACGCGTGGTGATAAAATTCTGGATAGCCCGTTGTCCAAAATCGGCGGCAAAGGCTTGTTCGTGAAAGAGCTGGAATTAGGGATGTTGGAAGGGACTGCGGATATTGCGGTGCATTCGATGAAAGATGTGCCGATGGAATTCCCTGAAGGTTTGCACTTACCCATTATTTTGGAGCGTGAAGACCCTCGCGATGCGTTTGTGTCCAACCGTTACCAAACCTTGGATGAGCTGCCGCATGGGGCTGTGGTTGGCACATCCAGTTTGCGCCGCCAGACACAAATCCGCGCCCGTTACCCGCATTTGCACATTAAGGATTTACGCGGCAACGTCAATACCCGCCTAGCGAAGTTGGATAACGGTGAATACGATGCCATTATTCTGGCGGCTGCTGGGTTGATTCGCCTTGAATTCCAGTCACGCATTACCGCCTATTTGTCCACCGAACAGAGTTTGCCTGCGATTGGGCAAGGTGCGGTCGGCATTGAGTGTCGTCGGCATGATCCACGGGTGGAAAATTTGCTGGCACCGTTGCGTCATGCGGAAACTACGGTGTGTGTGCGTGCCGAACGCGCGATGAATCACCGCCTTAACGGTGGTTGCCAAGTACCTGTCGCGGGGTTTGCTGAGTTGCAAGAGGGTGTGCTGCGAATGCGTGGGTTGATTGGTTTTCCGGATGGTTCGGCGCTGTACCATTGTGAGCAACACGGTTGTGCGGTCGATCCAGAGGCATTAGGCGTGGCGATTGCCGAGGATTTGTTGGCACAAGGTGGGGATAAAGTGCTGGCTTTGTTGGGGATTCATGCCTAAAGTGCTGCATGACTTGCATGTGATGGTGACACGTCCTGCTCATCAGGCAGAAGGTTTGCGTCAACGTTTGGAACAGGCGGGCGCTATCGTGCAATTATTGCCAGTGGTTGAGGTTTGCCCGCTGGAGAATCCGCAAGCCGCGTTAACCACATTGGCGCAGCTATCACGCTATGACACTGCCGTGTTTATCAGTGCGAATGCGGTAAGTTATGGCTTGAGCTTATTAGACGCGCAACAAGGCGAAGTGTTGCAAACTTTGGTGTTGGGGGCGATTGGTAAACAGACGGCGAGCGTGTTGCAACAGCAGGGTTTTACCGCGCATTGGGTTCCACAACAGGGTTTTACCAGTGAAGATTTCCTTGCTTTGCCGCAAACACAGCAATTAGCGAATCGGCATATCCTGATTTTTCGGGGGCAAGGGGGGCGGGAATTACTCGCGGATACCTTGCGTGAACGCGGTGCACAAGTGACTTATGTTGATGTGTACCGACGGGTTTGCCCACAAATCGATGCCAGTCACCTGAAATCCCTTCATGAACAGCAGCAGCTTGATATAATCACTATTACCAGTAGCGAGGGGCTATTGAATTTGCTCGTCATGCTGAATAATCCCGACTGGATAAAAACGGTTCCCCTGCTGGTTGGTAGCCAGCGTATGTTAGCAACGGCACGCCAAGCCGGATTTACCGGAATCATCCGCATTGCAGACAACCCCGGTGATGAGGCCATGTTGCAGGCACTCCTCCATTGGGTACAGGAATTCCAACCATGATTGATAAAGCAGCGACACACGAAGCTGATAACGAGACTTTGCACACAGCAGTTGATGCTGTTGATCACCTCGGTAACGATGTTGGGTATGCCGCCCCCAAAAAATCAACGGGTGCTCGTTTTGCTGTGTTTGTGTCTATTTTGGCACTGTCTTTCACGGCTATCGGTATTGCTGCGGGCTATAAGCATTGGCAGCGTATGAATGACAAAGCACGTGGCAATGAGGCTGAGATTGCAGCGTTACGTGAACAGTTACAAAGTGTACCTACCAGCGATGCGCTGAATACCTTACGGCAAGATTTGGATGCTAAGGCCACGCAGGCATTAAGCAATAATGATCGGGCACTTCAGGAAATGGCGCGGCTACAAAATCAAACCCGCCAATTCGCGGATACGGTGGCCTCACAAGTTGAGCAGGTCACTTTCCTGCAAGCTAAAATGCAGCAAAGTGCCACACCCGCCAGTGCTAATGAGTGGCAAATCACGGAGGTCGAATTTTTGCTGCAATTAGCAGGGCGGCAATTGCATTTGGCGCAAGATGTTCGCACTGCGATTTCTGCGTTGAAGGAAGCGGATACTTTGTTGGCAAAAGCGGGTTCAGTGAATTACCTGACGGTACGCCAACAGATTGCACGGGATATTTCTGCTTTAGAAGCTGTGCCTGTCCCTGATATTGTGGGCGTTTCCCAACGTATTAATGCGCTGATGCTGGGTTTAAAACCCTTACCAGCCTTGAGTTCGACACCGGTTGCAGGGGAGTCGGTGGCCTTGACTGGCGCGACTGAGGCGGATGTGACCGGCAATTCATTGTGGGCAGACTACAAGCGTAAAGCCTTGGAAACTCTCAACGAGGCAATTGTGATCCGTGAGCACGATAAGCCTTTGCAAATGCAATTGGATGCGGATGCACGCTTACATTTGTTCCAGCTTCTGCAACTGCGGCTCGAAAATCTGCGCTTATTGGTGCTTCAGCGTGATCATGTGGGGTTTCGTGCTCAACTGGGGTTGATTCAGGAAACGCTGAGTGAGTATTACCCGCCTGATCAGGCTAAACCGGTATTAGCGGAGTTGGATGACATCGGTAAGCTGGAATTACAGCCGGTTCTCCCGGATATTTCTGCCAGCCTCAAACAATTGGAAAGTGCACGCCATGCGGAAGCCTCCAGAGTGATACAGGAAGCTGAAAGCAACAATGCCGAGACTAAAAAGGTTGAGACGGGGGATGCAGAGGCTGGTAAAGCAGCAAAACCTGCCAAAACCACGGATAAAGCTAAATCAGAGGGAGGCAAACGCGAATGATGTTTTACCTGATCGTGTTGCTGATCCTGATCGCTCTGATTGTGTGGATGGGGCAAGTGGTATTATCACACCCTGGCATTGCCACCATTACGTGGGGGGTGTGGAGTTTTGAGATGAAGACTGCCACCTTGGCAGCTTTAGTTCTGTTGGCGTGTGTGGGTTTTTACCTGTTGGTGAGTTTGCTGCGTCACGGTTTTGGAATGCGTCGCAGCTTCAGCCGGTTTCGTGCCGCACGGTTGGGGAGCAAGGCTAACCGGGCGCTAACTCAAGGGCTGATTCAGTTAACAGAAGGTCACTGGGATAAAGCAGAAAAATTGTTGGTGGATCATGCACCCTACAGCGATACACCGTTGCTGAATTACTTGGCGGCAGCAAGGGCGGCGCACATGCGTGAAGCTTATGAACGCCGGGATGAGTTGCTCAAACAAGCGATTGAAAGTGATAGTAAAGCCAATGTTGCGGTGGGTGTTTCGCAAGCTGAAATGCAATTCGGTAGTGGGCAGCTAGAACAAGCACACGCTACCTTAGTGCGTTTGCGCGATCTCTCCCCTAAGCATCCTTATGTGCTGAAGTTGCTGGCTAAGGTATTGTATCGGCAAGAAAACTGGGATGCTTTATTGGGTTTGTTGCCCGATTTAGCTAAACAAAACTTGTTGAAAAATGACGACATGAGCAAAGTGCAAGGTGCAACCCTGAAAGCCATGTTTCAGCATTATGCGAAGGCAGGGCAGACCGATAAACTACAGGCTATGTGGAAAAAACTACCCGCTCCGATCCGCGAAAACCACGAAGCTATTCTGCTCTATGCCAAAGCGTTGCACTCCGCCGGGGATGATTTGGCCTGTAATAGCTTTATCAGTAGCATTCTGAACAAACGTTGGGATGATGGGCTGGCTGATTTGTTCGGGCGCACTCAGCACCACAGCCTTGGCAATACTATCCAGCAAGCAGAAAAGTGGCAACTCAGCCAACCTGAGAACAACCCGGCATTGCTGTTGCTATTAGCACGTTTATATAACCAGCAAAAATTGTGGGGAATGGCGAAAAGCTATTACGAAGCCAGCCTTAATCAAGCCCCAAACACGGAGGGCTACCTGGAGTTGGCTGAATTGTTGGAAACGATGAAAGAGCCGGAAAATGCGCAACGCTGTTACCGCATGGGCTTGCGTTATTGCATCCGCAGTGACGGTGAAAAGCTAAATTTAACCCCAACGCAGCGTCCGCAGGTTAACCCGCAGACACCGCCAGCACTAACGCCTTATAACGGCTTATAACGGAAGACGTGCAACACCACTGTCAATCGCTGCCTGGGCGACGGCAGTGGGTACACGTTCGCGTAAGCGCAGATCAAAAGGTTTAGGAATGATGTAATCTTTTCCAAACGTTAACGATGCTAAGCCGTAAGCATCTAGTACATCTTGGGGGACAGGTTCACGTGCTAATGCAGCTAAGGTGTATACGGCTGCTTTGAGCATGTCGATATTGATGCAGCGAGCACGCACATCTAACGCACCCCGGAACAGGAATGGGAAACCGAGTACATTGTTGATTTGGTTAGGGTGATCGCTGCGTCCGGTTGCCATAATCAAGTCACTGCGTAGTGCCAAGGCTACGTTTGGATTAATTTCTGGGTCAGGATTAGACAACGCGAACACAATCGGGTTAGCTGCCATGCTATTGAGCATCTCAATACTCATGATGTCGGGGCCAGACAAACCGATGAACACATCCGCACCTTGACACGCATCCGCCAGCGTATGCTTGTCGGTATCCACCGCATAATCCCGTTTGAAAGTGTTCAAATCCGTGCGCCCGGTATGCAATACACCTTTGCTATCCACCATCAACAGCTTTTGCTTGTTCGCCCCTAATGCTGCCAGCAAATTCATCGAGGCTATCCCCGCCGCGCCTGCACCGACGCACACGATGTTGACTTCTGCCAAGGTTTTGCCCTGAAGTTCCAGCGCATTCATCAAACCCGCCGCAATAATGACTGCCGTGCCATGCTGATCGTCGTGAAATACGGGAATATCGAGCATCGCTTGTAAGCGCTTTTCGATCTCAAAACAGCGTGGCGCGGAAATATCTTCCAGATTAATCCCACCGAAAGTACCCGCAATGTTCCTCACCACGGTGATGAACTCTTCCACATCTTGGGTGGCAACCTCAATATCAAAGACATCGATGTCGGCAAAACGCTTGAATAACAGCCCCTTGCCTTCCATGACGGGTTTGCCAGCGAGTGCGCCGACATTGCCTAAGCCCAGCACTGCTGAGCCATCGGAAATGACGGCAACCAGATTACCTTTGCCAGTGTAACGGTAGGCTGCTTCTGGATCTTTGTGGATTTCGCGTACCGGTTCGGCAACACCGGGAGAATAGGCTAAGGCCAAATCCCGCTGCGTTGCGGTTGGCTTGGTGATGTGGGTGGCAATTTTGCCGGGACGTGGTTCAGCGTGATATTTCAGCGCATCTTCTTTTAACGTAGACATGGCTCCTCCGCCTGCTGGGTTTAATGTGTTGGGGCTAACTGAGTGTGCTGCAATCTTATTGTATGGTCTTGAGTAACTGACCGGGGCGGGGTTCGCCATTCGGAAACAGGCCGTTCAGCACGCGCAAATGCATGGCTGGATTGTTGCTTAAGCGGCTGGAGCGTGCGAGGTTATCGAATGTGTCGCCGGGGCGTGCTGTGAGCAAGCGTACCTGTACAGTTTGTCCATTACCCAGAGGTAGGCGTAAACCTTCGATTTGCTGTAAGTAGGTTTCATGACCTGCATCGCGTGTGCCAGTACCATAGCGCCTCGCCTGTCCGATCAGTTGCTGTAAACGCAGGTCATTGTTGGGATGAGTGGAAAACAGGTCACGATAAGGGTCGGAACTGCCGCCTTTGAATTGATCATAAGCTTGCAGCGTGGCAATCACATTGGCCATGTTGGCTGGATCGTAACCAGCACGGGCGAGGTATTCAGCACCTAAGCCATCTGCGTCCAGTTCTTGGTTACGGCTGTAGTTGCTTAAGCCCAGTTCACCTAGGGTTCCGATAAGTTCTTTATTGCCCAGTTTTTCACTGAGAACGTTGGTGACAATGCCGCCTACCACGCCCCAAGAGGCTTGACTAACGTTATGGCGGGCAGCAACGTGACCGGTTTCATGTCCGAGCACACCCGCGAGTTCTGCTTCGGAATTCAGATAAGCCATCAGGCCAGTGGTGATATAGATGTAGCCACCGGGTAAGGCAAATGCATTGACGGCTGGGTCATCCAGTACCGTAAAGGTAAACCGCAGATTGTTGCGGTGGCTTTGTGCTGCCATTAACTGCCCAATACGATTGACATACGCTTGTAGGGCTGCATTTTGGTAAGCGGGTGTTTTAGCGAGAATTTCTCGGTGTGCTTGTTGCCCTGTCTGAATTTCTTCAGCCTCTGACATCAGGGCGAGTTGATTTTCACCTGAAACCGGGTTGGCAGAACAACCAGCCAGCAGTGTAGCACTGCTAAGGAGGATGCTGGTTACTAAGGTAGTTAGCCGCATATTATCGTTCTCCGTCAAAAACAAAAAAGGCGCTCGTTAGAGCGCCTTTTAATGATGCATGATTCTGGAACAGTCTGCTAGGACTTACTTGCCACCACGTGCATAACGGCTCTTGAACTTGTCTACACGACCAGCCGTGGTGCTAATCGCTTGCTTGCCAGTGTAAAAAGGGTGAGATTGGCTGGAAACCTCCACTTTGACCAATGGGTATTCTTTACCATCTTCCCAGGTGATATTTTCACGGGTGTTGACCGTGGAGCGGGTCAGGAACGCGAAGCCGCTAGTCAGGTCTTGAAAGACGACTTCTCTGTAGTTAGGGTGAATGCCGGGCTTCATGTTGAAATCCTCAAGTTATTCGGGTATATGCGAAAAGCGCAACATCTTAGCGTTATTGAATCGAAAGTTCAATCTCGGCTTGCACATTCACTTGCAGGTTTTGTTTACCGCCTTCCAATGAGGGTGGTGCGGGGGCAGCATCGAGTGCCATTGCTGCCATCCGATACATCGGTGCTTGTGGTGATTCGCTTCCCAGTGCTTGCACCTCTAGGCGCACGATGCGGTATTCTGCTCGCTCCATACCGTCTTTGATCTGGTCAGCCCTTTCCTTGAAATTTTTCAGGGCTTGGTCGATCAGGGTTTTTTCAGTTTCGGTTTTGACTTCAGGGGAAACACTGTAGTGAATACCCTCGATACGCAATTTTTCCTGCAATTTACCCAGCAGGCCACTGAGAATTTTACTGTCCTTGCTTTTTAACTGGATGTTTTGACGTACTTGCCAGCCCGTGACCCGCCCATCAGTGTACACGGGGTTGGTGGTGTAGTTTAGGGTACTGCTTGCTACCGCCGTTTCCTGTTTGGCGAGGTCTAGCGCCCAAGTGATCGTTTGATTAATACTATCAGCCATCGCTGCGGTGTCTTGCCCTTGCTGCTCGGCGTAAAGTATCGCGGTCAGCATATCATTAGGCACTTCTTTTTCCGCCATGACAGCAAAAACCATGCGGTCGTAAACCGGGGGGGGGTCAGCAATAACGTTATTGCTGAGTGCAGAGAGTGAAAGTAAAACCGCAGCAACTAGCTGTTTCATTAGAAATTATCCGTTGACGTGAATAGACCAACACGTAAGTCCTTGGCGGTGTAAATTTCACGCCCATCCACTTCCATGCTGCCATTACCAATGCCCATCACCAGTTTGCGGGTGATGACGCGGGTTAATTCAATTTTATAGGTTACTTTCTTGGCTTTTGGGAGTACTTGACCGAAGAATTTTACCTCACCTACACCCAGTGCCCGCCCATGACCGGGGTTGCCAAGCCAAGCCAGGTAAAAACCGATGATTTGCCACATGGCATCCAGACCTAAGCAACCGGGCATAACCGGGTCGCCGGGGAAATGGCAATCAAAAAACCACAATTCAGGGGTAATATCCAGTTCTGCCAGAATGTGACCTTTGCCGTGTGCGCCACCGTTATCGCTGATTTCGACGATACGATCCATCATTAGCATATTGGGGATGGGTAATTGCGCATTACCAGGGCCGAACATTTCGCCACGACCACATTGCAGGAGTTCTTCACGGGTAAAACTGGATTGTCTGGACATAGTGCAAGCTCAAGAGTGTCATAAAACAACCGATTGTAACGGAATCTGTCTCAGAAAGCATAATCAGCAACCAAGCCCATGAAAATCGCCATACCCAGCCAATGGTTGTTGAGGAAGGCTTGTAAACTGGGTTGTGGTTCTCGGTGACGAATCAACCACTGTTGGTAAACTGAGAGTCCGCAAGCGACTAACCAGCCTAGCCAATACCACAGGCCGAGTTCCGCTAGAATACCCACTACCATGAGCAATAACAGGGTCAATAGTTGCAAGATGCCGATGATCAAACGGTCATGCTCGCCAAACAGAATGGCGCTGGACTTAACCCCGATTTTCACATCATCTTCACGGTCACACATGGCGTACATGGTGTCATAGGCAGTTGTCCATAGTACCGCAGCCAAAAATAACAGCCAGGCAACCAAGGGCGGCATTGCGCCGGTGATGGCAGTAAAGGCCATGGGAATTGCCCAAGCAAACGCAGCGCCCAAATGCACTTGCGGTAAATGGTGAAAGCGTTTCATAAAGGGGTAAGTCGCGGCCAGCAACACAGCAACCACTGACAGTGCGATAGTCAACCCATTAAGCAATAAAGCCAGTGCGAAAGCCAGTAAGCTTAATACGGTAAAAACGCCTAATGCTTCATTGGGTGAAAGATGTCCGGCAGCAAGCGGGCGGGTTTTGGTACGGGCAACGTGGGGATCAACGTCGCGGTCTGCATAGTCATTAATCGCACAACCGGCTGAACGCATTAAGACGACTCCGGCAATGAATACTAAAAGTATGACCAGATTGGGTACACCTTCTGCTGCTATCCACAATGCCCACAGGGTTGGCCATAGTAAGAGGTAGATGCCAATAGGCCGATCCAGCCTCACCAAATGTGCGTAATGGCGCAGTTTCGTCATCATTGTGGATCAAGCATCAGGCGTTTGACGGGCTTGCCGTGTTGCAAGTGACTTTCGATAATTTCGTCAATGTCTTCTTGATCGACATAGGTGTACCAGATAGCTTCAGGGTACACGACGATAACCGGGCCTTCGGCGCAACGGTTTAGGCAGCCAGCAGTGTTAATTCGCGACTTGCCGTCTTTGTGCAAACCTAACGCTTTAGAGCGTTGCTTGGCATAATCGCGCATGGCTTGGGCATCAAACTGAGCGCAACAGGACTCGCCATCCGCGCGTTGATTGGTGCAAAAAAAGACATGATATTGATAGTAACTCATGGGTCATTGCTTGCCTAAAGAACAGAGGTTCATTATGCCAGAGGCGCTCATACCCACAAAATAAAACAGGGTGGAAAAATCCACCCTGTTTCGTATTCATTCGCCTAACGGCTAGTGATCACTTTGGTGCAGCAGGTGCAGCTTGGTCAACAGCAGGCGCTGCTGGAGCAGCTTGTGCAGGTGCAGCTTGATCAACAGCAGGTGCATCAGCTTTAGGTGCATCCGCAGCTTTTTCACCACAAGCAGTCAGAGCGAAAGCAGCCAGCAAAGCAGCGATCAGTACACGGTATTGAGTCATTGTTTTATCTCCACAAAAGTTGACTTGAAAAAACTGAGTGGCGACCTTCATGATTCCTTGAATGTCACCTTTCTATATGTGCAATTCTTGCTTACCCTTGATGGGTATTCCTACGTTGCTAAGCGTAGCACTGTTTTAAACTTTGTGTATAAGTTTTTAATAAAATAGCGATATTGCTTATTGGGTATCAGAAGTATTGCTCAGGCTGGTAAGCACACCGTTAACTTCAGCACCTTCGTCCATTTGTATCTCAACATAATGAATATTGCCATTAATTTTAGCAGTAGACTTAAGTGAAATACGGCGAGAGACGAATATATCGCCACAAATAGTGCCTGAAACAACCACTAACGGGGCGCGTATTTCGCCGCTTACTTCACTGTCGCCTTGAATATACAATGCTGCTCGCGAGTCCATGGGGGCAGTAATATTGCCATTAACTTTTCCATGAACGTATAAATTATTCTGAAAGGCAATGTTGCCAATAATTTCCAGGTCTTTTTCCAGCAGCGAAGCTGAAGAGGTATTTCTGGTTGTCATGTATTTGTCGTATTTATTGAAGTCGGAAAATCAAGATAATTAAGTCAAGAATAGTAGCAGGTGTTAAACAAAACATCATGCATTATTGCTTCTGATCGCGTAGTTGTTCTAACTCCTGTTCCAGTACTGCAATAGTATCATCACGCATTTGCAAGTCTTCCATCAGGGCTTCTAGACGAATTTCATAGGTTTCTAGGCGTTCCAGCACGTCATCATCGTGTTGTGTACTGTTGTCTAAACGTGCATTTAATTTCTCAGCACGTTCTTCGGTTTCTTTCAAGTCACGTCTTAGCGTTGCATTTTCACGGTGGCATTGTTCCAAGCGAAACCGTGCATCGAAAGGATTATCAGATGTTTCTTGGGGTAATGCAGGTGATTGTTTTAGTTTATTAGCAATCCACCAACCGATAGCCACGCCAATAAAAATAGCTAGGGTTAACAGAAAAGCAATTTGTATGGTTAGGTAAAACATCGGCTCCCTCTCGCCTTAAATCACCGGACTATCCCAGACTATCCTATTGTAGCAGTCTCATGTTAATAGAAAGCTTCGCCGTTCATCAGAAAAATATATTTTTCTGGGGCGCTTATAGACTATGATTAAAAAGTCTTCTAGTATCCTGAAAGAATATACTATAAACCATTGTTGAGTGTTTGGTGTGGCCCTAAAATTATGCTAGAAAAATTATTGCGCAGCGGAAAAGTTCAGCCCCCGCCGGAATTACCTTTGGTTTTTAGTCTTGCGTCTGAACGCCAGCTTCGTTTGCATCAGCACCCCGAACCGTTGAGGGCATGGCGATTCTTGTCGCATCATATTCGTCGCTACCCTCAAGATTTACGTGCTCACACCCAAAGGATTTTGTTGGCGCAGCATGAGTCTCTTCGTGACCGTTTATCCGGTAGTCTTCAGGATGTATTTCTTGCCTTAGGGCAATCAGGGCATCTGTTGCGTGAACACTTGTTGAATTTGGTTAAGGATGATTTGAGTCGGCAGGATGAGCTGTTTTTCCAGCAATGGTTAGAAGCTGCGAGTGAGAGCGAGACGCATCAGCAATGGCGTGAAGGCTCTGTGTTGTCTACGGGGCAAGAAGCCGCAGCAGTGAAGTTATTGACACTTGAGCGCAGTCAAGAAACAGCTCAATATTCGAATGTGATGGAAGAAGTTTTTGCATGTTTAGAGTATGGTCAGATTGATACCGCGAGGGATCTGTTGGAAGCAGAGGTTCTGGCTGGCAACACTGACGAGTCGATAGAGCAGGAGCTTGTGAACATTTATCAGTACACGCGCAGCAAGGATGGGCTGAGTAATATGATTAAGCAGATGCAAGAGGCAGGGCGAGAGATTTCTGCTCTGTGGCTGGAAAAACAGCAGGAATCCGAACAATGGTAAAAAAATAACGACAAGCAGGCTGGATTTATGCTGACACATTCTAAAACAGGCCCTTTGAAAGTTGCACTACTGGCGATTAGCCCGCATAACCGGGCTATCCTTGAGTTTTTTTTCTCAGGAGCGGGGCGTAATTTGTTCAAGGTTGTCCCGGAGGCAGAGGCAGATGCCTTCATCCTTGACCATGATCACCCGGATGCTAAAGCTGACTGGCAACAACGCGCTGCTTTACACAAGCCAGGGATTATTTTGTCGGTACACCCGGTGGAGTTGCCTAATTGTATTTGGATTCCTAAGCCGCTAACGTCACGTGCCTTAACGGATGCGGTTGATCGGGTTTATGAGTTGGCGGTCAGCTTGGAGCCAGCATTGAATGCGGTACATCGCCCGGCGATGACACCTGCCTCTGTTGTGGCTGCTGAACAGCCGTTAGTGCAGCACGCTGAAGCACATTTTCGCGATTTGCCTCAGCCCTTTGGCGTATCTGCCCGTACAGATCGTGTAGACAGAAAGTTACGCTCATTGGTGATTAGTCTCCCGGACGAAGACGAAGCGGAAGAGACGATGGCTGTTACGTCGCCTGTGATGCAGCCAGAAGTCGATGTGCCGATGGTAGTGTTTGACCCCGCTGAAGCTGATATTTCTTTAGAAGAGGTCGATCGCCCTGTTGGTGATTCCTTATCGCAAGAAGACGCTGAGCGCCGCTGGAAGGCTTTGTGTGGTGAACAAGACGATGTGCAGGCGGTACCCGACGTTGCCCTGTTTACCCCGGAAAATTACTTGTTGAGCACTATTTTGGAGGCACTGCGGTTAGCTAGGGAATCACAGCAGACGGTGCACCTTAAGTTATCAGCACAGGATTACGCATTGTTGATGCCACAACAGGGACTGGCTTACTGCACTCTTGACACCCGGTCAGAAGAATTCCGCGTCTTGTGCAATAATCCCATACAAGCTGGGCAAATTGCGCTACATATACCCAACAGTGTGGAACTCGAACAACTGGAACAGCAAGCAACGCATGATGCAGATGCTTTGCTGGATATCGAAGCGTTTGTGTGGGTGAGTAGTTTGCTGACCGCCAGAGGCCGGTTGGGGCGTGGTGTTGAGATTGAGCAGAAAATTTCCCTGAAATATTGGCCCAACCTGACGCGCCTTGAACAGTTCCCCCATATCATGCGCATCGCTGCATTGTGGAACCAGCGCCCGGCAAGTTCATTGGACATTGCCAGTGCCTTGAGTATCCCACAACGCTATGTGTTTGCGTTCCACACGGCAGCCAATGCACTTAACCTGTTTGAAATGGATCAGAACAAACTCAAGAGTCGGGAAAAAGAGAAGCCTAAGCAGGAAAATCGTGGCTTCTTCTCGCGCTTGTTGAAGCGTTTGTTGGGAGGGGGAACGAAATAGCTTTATGAGCAGCATGATCAACCGCAAAATTATTTTTACCGGGCCTGTTGGTGCAGGTAAAACCACGGCTATCGCCGCCATTAGTGATATAAAACCGATTACAACGGATGAGTACGCTTCTGATATGACCAAAAGTCGCAAGCCACAGACCACGGTGGCGATGGATTATGGTTTAATTCGTCTGAGCGAAAATGAACGGGTGCATTTGTATGGCACACCGGGGCAGGAACGCTTCGATTTTATGTGGGATATCCTCACTAAAGGTGGAATCGGTTTGATCTTGCTGCTGGATAATACCCGCAAGGATCCGTTTCAGGATATCCGTTTTTACACCAATGCATTCCGTGACTTTATCGAAAAACAGCAAATGGTGGTCGGTGTGACACGCATGGATTTGCACCGTAAACCGGGGCTGCCGGAGTACCGTCGTTATCTGGAATCCTTGTCGCTGCAAGCACCTGTCTTTGAAGTGGATGCACGTAGTCACAAAGATGTCACCATGCTGATTCAGGCGCTGTTGTTCTCACTGGATCCGGGAGTAACGAACGGATGAGCGAATACATACTCACAGAAAACTTGCATCTAGGTGTGACCCCTGCGGGTACTTACTACGCTGTACAAGACAGTGCTGAAGAACCCGGCAGGGTGTTTTTACACCGCCTGTTTCAAGAAGCCGCTACCCCTTTATTCACGGTTGATGTTGCCTGTGAACTGAGTGGCTACAAGAAAAAACGGGCGTTAGAATTTGTGCATTGGATGCAAGAAGCCGGTTTGATTTTGGGGCAGGAGCAAGGCGAAACGGCTCCTGAGGAAACCTTAGAGCGCTTACTGCCTAAACTATTACGTACCCTCTCTGACGAAGGCAAGGCAATTCTGGCGGAAAGTCGAGGGTTGTATTTAGGCAGCGCTGGTTTTACCCATGAAGCAGCGGAAGAACTCGCTGCCCTCAGTGCCAATCTGACGGCAGTGTATGCCCGTCATAAGGAGCTGCTGCACGGTAATCTAGGCTACCGCCAGCGTGCGTGGGGCTTGGTGGATGCGAGTGGTAACAGTGAAGTCGGTTTTTGGCCGCTTTATATTGGTCAAAATCGCTTTACACTTATTATTGGAGGCATTCCCCAGTTCAACCAGCCAGATTTTAAACGGTTGGTGTGGGCGCTGGAAATGCGTTACGGTAATACCGAAATACCTGTTTAATTGAACGAATACTGATAACCAAGGAGAGAAAACAAGATGCGCTCTGAAATGCTGAACTCCATCCTCAGTGACCTGAATGGTTCATCTGCGGACATTGAAGCCTCTGCTATCTTATCGACGGATGGCTTAATGATGGCTTCTATGTTGCCTGGCGGGATGGATGAAGACCGAGTGGGAGCGATGAGTGCTGCCATGTTGTCCCTGGGTGACCGGACTGCCGAAGAATTAGCACGCGGTGCATTGGAGCAAGTACTAATCAAAGGAGCGAGAGGTTATATTCTGATGACACATGCAGGTAATGAAGCCGTTGTTACTGTCTTGGCTAAACCTAATGCACGCCTTGGCCTCATTTTCTTGGATGTAAAACGTGCGGCTGAAAATATTGGTAAAATTATCTGATAGCTATAGCTAATCTCGATTTAATAAAAATAAAAAGTGGCTCGGTCAATACAGCGCTGAGGATGTGGTGGTTTATAGCTGCACCCTCTCAAACTGCCGGGATCAACACGGAGAGATGCGATGGAAGACATGACAACCAAGGATGTGCTTGAGCCTTATACAGAACATGTGTTGGACTATTATGATGGTACTTCGCGGCGTGTTTTGGTTAAAGACGAGGAGATTCCCTTTCCTGAGGGGAAGTTGATCGTTTCCCGCACGGATTTGCGGGGTATTATTACCCATTGTAATCACGCTTTTGTGGAGATGTCCGGTTATACGGAGGCTGAGTTGATTGGACAGCCACACTATATCCTTAGGCATCCTGATATGCCTAAAGCGATCTTCAAGGAAGCATGGGAAACTGTCGCGCAAGGCAATAAATGGCATGGCTATGTTAAAAATTTATGTAAGGATGGGTGTTATTACTGGGTATATGCCACGATTATTCTCAATGTGCGGGAGGGGAAAGCGGTGAGCTGTACCTCAGTACGGCGTAAACCTTCGCGTACCCAAGTCGATGCCTGTATCGCACATTATGCCCAGTTAAAGCAAGCGGAGGCGCGACACAATGCCTTATGTCATGACGGTTAGCCCTGATTTCCCCCCTGCGCAAATTGCAGGTTGGTATATTTTTAATACGTGGTTACAACGCCAATTGGGCGTGCCTATTCATGTGGAATTATTTTCAGACTTTGCCAGCCAGCGAGCCGTTATTCAGGATAATGGTATCGACCTGATTTACGCCAACCCCTTTGATGCTGCTATGCTGGTGCGGGAAAAGGGCTTTACAGCGATTGCGACTCCCTTGCATAAATCGGACGAGGCGATTATTGCGGTAGCGATAGATTCACCAATAAAACACATTGAGGATTTGCAGCCCGGCATACGCATTGTGGCAACAGACGACCCCGATGTGAATCTGATTGCGATGATCATGTTAGAGCCTGCGGATTTGTCAGCTCATAATGTCCAAACACAAACGGTTGATACTTATGTATTGGTGGCTAAAAAGCTTTTGCAAGGCCAAGCGGATGTTGGTTTTTTTCTTAGGGATGCATTTGATACGCTTTCTGGCATGATTCAACGTCAGTTACGTGAGTTGATTCGCAGTGAAATACACGTTATTCGTCATGTTTTGCTGGCAAGCCCTCGATTGCGGGAACAGCATGAAGCTTTACGACGCATCTTACCCGCGATGAATGCTGACGTTAAAGGCAAAGGTGTATTGGAGAGTCTGGGGTTGCTAGGCTGGGAAATACAAGAACAGGAAGATACCGAATTTATGATTGACCTGATGGATACACTGGTTAACTAACCATGAAAAAACTGACCCCCCTTCACCAACAGTTACGCCTCCATGTGTTGCAGGTGCTGGTTCCTGTTTCTTTGGTAGGCATGTGTTTGTCTGGCGCAGTCTTGGCGGCAGATAAAGTATGGGAAATTCAGCTCGGTAATAGCTTAGGCAAAATTATTGCAGAGCAATACCCCGATTACGGGAGCCGTCAGGCCATTGCCCAGGAAATTCTCAAGCGCAATCCAGAGGCTTTCCGTAACCAGAATGTGAATAGCCTGATTGTTGGAAAAACACTCCAGTTACCTGATCCTGCTGATATTCCCAATCTGAAGCCGTTAGTACCTAAGGCAGAAGTAGCGGGTGGTGATCCTGCTGCTCAGAAAAAAATACAGGCATTAGAAACGCAAGTTGCCGAACTCGAAGAAACAATCACTATTATTGAGGAAGAAAATGCAGCGGTGCAGGAGATGCTGCAAGAGCAAGTATCAGGAGGTGCAAAACCTGAGCCTGCTGCCGCTCCTGTCGACAACACGTTGCCGCAACAGTTGGATGCAGCCAAACAAGCATTAGAAGAGAGCAAGGCTGCTAATGTAACCTTGGAAACGCAAGTCGCCACCCTAACCCGTGAGAACGAAGCCTTACAAAACGATTTGCAGCAGATTCGTGCGGCGGCGGCAGTTGCTGAAACCAAAGCAGCCAGTGTGAGCAATTTGCCTTGGATATTACTGGGGTTATTAGCACTGTTGACGTTGCCGCTGATTTGGTTAATGTGGCGCAAGCACGAATCCTCCTCATTGGATGCAGGTGCTATTTCAGCTTCTACACTGGTCGCTCCCGCTGAGACACTGGCAGATGTGCCTGTTCAATCTCACCCTGAAGTACCCGTTGTTGCTACGCTAGCGATGGATGAAAATCCTGATGCTGCTTTAAAGCTAGATATTGCGCGGGCATACTTGGATTTGCGTGATTCAGAAGCTGCTGCTGATATTTTACAGGATGTCTTGGTAGAAGGGGGCAATCAGCAACGCCAAGAAGCCCGCGAGATTCTTTCCTTTATCACCTAAGCTTGCCGTTAATACTTAGAAATTAACAGCTTATCCTGCTAGTCTGCTGGTTCTTTCCCTCTATCCTGCTGTGTCTAGCATAGACATCACAACACTTCTAATCTCAATGCTCAACCATTGGTCTATATTCTATGGTTCGAGCAATGACTTGGGAGTGTCAAATGGCTTTTTCCGCGTTTACTGTAGGCAAACAGCAAGTAATTTCATTCGCTGTGCTATTGGCTGCAATAGCTGTCACCGTATTGACCCTGTTAAGCTTACTAATACAACAACCCGCTATTGAAACAGATTTGTTACAACGAACCCGCCAAGCCTTGGCTGAATCGGGTTTGCCAACCGAGTTGGTTCAATTTGATGGGCGTGATGGCGTTTTGACAGGCACGGTGGCTGGTGAAGCGGAAGCTGAACTGTTGCAACGGATTGTTAGCAGTGTCTATGGGGTACGTTACGTTGAAAATCGCTTGATTCCCGTTAGCGCATCCGCAGCACAGCCTGCGAGTTTAGAGTCCCCTCCTCTTCCTATCCTGGGTTTACACACCCCTTCTAAGCAGTATCAGATTGAGCAAATCGATCTGAGTGCCATTCAGTTTGAATATTCTAGAGCAGAATTGGATAGCAGTGCCGTAGCAGCGTTGGAACAAGTGTTGGCTGAGCTACGTAAGCACCCTGCGATGGCGATTGAAGTATCCGCGCATACCGACCATGAGGGAACGGCGTTAGGGAATCTGACCGTGAGTCAGGCGCGTGCCGAGGTAGTACGCAATTACTTGCTGTCCCAAGGCATTGAAGCCAAGCAAGTGCAAGCGAAAGGTTATGGTTCAACACGTCCATTAGCTGAGCCTAATACTGATGCCGCTCAGCAAAATCGGCGCATTGAAATTACAGTATTAAAGGAGTAGCAGGGATGCTCTATCTTGCTTTCCAGATAGTGTTATTACTGAGTATTGCCCTATTAGTGGGCGTATGGCTTGGTGGCTGGGTTGCCAAATGGCGTTATGACAGGGAGGTAGCCGGATGCTTAACGGAGTTAGCAGGTTTACGGCGTAACTACCAGGATGTAACGGTAGACAATGCCAATCTGCGCAGCAAAACACGCCAACTGGAAAAAATCTTGCGTAAAATTAGCACGCCGCCGGTTGATAGTGAGTATGGTCAGTTTCTGGAACTGAGAAAAACACTGGAAAAGACACGGAGCGAATACCAAGGAACTGTCCCGAAATAACTTCCCGAAATCAGGGGGACTGAGGGGTAGCGGTGTAGTTCCATTTTGGCAGGAAATCATCGAACTGGATGGTCATGTTATCCTTAAACGCTTGGGTATACTTGCGCCCGGTTTCAAAAACTTTACTGATGATGCGGACAGCGACCTTCAAGCCAGTGGTGGTTTCCGTTTTTGCCATGTAGACAAGCTGGATACCGATCACAAGAAAGAACTGACCCAGTTGATGACAACAAATTTTCAAACCTTTAAAAATGTTCAGGTCTTGACGCTGTAAGGTATAGCAGAAAAGAGGGAAGTTATTTCGGGACAGTTCCCAAGTGTTGCTGACACAATGTCATCAGCAAGAAAAAACCTTGGCAGATTTGCGTATTGAATTGCAACGTAACCAACAGGTATCGGCTACTTTGCAAACTACATCAGCAACCCCAAGAGCGTTACCTATCACGCCAATCACCAATACTCAACGCCCGGAAGTGGGTAAGCATGATGATCTGACCCGTATTCAAGGTATTAGTCAGCAGTTAGCCAGTCAGTTAAAAGCACTGGGTATTGTCACCTATCGCCAAGTTGCTGAGTTCACATCAGATGATATGCTGCGAATTCAACGTATTATTGGTAGCGACCTCTATCAACCGCCAGACGGATGGGCGCAGAGTGCCCGCGCACTACTCTGTTGATTCAAAATTTCGTCGGTTTTTGATAGGTTCGTACAATCAAAAAACCTGTTTGTGATTCAGCATGGTAAATCAAACCAATTTCACGGCCTTCGTCTGTGCCAATAAAACAGGTTTCGCGTGCCAACTTGGTGGGTTGCCACCATGATGCGGGAGGTTGTTGTACCATAAACGTTGTTTGCAAGATTTCGGGAGTTAAATCTTGCTGTTTCAGGCCGTTTTGACGGATGAAATATTCAACCGCTTGGCGTTCTATACCAAACATAAACCATGAGGTATTGCCTTGTGCAGAGGCTTGGTTGCTGGCCTGCACACCAGTAACGTTGGTCGGGGCTGTGCCAAACCAGTTGGCAAGTGCTTGTTTGGAGCGTTCTGGATCAGCCGTGCGTAAGGTGGTTTTTGACGCTGGAAAAAACTGTTCCGCAATATAGGGTGTTGCGACCAGACTGATGCCAGCGAGGATGAGCAATGTCATCAGGGCAGGAAAAAAGTATTTCATAAAGACTCGTGTTGCAATTTGAATAAGTGTATCGCATTTGCGGTGGTCGCTTCAGCAATACGGTTAAGGCTTTCACCCCGCAGTTCTGCCAAGCTAGCGGCAATCACGGGTAAGCGGGTGGGGTCATTACGCTTACCACGCCATTCGCTGTCCGGTTGATCGGGGGCGTCTGTTTCCAGTAATAGCCTTTCCAACGGCACGTTAGCGAGAACATTACGCAGGCGTTGGGCGCGTGGATAGGTGACAGTGCCACCGACGCCTAAATAAAACCCCAGATTGATTAGCGTATCGGCTTGCTGCTGGCTGCCAGCAAAACTATGAATCACACCGTTTAAATTATTTTTCCCAGAAAAAAAGCGCCGAATGTGTTTGAGAACACAGTCAAGCGAACGTCTGGCGTGAATAATTAGCGGAAGCTCAAATTCACGGGCTAACCTGAGGTGTGTGACAAATAGGGATTCCTGTTGAGCCACATCCAGTTCAGGTAGATAGAAATCTAAGCCACATTCGCCGATGGCAACGGGTTGTTCCTTCTCTACCCAGTGACGTAACGATACACAATCGTCTGGGGTATGTTCGGCAAGATAAACGGGGTGTAAACCGTAAGTGGCATGAAAATGGGGAGATGTGGTGCAAATATCGCGCAATCGAGGCCAATGTTTAGCACTGACTGCTGGGAGAATTAGATCGGCTACGCCTAGCTTTTGCATTTTGTCAATTAATAATAACCGATCATCGGCAAAATCGGGTTCGTCAAAGTGGCAGTGTGTATCGATCAGTTTCATTGTGCAGTAAAGTACAATATTATGAGTGTAATGAATAGGATGTCAGCAGATGTTGTTACCTGAAAAAGTAACTAGTCAAAACGCGTGAAATACACTATAAAATGCAATTATATGGTTAATTTATCGGAAAGACAGGCTCGCGAGGGGCTATTCACATGGAAACAACACCGAGTGCGGTACGTTTGTTCCAAATAACCGATAGTCACTGTTATGCCAGTGATGATAGTCGTTTAACTTGGACAGACATGCCTATTTACCCCAATCTTTCGTTAAAAGCGATCTTGGCACATTTGGGGGGAATGGCAGAAGGTTACAATGCCTTATTGTTAACCGGCGATTTGGCACAGGAAGAAATCCCCGCGACTTACCAGCGTGTCAATGCGCTACTCAATAGGTTCCCTTTACCGGTTTATACGATTCCGGGAAACCATGATATTCCCCAGATGATGCAGGAAAATCTTAGTGGGAATGTACAGATGGCAGAGCATGTTGAGCTAGGTGCTTGGCATTTATTGTTGCTGGATACCCATGCTGACGGTAAACCGGATGGACGCTTGAGTGAAGCACAATTTGAGCGTTTAGAGCAACACTTGAGCAGCATCCCGGAAGATCATTTCGTTGCCATTTTTATGCACCATCACCCTGTGCCGATTGAGAGTGAGTGGATGGATGTGATGGGTTTGCAGCAGAAAACCTATTTCTGGCAATTGGTCGAACATTTCCCGCAAGTCAAAGTCGTGTTCAACGGGCATATCCATCAAGAATTCAATGGGCAGTATACCTACACCGATGGGCGGGTGGTTGCAGTGCACGGTACGCCCGCGACTTGTGTACAGATGAAACCCGTGCGTAAAAATATCGAATTCGACCATACCCAACCCGCATGGCGCGATATTGTATTGTTAGCGGATGGTCGGGTAGAAACCCGCGTTTACTATCTGCCCTTTGTGGTGGAAGAAGAAATGGTGAATTCAAGTAATAAGTGCATAACCCACCAACTTTTCGGCCTCTATGCCGGATAGTTCTCGGAACACCTCGTAAGGTGTCTTGAATCCCAGACACTTCCTTGGTCTGTTGTTGAGTTTATGTACAGCCTCCAGTACCTGTCGGGTGGTCACGTCCAATAGCCCCATTGCCTTGGGGAAGTATTGGCGTAACAGCCCATTGGCGTTCTCATTTTGCCCACGCTCCCACGAATGGTAGGGCTTGGCGAAATACGTTTCGCACCCAAGGGCTTGGGCAACTTGCTCATGTTTGGCAAACTCTTTGCCGTTGTCGAAGGTGAGCGTGTGCACCCAATCCTTGAAGCTGTCCAGCAAGGTGATAATGCTGCTGGTTACGGCTTCTGCGGTCTTGTTTGCCACTGGAAAAGCTAGGCGTAGCTTGGATTTGCGTTCATCCAGTGTCACCAGTGCGCCTTGGTGTCCCTTGCCGATCATGGTGTCGGCTTCCCAGTCACCGAGCCGTTCACGCTGGTTGGCTACCGCTGGGCGTTCGTCAATGTCCACTCGGTTGGGGATGCCTTTGACGCTGCCCGTTTTACTGCCGTAACGCTGGCGGTATTTCTTCGTATGGCGGCGCAGGTTCAGGTACAGCTTGCCGCCCGCACGCTTGTCCCTGAGTACATGCTGGTAGATGGCTTCATGGCAAATAGTGGCTTTGCCTTCCGCTTTCAGTCGACCGCTGATCTGCTCAGGACTCCATTGTTGTTCCAGCAGCGTATCAATGCTGACCGCCAGTTCCGGGGTCAACTTGACCGCTTTGGGCTTGTCCGCATGGCGTTGTTGCGCTTTGGCGTGCGCTTGCTTGTGCCGATAGCCGCGTTGCCCTCGGTTGCGGGTCAGTTCACGACTGATCGTCGATTGACTGCGCCCCAAGGTTAACGCGATTGTTGCCGTCGATTCCTTCATCTTGTGCCGGGTTTCGATATAATGCCTCTCCTCAGAGGTAAGGTGTGTGTAAGCCATGAAGCTCTCCTGTCAGTGGTTTTTCGGGATGCTTTTTACCACATTTTGCCTCTGACCTGATGAGGAAAGCCGCATCCCGCCTCGATTAACGGGCTATGCACTTATGATACGAATTCGCCAATCATCAAATTGTCGATTTGACAGTATGGGGTGAATCCCGTAACGTGCGTCGCTGTTCAGGTGCGCTCATCTTGGTGAGCGTTAAACGGGAAGTTGGTGCAATACCAACGCTGCCCTCGCAACGGTAAGCAGGTTAAATCAATCTGATAAGTCCGATACCGGCCTAACAAGGCGCGACTCTGCCGAGTCGTCTTCATACACGTGCGCGATGGGCGCATCGTTACGGAAATCCATACCCCATGAAATTATCCCCTCTTGCCGCGCAGTTCGGCACTGTTACCTTTTGCCTGTTGGCATCCCCACTGGTATTGGCAGAAGATGCCACAACCCTCGATGAAATCATTGTCACGGCTGACCGCAAGGCTCGTACCGTTGATGCAACCTTAGCCCCTGTCAGCATCATTACCCGTGCGGACATTGAAAAATACCAAGCCAGCAGCATCCCCGATGTCTTGCGTCATGTGCCCGGTATCAACCTCAGCAACAGCGGTGGCGTGGGCAAAGCTACTTCGGTATTCATTCGCGGCACGAATTCCAGCCACGTGTTGGTGCTGATTGATGGTGTCAAAGTCGGTTCTGCCACGACGGGCAGCGTCGCGTTTGAAGATTTACCGCTGGATCAAGTGGAGCGCATTGAAGTCGTGCGTGGTCCCCGCTCCAGCTTGTACGGTTCGGAAGCCATCGGCGGTGTGATCCAGATTTTTACCCGTAAAGGTGGCAAAGGTTTCCAGCCCGAAGCCAGCCTCAGTGCAGGCAGTCACAACACCCAAAAAGCCAATGTGAACCTTGCAGGAGGTGACGCGACTACTTGGTACAACCTGAATGCGGGTACGGAAAAAACGGATGGCATTGATGTTACTGCCAACCACCAAGAGCCGGATGCCGATGGTTATGACCGCGATAGCCTGTCGCTGCGTGCTGGACATCGCTTTGCCGACGATACCACGCTGGAAGTATCAGCCTTACGCGCTGCTGGTGAAAACCACTTCGACAGCAGTTTCAATAACGAAACCCACTTTACCCAACAAACCCTGTCTGGCAAGCTGCAACACCGTGTCAATGACAACACATTGCTGACCTAGGGCAATCGCTTGAATAATCGCCTTACTTACATGACTTGCTCCAGCAGTTGTGCCAGATAGTCAGTTGACCACCCTGCCTGTTTACGACGGACTTTGAGGCTATGTTTGTTGGTTTTGTCATTGCGCAGCAGGTTAGTACCCATGTGGCGCAGGATGGCGAGATTATGTGCGCCATGGTTGCTACGGTTTCTCGCCAAATCTTCCCGCATCAGGACATCCAGCACCCAATGCAACTTGTTTTCGATTGCCCAGTGGGAGCGGACGGCATATTGTGCGGCCTTGGCGATCATCGCCAGTGAACAGATGTAGTGGCGGATGGAATAGGTGGATTTTCCTGCTTTTTCGACCCAGGACTCGATACAGATGATGCTGGCAAGTCCTGCCCATTCCTGCCGTTGTTCCAACCAAGCAACATCGGTGCAAATGCGGCAACGGCGGGTTTCGAGCCGCCCGTGGTCTTTTTCCACCTGGGTGTCTTCATCCAGCACATAACCGGCAGGCGGCTTTTCGAAAAACAGGGCGATGTCTTCTGCTAACGTTTTCTGATTGTCTTTGACTGCCAGTAGGTAATCACCGCCTGCTTCCACGATTTGCTTGGCGATGGCCTTTTGTGTCCCCATCGCATCAATGGTGATCAAGCAGCCTTCAATGTCGAGCTTGCGTAGCAAGGCGGGGATGGCAGTGATTTCATTGGATTTCTGGTCGGTGGCTTCCTGCCCCAGCACTAGATTTTGCTGGTTTGCCCACGCTGACACCAGGTGCAGAGGGTTCTGCCCGTTGCCACCACTGCGCCGTGAGGTTTTGCCGTCAATGTTCAATAGGTCAGCCTCCCCTGCGGACAGGCTGTTTGTCCAACGGATAAACAGTTCCGAAAACAGCTTAGCATTCAGCGCGTTGAACACGTCACTCACCGTGTCATGGCTGGGAAAGCCCCGTGCATAGGGATAATAGCGGCGCAGGAAATCCGCGTTTAGCTTTGCCCAGCGCACCATTTCCACCACATCGTCTGCCCCTGCTAAGCTGCCTGCCAAACCCAGCAATAGGATTTCAGGTAGGGGGTAGAGAACTTTGGCTTGCTGGCGTGGGTCTTCTAAAACTGACAACTGTTCCAGTAGGCGGCTGATAGCGCTGGACGGCAAGTTCGGCATCGGTTTTGTCCTTTCGGGAAAAACCTTATTTATGGATGTTTTGCAACCAAACTTTCAAGCGATTGCCCTGATTGCTGACCGCACAAATCGGACAGGCACGCGATGATGCTGACAACTACCTCAATGGCACGCCATTGGCGGCATTTCGTACCTACAACACCCAGCGCGATACGGCTTCCCTCCAGGCGGATGTTGATGCAGGCAGCCGTGGTGCAATAACGCTAGGGCTGGATCAGCAACGCGATACAGTGGAAAGTGATAGTGCTTACGACCGTACCTCCCGCGACAATACCGGGCTGTTTGCCAGCTACCAAACCGACATGGGTGCAAATCGGCTGGAAGTGTCGGCACGGCATGACGATAATGAGCAATTTGGTACACATAACAGCGGTAGCATTGCTGTCGGGCGTGACCTTCGCAATGGAATGCGCGTGACGGCGGCGTATGGCACGGCTTTCAAAGCGCCAACATTCAATGACTTGTACTACCCATTCAGTGGTGATGCGAGCTTGCAGCCGGAAGAATCGCAAAACGCCGAACTCGGTGTCGCCGGTAAACTCGCGGGTGGCAAAACCACCTGGTCAGCGAATGCTTTCAGCAACAGCATCGACAATCTGATCAGTTACCGACCACCGACTTACCAGGTCAGCCAAACGGACAAGGCACGGATTCAAGGCTTGGAATTGAGCACGGGTACGCAATTGGCTGGTTGGGATATTGCTGCTAATGTCACGCTGCAAAATCCCGAAAACCGCAGTGGCACGGATGCGGGTAAAACCCTGATCTACCGCCCGAAACAGCTTGCCAGTGTCGATATTGATCGTGCTTTGGGTAAATTTCGTGTGGGTGCAACCGTGCGTGGGGAAAGTCAACGTTATACCGATGACGCCAACACCGAGAGCGCGAAGCTGTCAGGTTACGGCACTTTGGATTTACGCGCTGATTACCGCTTGGCAAAAGACTGGACGATTGGCGCGAAACTCGGCAACGTATTGGACAAAGATTACCAAACCAACTCCGGGTATAATCAGGATGGTGTTAATGGTTTGGTGACAGTTAAATACGCACCAAAGTAACGTAGGGTGGGTGAAGCGAATGCGATACCCACCCTCTTTAGCGGTTTGGAATAATGGTGGGTATCGCTACGCTCCACCCACCCTACAGGAGATGTTTATGTTTACACTTTCAACTAAGAATCAATGGCTGGTCGGTGGCATTCTACTGGCGGTCATGCTGCTTACCCGCGTTCATGTGATTGACCATTTACTGGATGCGTCGTGGGCGGTGTTTTTCCTTGCCGGATTTTATCTGCGCAATCTGTTGGCGTTTGGGGTATTTATGGCAACCGCAGTAGCGATTGATTACGTCGCCACTAGCCAGCTTGGCGTTAGTAATTTCTGTGTATCGCAGGCGTATATTGCGCTGGTTCCCGCTTATGGTGTGATGTTTGCTGCCGGGCGTTGGTTTGCGGGGCAGTATCAAGGCGAAACCTTGGAGCCACTTGCAAAATTACATTTTCAGCGTGAACCTTCCTTCATCTGAAGGAAAAAAGAAGTGTGGGCTGCCGTTTTCGGCGATAATAGAAGCATCAAAACAACCATTAAGCCCACGCTATGAATTCTACCGAACGCGCCCTGATTGCACAACGCTGGAGTTTGCTGCAAATTGAAATACTGCCTTGCTTCAATGATGCCTTTGGCACATTGACCCCCAAGCTTGAAAAGCTCATTCACGTACTGGAGCTGACGCGCATTGAAGATTTTGTGCGCTCTTTTCGTGATGGGTCTGGACGGCCAGCGACGGAGCGATCTTGGTTTGCCAATGCTTTTGTCGCCAAAAGCGTGCTCAATATTGTCAATACGCGAGCACTCATTGACCGGCTGCAAAACGATCGCTCCCTGCGACGCATCTGCGGGTTTCCCCTGACCAAGAAACTGCCTTCCGAATCCACCTTTTCACGTGCCTTCGCTGAATTTGCTGAACAGCGTTTAGCGGAACGTGTGCATGAAACGTTGGTGAAAACGTATTTGGGCGATGCGCTGATCGGCCACCTGTGTCGGGATTCAACAGCCATTGAGGCACGTGAACGGCCTGTTGCCGAGGAAAAGCCAAAGAAAAAACAAGGGCAAACACGGATTCAGCGCCAACGGGAACAGTCACTTCAGCAAGCACTCGATGAGATACCGGTTCAGTGTAACCGGGGGACGAAGAAGAATGCCCAAGGCTACAAGCACAGTTGGAACGGCTACAAACTGCATATCGATACCGCCGATTGTGGTGTCCCGATAGCAGCCATTCTGTCTTCCGCCTCCTTTCACGACAGCGGGGCAGCCATCCCACTCTCTCAAATCAGTGCCCAACGTGTCACCAGTCTCTACGACCTGATGGATGCGGCCTATTGCAGTGCTGATTTGCACGAATACAGCCGTCATCTGGGGCATGTCCCTCTGATTGATCACAATCCTCGCGGCGGACAGAAAGAAGCGTTTGAACCTGCTGATGCCGAGCGTTACAAAATTCGCAGCACCGTAGAACGAACCAATGCCCGCCTGAAGGATGAATTTGGTGGTCGGAATGTGTGGGTGCAAGGTGCGCAAAAAGTTTACAGCCACTTGATGTTTGGGATTTTGGTGTTGAGTGCTGATCAACTGATGCGTGTCTTGTTATAAAGCGACTGGGTTTGAAAAAACACGGGAAGACTGACTGAAAAACAGGAGCAGTCGCATCGGTATGGGTGAAATTTAGCAAAAGTTACGGTAAAACTGAAAAAGCTCAGGTTTCGTTGGTCAAATTGAGTAAAAAATCGGCTGAATATGCGGCGTTCGGTCAATGCTGAAAATTGAGCAACTCAGTTTGTCGGATTTTGCAAGTCGCTCCTTGGCATCACTGGGCAAGTTAGTGCTGGCGGTATTGATCGGGTTTACACTGACTGAAGTGATTTCCAGTGGTAGTTTCTATGCCTTTTCGGGTACATCCGTCGACATCAGTGTGGCAGGGTTTGTGGCGCAATTGCTGAAGTATGCACCGCATGGTTTGTATATTACAGGCATGTACCTGACCGTTGCGGCTTTGCTGCATGTTGCTGTCAAGCAAGTAAGTGGTTTGAAGACTACGGTGTAGTCTGGAATACCCGTTGTCAGGTTTACTGCCTTGCGCCTAATCCTCGCTCCGATGGAAGGCGTGATGGATCACACCATGCGCGATCTGCTGACCCGTGTTGGCGGTTACGCGCGTTGCGTGACCGAATTCGTGCGCGTGGTCGACCGGCAATTACCCAACCGTGTATTCCACCGCGCTTGCCCTGAATTGAGCCAAGGTGGCAAAACCCCTGCCGGAACCCCTGTCTACGTGCAATTACTCGGCGGCGCTCCCGACGTGATGGCACTGAATGCCCAAGCGCTGGAACGCTTGGGTGCACCCGGCATCGACATCAATTTCGGCTGCCCTTCCAAAACGGTTAACAACAGCGATGGCGGTTCGGTATTATTGCGTGAACCGGAGCGCGTCCACGGCATTATTCGGGCAGTACGCGCCGCCGTTAGCCCACAGATTCCCGTGACGGCGAAAATCCGCCTCGGTTTCAAAGACAGCAGCTTGTTTGAAGACATTGCCCTCGGTGTGGAAGCGGCGGGCGCAACCGAACTCTGTATTCACGCCCGCACCAAACAACACGGTTACTTACCCCCGGCGTATTGGGCAGAAATCGGCAAGGTGAAACCCAGGCTCAGCATTCCCGTGATTGCTAACGGCGAAATCTGGTCAGGTACTGATGCGCAGCAAGCCCAAGCAGAAAGCGGTTGTGTGGATTTAATGTTGGGTCGGGGCGCGTTGAGTTTCCCCGATTTGGCACGGGTAATTCACGCCCAATACGCAGGCGAAGCTTACACTCCCATGCCTTGGGCAACGGTGTTACCGTTGGTGCAGCATTACGCTGCACAGTTGGAAGCACGCGCCCCGAAATACGCCGTGAGTTTCGTCAAACAATGGTTTACCTATTTACGCCGCCAATACCCTGAGGCTGAAAGCCTATTCCAGCAAATCAAGCGGATGAAGGACATGGCGGAGATTAACAAGCAATTCAAGCACGGGAGTTACCCATGACCGACCAGCCTAACGTCACCACTTCTTGCGACACGCTGCCCAGTGGCACACTTGCTGTCGAACAGGCGCAAGCCCGCGTGCTCGATAGCATCCAAGCCCTGCGTGATACCGAAACCTTACCACTGATGCAAGCTGCCGGGCGCATCCTTGCTGAACCTGCCCGTGCACAAATGCAAGTACCGCCACACACCAATTCTGCGATGGATGGCTACGCTTTGCGCCATGCGGATAGCGGGGCGTCATTGCACGTCATCGGCACGGCCTTTGCGGGGCATCCGTTTACTGGCACAGTGCAGGCAGGTGAATGCGTGCGCATTATGACGGGCGCAGTTCTGCCTGCGGGAGCCGATAGTGTGGTCATGCAGGAAAACGTGCAACGCGACGGTGACACCATCCGGCTTTCCGGCACGCTCAAGCGGGGTGAAAACGTGCGTTATGCCGGTGAGGACAGTCAACCCGGTGATATTTTGCTCGAAGCAGGGCGCAAGCTCAACGCCGCTGACCTTGGTATGCTTGCCTCGCAAGGCATTAGCACGGTGACGGTCTGGCGGCGGGTACGGGTAGCGTTTTGCTCCACGGGCGATGAACTCACCCCCTTGGGTATGCCGCTACAGCCCGGTCAGATTTACGATAGCAACCGCTATACCCTACACGCGATGCTGCAAACGCTGGATGTGGACATGATCGACATGGGCATTATCCGTGACACCCCACAAGCGGTGGAGCAGGCATTCCAGCAAGCCACATTAACGGCTGATGTGTTGATCACCAGTGGCGGGGTATCGGTTGGTGAAGCCGATTACGTGTCTGATACGCTGCAACGTTTGGGGCAAGTCAATTTCTGGAAAATCGCTTTCAAACCGGGCAAACCGTTAGCTTTTGGGACGTTGGGCGATTGCCTGTTTTTCGGCTTGCCGGGTAATCCGGTATCGGTGATGGTGACTTTTCTGCTGTTCGTGCGCCCTGCCATCCTTACATTACGGGGTGAAAGCGTGCCACTCATACCGGAATACCCGGCTATTTGCGACACGCCACTGAAAAAAGCACCAGGGCGCAAGGATTACCAGCGCGGTATTGCGGAGCGTGACAGCACTGGGCAGTGGCATGTGCGCACTACTGGCAACCAAGGTTCGCATGTGTTGCGTTCCATGAGCCAAGCCAATTGCTTTATTGTCTTACCGTTGGAGTGGGGCAATGTGGCGGCTGGTACGTCTGTGACGATTATCCCTTTTGAGGGGTTGATGTGATGTCTATCACCGTTAATCTGGTTTGCTCTGGCGCAATTCCACCATTGCCTTTTCCGCTTTTGCACCCAGGAATACATACATCCCCAGTGCAACCAGCAAGCCTGCCGCCGAGAACATCATTTCCACTGCGCCTGCCAACATCTCGCCGTCGCCCAGCACCGATTTGAACATCAGCAGCAACGCCTCGATCGACACCGCAATCAGGATTGCCGACATAAAGCGGGTGATGGTGCGGCGGGTGGAGCTGTGGCGGAAAATGTCCTTGTGCATCAACACTTCCTCTTCCAGCGTGGTTTTGGCGAGGTCGAAAATCGCCAGTGCCAGCGTCAGGTAAACGATAATCCCGAACGGTTTGGTGTAATGCAGCTCGTGTTCGCCCGTCCCCGGTATGAACACTGACCACAATTCTTCCAACGAAAAATAGAACAACAGCCCGACCACACTGAACAAGCCCAGCGCAATCGCGGCGTAAATGCTCTTAAACAGCACACTGAACTTGCGCCGCTGCGAATCGCCCATCAAAAACTCGATGGTGCGTGACAAATCAATGTCCAGCACGATGTAACCCAGCAAGACATCGGTGGCGGAACGCACCTCCACCGCCGCCGAAATGCACAAACTGCGGCTGGCAACCGATAAATACGGTGCAGTGACGATGGTGGCGCGGCTGTCTTTGGCTTGCAGAAAATACGGGCGGTGGCTGCGGTCTTTGCCCACGCCGCCTTGCTGATCAGCCAAGGTATTGCCGGGGGCGACATTGTGGCTGAGTTGCTGCCCGCTGGGGTCAAGGGTGTAGAGCAAGTCCACAAACGGGTAACTTTCCATAAGGCAATCAATGGCTTTCTGTTGGCGAGCTTCATCTTGAAACAAGGTTTCATCGTTGATGCCGCTGAGGATCGACCGTTATTTCAAACCTACCCAAATCTACCTATAGCTAACTAAAAGTAGTCATGGTGTTGAATTCCTGCTTCACGGGGGCTGGTTTCGTCTTCGGCTTGCGCCCAAGACCAGAGCCTTCCCCTCCACAGGCAGACACCGTGTAACTCACGGCATATTTTTTCAAATTTTTGGCGGCATTGATGTCACGGTCATGGACTGCACCGCAAACGGGGCAAGTCCATTCACGTACCGACAGTGGCAGCTTCTCCACTTTATGCCCACAGCCAGCAGCAGAACAGGTTTTGCTGGAGGCAAAAAACCGATCAGCCACCACGACCACCGCACCCCGCATTCCCGCCTTGTATTCCAGTTGACGGCGAAACTCGAAAAACCCCATATCACTGATGGCACGGGATAAATGACGGTTTTTCACCATACCCGACACGTTCAAATCTTCAATGCCGATGGTGTGAAAACGGCGGGTTAAATCCGTAGTGAGTTGGTGCAAACTGTCTTGGCGAATGTTGGCAATACGTGCGTGAAGTGTTGCCAGTTTTTGTTTTGCCTTGTGGCGGTTGGCACTGCTTTTGACCTTGCGGGACAGGCTGCGCGAGAGCCGTTTTAGGCGGGAAAGCAAGGCTTTATGCGGCTTCGCCCCGACCACTTTTTCCCCCGTTGATAGGGTTGCCAGTGCAGATACGCCCAAATCCACCCCTACCGTGCCTTGGTTTTTGGCAGGCGGGAGATGATGTTGGTCGGTATCCACGGTGATGCTGGCGAACCACTGGTCAGCGGTGCGGGAAATCGTGGCAGAGAGAATTTTACCGGAAAAGCGTAACGTTTCCCGCATCCGTACTACCCCAAGGTTGGGAATGCGGATGCGGCAAGCGTCGATGGCAAACTGGTCGTTAGTGAGGGTGAAACTGTCGCGGCTTTTGCCTTTCTTTTTGAATTGCGGGTACTTGGCTCGCCCCGCAAAGAAGTTCTTGAAAGCTGCACCGAGTTGGATAATCGCCATTTGCGGGGCGTTTTTGGTGACTTCCAGCATCCAGGGGAATTGTTCGCGTTTGATGGCGTTCAATTGGCGGCGCAAGCCCATTTGGTTGGGTTTTGGCTGGGTGTTATCGTCTTTCCATGCGGCGTATTGGGTTTGCCATTCTGCCAACGCCCAGTTGTAGGCGAACCGTGCTGTACCAGCGGCTTTCGCCAAGTACGTCGCTTGCTTATGGTTGGGGTCAAGGCGGATTTTGTGGCTGATGATCATGGCAAACAGAATGCAGCGCGGTGTGATAGTTGTCTAGTCATCCGTGCTTTTGCTGCTATCTTTTACGGATAAACGGCACTACGCTTTTATAAACCTAACCAAAATGATAAAGTTTGAATAGATTTAGATAGACTTTATGGTAACTGTTTCAAACCCCATCAGTTCGTTGATCGAGGCGGTGTGTTGGTGATAGTGCTCAATGATCTGGATGTAGCTCATTTCAGACATGGCTTAGCTCCCTTTCTCAGGTTGTTTTGTGCAGTTGCAGCAATATCCATGCCATTGCATAGCCGCTATGTTTTATGATACATAACGAAATCATGAATATTGCACCCAACACTTACCACCTACGCGGACGCTTTTGGATCGAAAGCCCTCAAGGAACCTTCCTCGGTCAAGGCCGTGTTGCCTTGCTGGAACGCATCCACGAACACGGCTCCATCAGCGCGGCGGCACGTTCCATCGAAATGTCCTACCGCCAAGCGTGGGCGTTAGTTAATTCCATGAATACCCACAGCCACACGCCGCTGGTCAGCAGTGCCACGGGCGGGAAGGGCGGCGGCGGCGCAAGCCTTACCGAGACGGGCGAAAAAGCCATTGCGCTTTACCATGCTGTCCGCACGGATTTTGACGCTTTTCTGGCAAAGCGTTCCGAATCCCTGACCCTGTAAAATTTTTTGCCACTCGTTATGTTTTTTTGGGAATAGCGAAATGAATGCACCACTGATTAACATTGCCATTAACCCGGTTAACGCCGCGCCAATGGATGTAACGCCAACCACGACGATGGAAATGTGTGGTTTGGGGCTGGCTTGCCTGATCGACATTCGGCAGTCGTTTGAGCTGGAGATCAAGGGCGAAATTCCACGCGCCACCCATATCCCGTTTTTCAACGTCAAGCAATTCTTTGGCTTCCAACTCAGCGAAGATGAACAGGAAATCCTCGATGCCGATGAACCCAACGATCTGGACATCCGCTCGTTCATCAAAGCCATCAACACCCTCAAACAAAGCCGGGATTGTACCTTCCTGATCGTGTGCAACAGCGGCAAACGCAGTGTTTGTGCCACCAAATTGCTGCGCGAACTTGGCTATCCCAAAACGTTTTCGGTGCAAGGCGGCTTCATTGCCCTGAAACCCTTACTACCCATGCCCGGAGTCAGTGCATGAGTAACACCCTGAAATCAGCCATTTCCTGTGACACCATGCTGCAAGGCACACTCAGTGTTGAACAAGCGCAAGCGCGGATACTGGAAAGTATTACGCCACTGCATGACATGGAATATGTCGAATTGTTGCAAGCGGGTGGGCGTATTCTTGCTAAGCCTGTCTATGCGCAGATGAATGTCCCGCCCCATACCAATTCCGCGATGGATGGTTATGCCCTGCGCCATGCCGATCTGGCGGAAGGCGCGTGGTTGAAGATTGTCGGTAGCGCTTTCGCGGGTCGTCCCTTTGCTGGTGTGGTGCAGGCGGGCGAATGTGTGCGCATCATGACAGGCGCGGTTTTGCCCGCTGGCGCAGATACTGTGGTCATGCAGGAAAATGTGCAGTGCGAAGATCATGCCATCCACGTTTCTGGCAAGCTCTCTGTCGGTGAAAACGTTCGCCATGCCGGGGAAGACAGCAAGGTTGGTGATCTGCTGCTGGTTGCCGGGCATAAACTGAATGCCGCTGACATTGGCTTGCTGGCTTCCCAAGGGATTGCCAAGGTTGCGGTGATCCGCCGCCTGCGCGTGGCGTTCTGCTCCACGGGCGACGAACTCAAAATCCTCGGTGATACCCTGCAACCCGGCGATATTTACGACAGTAACCGCTATACCCTCCACACCTTGCTGCAAAAGCTGGATGTGGAAATGTTCAATCTGGGTGTGGTGCGCGACACACGGGAATCCGTGGAAATGGTTTTCCGCCATGCACGCGATATGGCAGATGTCTTTATCACCAGCGGTGGCGTATCCGTTGGCGAAGCGGATTATGTCACCGACACGCTGAAAAGCATGGGGCAAGTCAATTTCTGGAAAATCGCCTTCAAACCGGGCAAACCGCTGGCGTTTGGCACATTGGGCAATTGCCTGTTCTTCGGCTTGCCGGGGAATCCTGTTTCGGTGATGGCAACATTTCTGCTGTTCGTGCGCCCTGCCATTCTCGCTTTGCGCGGGGAAACCGTGCCACTCGTGCCGGAATACACCGCTATTTGCGATACGCCACTGAAAAAAGAACCGGGGCGCAAAGATTACCAACGCGGCATTTGTGAGCGTGACAGCAGCGGGCAATGGCACGTCCGCACCACGGGCAACCAAGGTTCGCATGTGTTGCGTTCCATGAGCCAAGCCAACTGTTTTATTGTCTTGCCGCTTGAGTGGGGCAATGTGGAAGCGGGAACAGCGGTCACGATTATCCCGTTCGAGGGGCTGATGTGATGGGTTATGTACTCCTACAACATAATGTAGCAAAACCGACAAGATAGATGGAATTGTAGTAAAGGAACACGCCCGCATCCTCTCGCAACTGGGGCAGGTGGCGGACAATTTTGAGCAATATTTTCAACTGATCAGGAGATTCGACATGCAAACTAGCAGCCGCAACCAATTCTTAGGCACTGTCACCAAAGTGACCACCGGGTCGATTAATTCCGAAGTCATTCTCGACATCGGCGGCGGTGATGAACTCGTTGCCGTCATCACGCACAACAGCGTTGACCACCTTGGTCTTGCCCTTGGTTCACAAACCTATGCACTGGTAAAAGCCCCGTGGGTCATTCTCGCCAAAGACGATGGCAAGATCAAAACCAGCGCCCGTAACCATTTGCACGGCACAATCGTCAGCATACAAGAAGGTGCGGTCAATGCCGAAGTCATCATTGAATTACCCGGTGGCAAAACCGTCACTGCGATCATTACCAACGACAGCGTGCAGAATATGGAGCTGAACGTCGGGGACAAAGCCTGCGCTTTGATCAAGGCATCGCACATTATCCTTGCCGTATCCAACTAATAACCAACTGATTTTTCCTCACTAGCTATTTTAAGGAACTCACCATGAAACTGTTTAAACAAACCCTGCTTACCGCCGCCATCGCTTTCAGCACCGCCAGTGCGTGGGCGGAAGATGTAACCATTGCGGCGGCTTCTGATCTCAAGTTCGCACTCGAAGATATTAAAACCGCTTACGTGACTGCGCACCCAGATGACAATGTGAAAATTACCTTCGGCTCCTCTGGTAAACTCAGCACCCAGATTGAACAGGGCGCACCGTTTGACCTGTTTTTTTCTGCCGACATCAAATACCCCAAGCAATTGGCGGCGGCGAAACAAGCTGCGTCTGAGGTGAAGCCTTACGCACTGGGGCGGATTGTGTTGTGGAGTAATACCCACGATGCCAGCCAATTGACGCTGGAAAGCCTCAAAGAGGAACAATTTAAGCATATCGCCATCGCTGACCCTTCTCACGCGCCGTATGGTAAACGTGCTGAAGAAGCCCTCACTGCCAGCAAGCTCTGGGACACGCTCAAGCCCAAACTGGTTTACGGTGAAAACATTGCACAAACCGCGCAATTCATCGAATCTGGTAATGCTGATATTGGTATTATCGCGTTGGCATTGGCACTTAACCCTGAATTGTCTAAGCAAGGTGGTCATTACCTGATCGACGATGCGCTACATGAGCCGTTGGAGCAAGCGTTCATCCTCACGACGCACGGCAAGGACAACACCGCAGCACAACGTTTTGCTGAGTACATGCAGCATCCTGCCGCTCGCAAGATCATGGTGAAATATGGATTTGTATTGCCGGGCGAAGCTGCTGATACGATTGCTACAGCGGACAAAACTGCCACGACAGGGGCACAGTAATGGAGTGGCTGCCCTTTACTACTGAAGACTGGGCAGCCATCCGCCTGACGCTGGAGCTTTCCGCTGGTGCAACGCTGATCCTGTTGGTATTGGGGACACCTCTGGCGTGGTGGCTGGCGCAAACCCGTTCCCGCCTTAAACCTATCATTGCGGCACTGGTAGCTATGCCGTTAGTCTTGCCGCCGACGGTATTGGGGTTTTACCTGTTGATGCTGATGGGGCCACATGGCTGGGTAGGGCAAGCAACTCAAGCCTTGGGGCTGGGGCGGTTGCCGTTCAGTTTTGGCGGTATGCTGGTGGCTTCGGTACTGTTTTCGATGCCGTTTGTGGTGCAGCCACTGCATAATGCCTTTGAGGGATTGGATAAACGGATGCTGGAAGCGGCGGCGACTTTGCGTGCCAGTACGCTGGATGTTTTTTTCAGTGTAGTGCTCCCGCTGTCACGGCGAGGTTTCCTCGCTGCTACTATTTTGGGCTTTGCGCATACCGTTGGTGAGTTCGGAGTGGTGCTGATGGTCGGTGGCAATATTCCCGGTCAGACACGGGTGGTTTCCATGCAGATTTATAACCATGTCGAATCCATGCAGTACAGCCATGCGCACTGGCTGGCGGGATTGATGGTGGCGTTTGCATTCATTGTGCTGCTTTCCATGCACCTGATGAACCAGAAACTGGATGTGGAAAAGGCGGTTAAAACATGATCGAAGTACGTTTTAATTTGCGGTTTCCTGACTTCACACTTGCAACTGATCTGCAATTGCCGGGGAGCGGCGTAACCGCATTGTTCGGGCATTCCGGCTCTGGCAAAACCACCTTGTTGCGCTGCATTGCTGGGTTGCAACGCCCGGACAGCGGTTTCCTGCAAGTGCGCGGGCAGGTGTGGCAAGACAGCGCGAACGGGGTGTTTTTGCCAACGCACCAACGCCCCTTGGGGTATGTGTTTCAGGAAGCCAGCCTGTTCCCGCATCTGACTGCTCGCAAGAATATGGATTACGGGCGCAAACGTGCCCCGCAATCCGCGAATGATGACGAACTGGCAGCGATAGTGGAGATGCTGGGGATTGGACATTTACTGGACAAAATTCCCGCGCAACTCTCCGGTGGAGAACGCCAGCGGGTTGGCATTGCTCGTGCTCTTGCCCTCAAGCCGCAAGTGTTGTTGATGGATGAACCGCTTGCTGCGCTCGATCTCAAGCGTAAACAGGAGATTTTGCCGTTTTTGGAACACTTGCACCGTGAACTCGATATTCCCATTTTGTACGTGACGCATTCACCGCAGGAAGTGACCCAGCTTGCGGATCATCTGGTGGTGCTGGAAGCGGGCAAGGTAGTGGCTTCGGGCGCATTGGCGGAGGTGCTGACGCGGCTGGATTCGCCAATGGCGCAAGGAAAAGAAGCCTCCAGCGTGTTGCAGGTGAAAGTGTGGGATCATGAGCCGGAGTTTCACCTCAGCCACGTCGGTTTTGCCGGGGGCGTGATCAGTTTGCCCTACCAGCAGGCAACCGCCGTGGGTACGCCGTTACGTTTACGCATTGATGCCCGCGATGTCAGTCTGACGCTGCAACAACCAGCGCAAACCAGCATTCTCAACGTGTTGCCTGCCAGCATTACCGGCATGGCGCAACCGGTGGCGGGGCAGGTGATGGTGCGTTTGAACCTAGGCGGCGTGCCATTGCTGGCACACATTACCCAGAAATCGGCGAGTGTGATGGGCTTGCGGGTGGGGATGGCAGTGTTTGCGCAGATCAAGGCGACCGCGATTGTGTGAAAATCGTTGTTACTAAGCTGTTACTCCGCCGTTACTGCTATCATTTGACGCTCTTTATCTATCAGTGTAATGTCGATCAATCAGATTAATGATTAATCATGTTGCAAGAACATGAAGGGGCTACTAGATGGAAAAGAAAGCGTTTTTTCTCAAACGTTTGAATGATCACGTACAATATTTGCGCCAAATGAAAGGGCGTTTAGACGGATCTAATCACTTTGAGCCAACGACTTGCCGTATGTGTTCCTTGGGTGGGTGGTTATATGGCGAAGGGCAACGCGAGGCGAATGCATACGGTGAGTCAATGGTGGAACTTTTCAATGCGTTATTTGTGCCACACGAACGTTTCCATCTAGCCAGTGATGAAGCCTTGCGCTGTCAGCTCGACGGCAATGAAATCGGAATGCGCCGCGCCTTCACGGAGATGCATCAGCTTTCCAATACCTTGGTGAATCTCTTATTGCAGATGGATGGTGTCTCAGGCAAAGTCAAATCCCAACCCATTAGCGCAGAACAAGCATGACTGATTCGGATAAAAACACCCGCCACCAAGCCCGCATGGCACGCAAAAAAGCCATGATTGACGCCAGTATTGCCCGCGCCGATCAGGAAAAAGGCTTGCTGTTAGTGCTAACGGGTAACGGCAAAGGCAAATCCAGCTCGGCGTTTGGCATGGTGGGGCGCTCGTTAGGGCATGGCATGACAGTCGGGGTCTGCCAGTTTCTCAAAAGCCGTACCGATACCGGTGAAGAAGCGTTTTTCGGCAAGCAAGCAGGTTGCGACTGGCATGTGTTAGGCGACGGTTTTACCTGGGAAACGCAAAACCGTGAGCAAGACATTGCCACCTCACAACGTGGCTGGGCGGTGGCGCAGCGCATGTTGGCTGACCCCCGTTATGACTTGGTAGTATTGGATGAATTAACCTATTTACTGAACTACGGTTATTTGGATGCGGATCAGGTGTTGGATGACATCAGCGCCCGCCCGCCCATGCAACACGTGGTGGTAACAGGGCGGGCAGCCAGCGAAACCTTACGCGATTTCGCTGACACCGTGTCTGAGATTGCGGATGTGAAACATGCTTACCGCGATGGCATCAAGGCACAAAAAGGCATTGATTTATAAGCAACGTCGTTACTTCACCCACTGATCCACTAACACTTTGGCACGCCGTGCGTATTCGTCATACGCATACTGCCAAGCCTCACCCGTCAGTTCAGGGAAGTGCAGAAGCTGGCAATCTTGCGCCATGATTTCAGTATCCGCTAAATAATAGCCGGTGTTGCGGTAGCGCCAAGTGAATTCTGCGCCGCCGCATTGCAGCTCATCGTTAGGAAACGCACGGTTTAACAGCAAACGGGTGCGGATTTCTTTGTAGCCTTGCTCCTTGTAGTGATTGACCACGTGCAGGCTGCCATCGCCTTCTGCCAGTACCCGGTATTGACCGTTCGCCCGTTTTTGCAAGACCCAGTAATGCGCTTCGGTATCGCCCTGCCGTAGTTTGACGCTTTCATCATCACTCAGGCACTGGATGGCGGAAAAGGCGACGACCCATTCTTGCGTGGTGGGTTTATCATCCAGCTCAAAGGGAACGCCTAACACCGGGCAATCCAAACGCTTGCGATTACTCACCTCCGTGTAGAAATCGGGGTAGCGCTTGCGGAATGGGTTGAGTGTGGTCTCGGCTGACAACGCCACGTTTAGCGCTGGTGTTATCGGGCGGAATACATTGTCGTGTTGTTCCCCCATTAAGTCCGCCTTGTTTTTGTAGAGCACCACCCAACCATTCGCATCGGGTAGCGAGGGAATCGCAGGCGGAAAGCGGGTTTCAAAGGCGGCTCTGTACCAACTGCTACCCAGTTTGATGGCTTGTTCCTGAGGTTCTGCGAAGCTGTTAACGCTGAAGCAGGTGCTCAGGGTAATCATGAATGCAATGAGCGTTTTTAGGTTACACACCATCCGTTTTATTATCCTCCGTGATAATTCGATAATTTAAGTGGCGACTTGGGCAAAACCCCGTTGTACCAGGGTATCCATCATAGCCTGCCATTGCGTGGGCGTCTGCGGATTTTGACGTTTTAACAGGGTATGCAGTTCCACCATATCGACGTCGCGGTAACAGCGCCCACTGGCTTGAATTTGACGGCGGAAATCGCGAGCAGGCGGCACACCGAGAATCGTGTCGTACTGATAATAGCGGGTATCTGTTGGGTTGATGGCGGTTTTATTCTTGAAACCAATGATATAAATATTAGCGCCTCCCCCCAGTCGCAACGGATACAGGGCAATCTTATCATCCGCTAAGGGGCGGTTGTGGATGTCTGTATTCCCCAGGATAGAGCCGTTTAACATCCCGCTGATAGAAATGGTGTGTTGCCCGCCAATTTGCAGATGGTTATTGCGAATATGCAGGTTGCGGAATGCCCCATCCGACGCGAATATGCCTTGCAACGCGCCGTCAGAGTACAGCAAGTTGCCCGTAATGCTCACATTACTCATGACGGCTCCGCCATAACGGTCGATACCGTCCGGGGTACGGTCGGGGATTAACTGAAAAGCATCGCGGTGCGCCATGCGCAGGAACGGGAATACGCGGTAGGTGCGTCCGCGTTGCTGCTGGTATTGGTTGATGCTATTGACCAATTTGTCAAAGTCTTGGGCAAAGAGGGAATACACCGTGTCATCCACGGCGATTAAGTCCCCCACCGTTAAATTGCCTTGGCTGTTGACTTGCATAAAGTCGCGGATGAAAAAGGTTTGCCCCATGCGTCGCCCGCTCAGATTCAGGCTGGGGAAGCGGCGTTTCTCCTGATCATTGACGACGGGTAAGCGTTTATACAGATCTTGGGCTTGGGTTTGGTTGCGAATCCAGTGCAAGGGGGCGCTATTGTTGGTTCTGACGACCGTGTAAGCCGCTGTTTTGGGATCATTGGCGGGAATCTTGGAAGCACTGTATTTGCCTTCCAATAATTCTTTGAGGATGGCATTGTGAGCGTAATCCTGATTGCCGTTGGTGTTGAAGGTGTCCGCTAAGTTGCTGATAAAGTCGTTGCTGTTCGTGGCAGGTGGCGGAGTGGCAGGTGCAGGCGTCACGGGCGTAGGCTGTGCCGGGGTTGGTGTGACAGGTGCAGGCCGGACGGGTGTTGGTGGTGGGGTAACGGGGGAAGGCGTTGTGGTATTTATGGCTTTCAGTCGAGCTTGCTCGGCTTCGAGATTTTGCAGTTCACGTGCCCATTCGTTGATTTTTGCCGCATTATTAACGCGTTGGTATTCTGTTAACATTTTGTTGGCGTACTGTATTTTATACGGCAGTTCATTCAGGCGTTTGCGGATTTCTTCAGGGGTCATGCTGGGGGCGGGCGGCGCATTCAGCCATTCGGTTAAGCGTTTGGATTCGGCGTTGTAATAATCACGGCGTTCACGCCATAACGTTGCGGAGGCTTGGTTGCTGGCTTTTAGCGCTTCTCGCATCTTGGTGTCAGCGTCTTTTGCTAAGCCATTGAGTTCCAGAATTTTGTTTTTAACAACGGTGCGATTATCGGTGTTACTGGTGGTGGTTTGTGGCATGGTTGAACTCCCCAAGTGTTATTTTGACCTATCCGGTGAATGAGGTGCGACAGGCTGTGTTATTTAATTCTAGTGTAAAATAGACCTCTCGTTAGGAAAAATGTGCCGTTTATTTTTGTGTTCTGTGCTAAGTCAGTATTAAGGCCGCACCTGTCAGCCATAACATTTCCCCGCTTTCGACGCTTGCCCCGGCGGTATCGCCCGTACAGCCTTGTAAACGTTGCAACATTAGGCGGCGTAATAACCAAAATCCTAATAGCATCAGGAGGATGCCAGCAGTGGAGATTGCTAATCCGAGCAGCAAGCCAGCCGCCGTGATCCACCCGGCTGTCTGACGCGGTAAATGTTGTGTCACCTCACTTGCCAAGCCACCAGCCCGTACATACGGCGTGGTTAAAAAGAGCAGCAAAATTAAGATACGCCCTAATAGCGGGGCAAATACGATCACCAGCCACTGTTGGTGTGCAATCAATACGCTTAACGCGGCGAATTTCAACAGCAATACCCCGACCAAAGCAATCACCCCGGCTGCCCCGACCAGCGGGTCTTTGAGAATACGGTGGGTTTTTTCCTCATCGCCAAAGCCGCCGAGCCATGCATCGGCACTGTCTGCCAGCCCATCCAGATGCAGTCCGCCGGTAATGGCTGCCCACAGCACAGTGAGAATTGCCGCCAGCAACAACGGCGATGCATGGGGAAAGACCAGCCATGGCACGCACAGCAAACCACCGATTACTAAACCCACCAAGGGGTAGAACAGCGCTGCCCGACCAAAATCAGGTGCTTCCAGTTTGCCCAGATCGGGGACGGGGAGACGGGTGAGGAAGGATAGGGCGAGTAGGAGGTGTTGAAACTTCATCCTGTTAGCTGTTTAACCATATCGTGAATAATGAGATAAACAATAGTCCGCAAACAGCGACTTTCCCCAACAAAAAAGTGTGCTAAAGCGGGGTGTTGCTGTAATAACACGCGGTTTTCCTGTTCAATGTCTAGCAGCAATTGTTTAGCTGCTGGTTTGATACGCTTTAGTTGAAAATCCAACAAACGTTCACAAGTAGCCATTTGAATACCCAATACGGCTCCGGCTTCTAATAATGTCGCTCGCTTGATTTCTGCGAAGGTGTGTTTGTCGAATAACGGCCATGCCAGTGAGGTGTGCGGCCAGACATCGCGCCCCAGCGCTTTAGTGTCGTATACCGCGATTGCCAACAGGTCGTAGTGTGGAGCAAGGCTGATACCGTGTTTTCCCATCAAAAAGGATAGGTTTTTCAGGTGTGCATCACTATTGCCCACCAAAACATTGAACACCAGCCAAGAATACAACCGTAAACGGGCAGCAGCAGGAGCATGACAACGCTCAGCCAATGTGTGTAAGCGTTCTATACTGGCATGGGTGTATTTGAATTGGCGATTAACATCCAATAGTTGGCACGCATCCAGTACGTGTAAGCGTTCTACATGGTTGGTGGTGATTTGTCGGTCAAAACGTTCAATCAGGTACACTGGCTCCGGCACATAATGCCTAGTGACATTGGGTACAGGAATATTGAGTGCTTTTGCCAAGCGCATGGTGAAAAACTCATTAATGACGCTGTGTGCATACGTTTTATCAGGGTGATCCGGTTTCAAAATATGTGTAGAGGGTGTGTTGCCGATTGGCTCGAACAATTGCCCTGCACGTAATACAACGGGTAATTTGTGTTGTGCACCCGCTAGTGACATGCGCTTGGCTGCGCCTGTGGATAATGAAACGGTAGGTAAGCGTTGGATGCGCTCATGCAAACTAGCATCACTGAGTGGTCGCTCTCCAGATTCCGTTATTGGGTCTTGTTCTGAGCGTAAGATTAGTGAACCGGCTGACTCTGCCCCGTAATACGCCAGCAACCCGAAGTTATCCGCAAGGTCGAGTCTAGCATCACGTGCCAGTAAGGTGCGTGCGCCTTCTTCAGGCAGTAAATTATCGAAAAACCATTGCACACTGCGCTGTGAGCTGCCATCCAGATGTGGTAAAAGTTGAAGCGGTAGTGCCGGGCTAATGGCGTATCCATCCGCTGCCGTCACCCAGTCGTCAGCGTAAGTAAACGACCAGATACCGTTTTCATCGCGTAATTCACCAATTCGACGGGTATTGATGTAAACCTGCAACGTTCTCATGATTTCGCTGTTGTAGTGCGTTGCAAAGTGGCGTATCGCTTAGCAACATCGTCTGTTACATTCACTTGCAGAACCAAACCTAAGCCGTGCAAGACTTTCAAAAGTTTGTCTAAACGAACGCCGGGTGCACCGTTTTCCAGTCCGCTTAGAAACATATCGGAAACGCCAATGGCTCCTGCAGCGTCATCTTGCCGCAAGCCTTGTGCTTTACGTGCAGCGCGTACTAAGCGCCCAATCTCTTGGGGAGTGGATACAGTAATGGGCATGGGTATTCCTATAATCCTAACAGTTATTCGGATTATAGAAGCGCCAACCTATTTCCCCAATAAAATCCTAACAATTATTAGGATTTTTTTATTCCAGTATCGTGGTTCAATCGTCAAAAAACCGCAATCCAGTTTCTCACTTGCCACGTAATACCCCAAGACAGGTTTGTAAAAAGCCGCGTAACCACGATGACAACGAGAAACTGGAGAGCCACCCATGAATAGCCAAAGCCTAAAATTATCCCCTTACCCGCTGGTCAGTGGGGTCAGTGTGTTGCTGGCTGCCTTGCTTACCGGTTGTAATAACAGTAGCAGCACTTCGGTTGCTGCCAGCGACGGTACAACTGCCACACCAGAAACCCCGGCGGTTTCCCCCGTCGCCTTGGGCAAAACCGTCTTCAGCTACGAAACCTTCGGCAATGAACGTTTCTGGACGGATGCGATGCGCTTGCCGCAAGGCTTGGCGGGCGCAGGCGTCACCCCGCTGGATGCCCTGAATCTGGGGCTGAACGTAAATGTCGAAGCCCTATCGCCGGGGACAGCCACCGCCTTAGTCGGCGCATTGGATCAAATCAAGGCAGGCACATCCCCCAACGATACCGTGCTGGCCAAGCCGGAAGTGACCCTTGCCTTGATCAATGAAGGCGCAGTCATCGGGGTTGTACCCTTCGATGCGGCAGGCCAGCGCAAACCCTTGGGCAGTGATCCCGCGTTCAAAAATGACAGTGTTTTCAACCCGCTGGTCGGCGACCGCATCGGGGTATCGTGCTCTTTGTGCCATGCCGCCACCGATAATTCCGTCGTGCCCGCAGGCTTTGCAGGTCCCGGTTCGGTTGGCAAACAAGTCGATGGCGTGATTGCAGAAAAGCTGGATGTTGGGGCAATTTTTGCCGCAGCCGAAAACCCGCTGGCGTATTTGCCGTTCCTGCAACTCGCGTATGACGCGCTGGGCGATGCAACCTTGGGGCGTGGCAGTTTCGCCGGTATTAAAAGCAGCGATTCGATTGCGGATCAAACCGCCGCTGCCCGCGCATACCTGACAGGCATGACCGCTGAAGGCTTGCGCCATTACCCAATCAGTTCGTTTGACGCGACCCCGGATGGTATCGGTAACGCCACCTACATCCCGCCGTTTTTCCGTACCGACCTTGCCGCGCCGTGGGGTAGCAGTGGCGCATTTGAGAAGCTGGATGATTTCAACAATCTGGTATACACCGTGGCACTCGACCCGACCAGTTTGCTGACCAAAGACGGGCGAGCTTTCCTGAATTTCCTCGCAGGGCCGGTGGGGGATGAAATTGCTGAACGTTATGAAACGGTATTGCGGGCAACGAATGTGATTCCCGATGCCACGACTTCCGACACCATCAAGCCGTTTGTGACCGCAAATGCCACCGGCATGGCGGCAGGTTCGCCGACCGGCCCCGTGGGTTTGCGGGTGGATGAGAGCAAATTGCAGGCATTGCGGGCGTACACCGATCAATTGCAATCGCCTGCTGCTCCGGCGGGTTTGAATCCTGAAAAAGTGGCGTTGGGCGAACAGATTTTCATGATGCCACGCGCTGCGGGTGGGGCAAATTGCATTGCCTGCCATACTGCACCGGATAAGGCGGTGGAAAGTTTTGTGCGCCCCTTGGAACAAATGTACCGCCCTTACAGCAACAATCTGCTGACCTTGCTGGATCGTTCGGAAAAAGGCATTACCAATATCCAGAAAACGCTGGCAGGGGCTGACCCGAATTACGACCTGTCACTGGTGGTGTTGGATGCGAGTATTCGCGGCGAGCCAGAGAGTGCGCCGGGGTCAAAACCGGGTTACGCCAAGCCGTTGTTGCTGGACTTGAATGCCAAGGATGATTTCCTGCATGACGGCTCGGTTGGCGGGGCAACTGCGGCGGCAGGTTTGAACAAACTGCTTGACCCGGCACGTGGCACCGAATCACCGCATCCGTTCTACTTTCCGGGCTTGAGTGCCACGGGTGAGCTGCAATTGGGGCCGTATCTGGGCGATGGTGATGGCAGTGCCGGGCGTGAAGCGTTGACCGAATACTTGCGTAGCCGTACCACTCAACAATAAGCGTTCCGCAACACACTCCCCTGGCTGTCATGGCTGGGGTTTTAAAGCCTGACAGGATTCCCCCTCATCCGTCAGGCTTATTTTTTTAAAATTCGGGATAGAATGCCCCTGTGCTAGACTCACGGAATCGTTTTGCGGGAGAGCATGAATGGCACACGATCAGGCCGAACTTTACCCTTTGCTGGCACAAGTGCAGCGGGGTGATCAACAGGCATTGGGCAGTTTTTACGATGCAACCGTGGGCAGGGTGTATGCCATTGCGCTCAAAGTCACCGCGAATCCGGCGTTGGCGGAAGAGATTGTCAGCGATGTGTATTGGCAAGTGTGGCGTGCAGCGGGCAGTTACAGCGCCGAACGTGCTACCCCGCTGGCATGGTTGTTGATGATGGCACACAGCCGTGCGATTGACGCGCTGCGCAAAGAGTCTGCCACCACCAAACAGCAAGTGGAATTGAGCGATGATTTCGAGGCAGCCGACCCCGATACGCCCAACCCGCTCGATTTAACCTTGACGGTGGAAGCGGACAGTGCCTTGCAAACCGCCTTGCAATTGTTGGATGCACCGCAACGCCAATTGATTGCCTTGGCGTTTTATCGCGGCATGAGCCATCAGGAAATCGCCGCGCATACCGGCGAACCGTTAGGGACAATCAAAACACAGTTACGGCGGGCGCAAGCGATTTTACGCGCCGCCTTAGCGGATTCTTTTCCAGACAGAGGTGTGTCATGAACAGCAATGACGACAACAAGGTAATGACAGACGCATTGGACGCGGACGTAGCAGCATTATTGGCAGAACACCACGCCAGTGCGACCGTGCCTGCCGCGCTGAAGCTGCGGATGCGCACCGCTATGCTGGAAAAAGTGGCGGCAGAAAGCGCGTGCCTGACACCCGGTTTCCAAACCATTCGGGCGGCTGAAGGGGAATGGATACATGCTGTCCCCGGTGCAGCAATCAAAATCTTGCACCAAAGTGCGCATTCCCCCGTGGTCACGTATTTGGCGCGGTTAGAACCGGGCTTTGAAATGCCGGGGCATCCGCACCCCTATGATGAAGAGTGCATTATGCTCGAAGGCGAAATGTGGTTGGGGGACTTGCACCTCAAAGCCGGTGATTACCACTTTGCCGCCAAGGGTGTGTTACATGGCAAGTTGCGGACAGAAACCGGCGCGTTGGTGTTTCAGAAAGGGGCATTGCCGGTTTAAAGTGGCATTGTGTTTGCCTATTGGCTAAGGTTTTTCACTTTTTTGGCTATGTACACGCGGAAAGGTTAGGAAGTTTTTGACCCGTGCCCTGAGCGTAGTCGAAGGGCAGACCCGATACCTCAATCAGCTTTTCCGCCTTTCTTGTTCGCACCCAGCAGTTTAGCGTCCTGCAATTTGCGCCCAAATTCATCATCCTGCGCTACGTTGGCAAGGTCTTCCGCCAGATTCAGTGCTGCCAACATAGTCAGGTAGTGACCGATGGAAACACCAGCATCCCCCTTTTCAATTTTACGCAGGGTGATTGGGCTGATACCGGTGCGTTCGCTGATCAGTTTCTGGGTAAGCTGGCGGCGTTTGCGTGCCAACTCGCGGCGGCGGATATTGCGGCGAAAATTTACCAACTGCTTGGCTTGGTAATGGATGTTCCGGGTATCTTATGAGGCAATTGTGCTTGTGCCATATCGTCCAACTTAAGCACTTTCACCCAATGGGATAAGGCTTTCAGTTCCTTGCAGATATGCCGATGATCAGAGCTGGCAATCGGCGTGACCAAACCCACTCGCACAGCGGGGCAATGCTGGCGAATTGCCTTCAATGCTCCTTCTATGTCGCTGTCATTGCTGCATAACACCACTTGTTCACATTGCCCAAGAAATACTGCTGTCAGCATATCACTGGCAATGTTCACGTCGGTTTTTTTCTCAGTCAGCGTAATAACCCTTGCCATCGTCAACTCTGGTGCTGCCGGAATCGGTTCTGCAAGGCGCAGAATCGGAGTGCTTTTAACCAGTTTCCCTTCAAAGATAGCAATCTTTTCTGGGTGTAATTTGCGTAATGCTTGCAGGTATTGCCGTTGGCGTTGAGGGGATGCGGGATCATCGCACAACAAACCCAATACCGGGCGGTGTAATAACGCACTTCCAGTAATTCTGTTTCTGGCAACAAGAGGCGTTCTTGGAATAGCTTGAAAATATCCAGCCACTTGTAAGGTGTGTGCCGCACTATGCCGTAATACAAGTTGTAGCCGTCAATGAAAACGATGGTTCGCAAAATATTCATTCTCCAGAAATGACAAAGCCGCCCGAAGGCGGCTTGCCGCCCCAAGAGCATTTGACCTAGCCAAACGGTCAAGGGGAGAGTCGTGTTTCTATGATAGGATATTGTAACCGTAACTACAATGCCCAGTTTTCCTCAGCTTAAAACGCCATGTGGCTTCACTGGTTTGCACTCACGGCTGTGGAAAGGCGGTGTATTGGAAATAACGGTCAAATAGGAGAACGGAATTAGCGAGCCGCATACATCAGCACGGCGCGAATATCGGCTGCTTCCAAATAGGGGGAGTCTTCCAGAATCTCTTTGGTTTCCATGCCTTCCGCCAGCATCCCAGCACATCTTGTACACGGATACGCAAGCCGCGAATGCAAGGGCGACCGCCACATTTGCCTGTTTCAACCGTGATGCGGCTTAACAAATTTTCTGATGTCATGTTACAACCCACTTGAGTATTGGTGTTTCCGACTTTGCTGAAACAGTAACATAAGGAGTAATCACATGACCACTGCATCATTTTGCCCGTTCTGCCAACTCGCGGCGGCGGATATTGTGGCGGAAAATGCGTTTCATGTGGTCATTCGGGATCGTTTTCCGGTGTCGTTGGGGCATTCGCTGCTTATTCCGAAGCGTCATGTGGCTTCACTGTTTGAACTTACGGCTGAAGAATTCAACGCTTTGCATGAATTGCTGCATCTCACTAAGCAGCAATTGGATACCCAACACCAGCCCGCAGGCTATAACATCGGGGTAAATGTCGGGGAAGCGGCAGGGCAAACGGTGTTTCACCTGCATGTGCATGTGATGCCGCGTTATGTGGGCGATCAGGAAGATCCTCGTGGTGGGGTAAGGTGGATTTTTCCTGAAAAGGCGGTGTATTGGAAATGACGGTCAACTAATAACATCAAAATTTTTGAGGTGATGACCTGCCTCAATTCGATAGACAAAAAAATCATTACGGTCGGTAGTGAATACTCGGTTTGTTTTTAAGCATTGAGCGGCAACAACTAGCGAGGCATCCGCTAAATCCATTGGGCGGTCGATGTATTTTTCCATCAGGTTTAGAGCTGTTTCAACACCAGCATCATCCATCAGCCATACTGCCAAGCCATTCCGCGCAATGAATTGTCGTAAAGCCTTACTTCCTTGGCTGTCAGGGCAGAGCAGGTGAAATACTTCAGTCAAGACAGGCAGTGTTGTTACCATCGGCTCGTGCAATGTTTGCATGATTTTAGTGCAGTGCTTGTGGTACGGATCTTGTGGATCAAACAGGGCGACTAAGGGGCCAGTATCGACCAAAATCATTGTTTGTGTTTCCGCAACAAGAGTTCACGTATGCCTTGTTTGGCGCGGTTGGAAGGAAATTGTGCGTATCCACCGACTCCCAAATCTAGCGTTTGGTAGATAGCAAATGGGGTTGAACTCGCGGGCTTTGCGGCGGTAACAGGTGCTTGGTATTTGGCAAGCATGAATTCTACGAAATCCAGTATTTCTTGCTGGATATTTTCCGGCAAGGTACGTGTCTGGCGGATAATTTGGTCAAACGTTTGCATGGCACTTACCTCTCTGTGTTGTATGGTATGAGTATACGCCAAGGGTTGCGCTTAAGTCGAAGTCACGTCCTAAAAATAAGCGGCAGGGCAAACGGTGTTTCACCTGCATGTGCATGTGATGCCGCGTTATACGGGCGATCAGGAAGATCCGCGTGGTGGCGTGCGGTGGGTTTTTCCTGAAAAGGCGGTGTATTGGGATTAGCGATACTTGCCTTGGAACACCTCGCGAATATGCCAATCCGTAAATTCGGTCTGCGGTGCATATAGCGAATTGCGCGGTTTCAGCAGTGCTTTGCCGTCGAAATTGAGCACCCATTCTTGAAAGCCACCATGTCCGTTTGCTTTTTCTGACACTACGATTTTCTGCTCATTGGAAATGGCTAACGCGCCACGGTCGAGCAATTTATGGTGCAAAGAGCAGAGTGCCAAACCGTTGCTTTCAATATCGGGGCCACCTGCTTGAAACCATTTGATGTGGGCGGCTTCGAGCGCAATTGGGGTGTTTTCCATGCGTACACTGAAATTACAAATAGCGCAGCGGTAGTCGTAAGCCTCCAGTATACGGCGGCGAAATGTTGGGTCACGCTTGGCACGTTTTTGCGTGGTGAGTTGCGGAATTGCTTCAAAATCCAAGCCGACTTCATCCAAAATATCTTGATGGACAGACGACGGGAAATTGTCCTCCAACAATTGTATCGCTACTTGTTGCAGCAGTTCTGCATTGGTTTTTAGCAGGTCGTATACCTCTTGAGTGAAGCCTGCTTCAACGTGGTTATCGCGCAAATACTTTTTGCTGATGCTGCCGGATGCGGTCAAAACGCCGGTAGAACGCGGCATTTCCCAAATCAGATCAGACTGCAAATGCCAGAACGGTAATTCGGGGTAATAGCTGGCGCGGCTGGGGCCGAAGTCTTGCAATAACTGTGTGAGCTTTGCATCGATCTGATCAAACGGAATTAAACGCGGTAACTCGGCATGAATACGCCCTAATGCCAATAGCAGCAATAGTGGTTTGTGCGGAGCGCGTTGGTCGCCTTTTTTCCAGACGTTTAACGCGGTGATGCGGGTGATGAGTTCTTGCGCATTCATTAACATAGCCCAGTATCGTTTAGTTGCGCAGATTATACGCCATCTTGCGACTCATTTTGCAGTGCAAATGCTTTCATGAGAACAGCACGGCGTGTTTCCGTATGATCGCTAAACCCACGCGCTGCCAAGTCACGTTCAAGTCCTTTTTTGTCATATTCACTCAGATACCCGATATGAGCCATTAATACACCAATTATTTTATCGGCTTTCTCCAACTCGAATAAAACGTTATCGGCTAAGTCGATATTGTTTTCTAAGAATTTTTCAGCCGCTTGTTTTCTCATTAGTCCTTTCCTTGTTAGCGTGTCGGCGACTTCTATCAGATTGCGTATGTGAGTGTTAGCACTTGCCATTTTATAGTCCTTGATCGTTTTAGTGTTCGTAAAAACTGGAGTTTCAGAGCCACTGGTATAGCACAAGTTGTTCTCCCAAAGCCGAACGCGCCGCCCGCCTCACCAAAGCCGACAAAGAACGCGCCTTCTACGAACAACACGCAGCCTTATTGGATGCACTCTGGCTACGCTGGCTAGAACTGGGCAGACCACCCCAAGACGACGAATTCCCCGACCTTGCCGCCAGCAAAGACCTGTTCGGCACAACACAACGCGCCCTGAAATTCCTGCAACGCTTCCAGGGTGATGAACTGCTGAAACTCGCTTTCGACAGCCGCCGCGATGACCTCACGGTGTACTTTGCGATGCGCCGTTTCGACCAACAACGCATTTACCGCCACTTGCCGGAAAGCCTCAAGCGCGATGTCAAAGCCTTCTTCCAAAACTACCAACACGCCCAAACCGACGGCGAACGCCTGTTATTCTCAGCGGGCAACCCCGCGTTGCTGCGCCAAATGTGCCAACAAGCCGCCGCGCAAGGCTATGGCTATCTCGATGAAGAAGGCGCATTCACCTTCCACACCGCACAAGTCGTGGCATTGCCGCCGATTTTGCGGGTCTACATCGGTTGCGCCACCTTCGTTTTCGGTGACGTGACTTCTGCCGATTTGCTGAAAATCCATGCCGAATCCGGCAAATTATCGCTGATGAAATACGATGACTTCGAGGAATCGCCCCTGCCACGCTTGCTGGAACGCATCAAAATCAGCCTAGTCAATCAACGTTTCGAGTATTACAAATACGGCGACACCTACACCCCGCCTTACTTGTACCGAAAAGCGCGTTTCCTCACCCCCGATTTCCCGCACTACGCCGAACAACTCGCCTTTGACCAAGTGCTGGCAACCCACCCTGAATTTGCCTTAGACGGTTACGGAATGCCTCTCGAACAATTCGATGCCACCTTGCAGCGTTTACGCTTGGCAGTCGTGGGCTTTGAACTGCAACCCGCGCAACATACCCCCGCGTTGGATGACCCCTGCGGTCAATACCACACCTTCCGCGATTTCATCGAATGCGGCGCAACCCAAGCCAACACCGGCTTACCCAACCTGCCCAAACAGCCTGACACCTATAACGCACTCGCCGCGCTTGCCCTGCACATTATCGACCCGGTAATGGATTACTTTGGCGGTATCGAACTCACCTACGGCTTCTGCTCCCCCGAACTCGCCAAACACATCAAAGGCAGCATCGACCCCAAACGCGACCAACACGCCGCCCATGAAGTGAATACCCGTGGCAACCTGATCTGCGAGCGCAAAGGTGCAGCCTGTGATTTCATCGTCCCCGACGAAAACATGCTGGAAGTCGCGCAATGGATCGTGCAAAACACCCCGTTTGACCGCCTGTATTTCTACGGCAACGGCAAACCGCTACACGTCAGCTACAGTGACGCACACAACCGTGCCATCGTGCTGATGTTACCGGGGAAAAGCGGGCGGCTCGTGCCGAAGGTGGTGACGGCGGAAAGATTCAGCGAAATAACCATTGATTGCCCTCGTTAAGTCTACATTGAGCTACACTAAGCGTAACTTCATGTAGACTTAAATTGCGATGCAACCGATTAAACACTTGGCAAATACGCTCAAAGCACTGGCTAACAGTGAACATTGTTTGTTCACCTTGAGTGATTTACGTGGCGCAATGCCGGAGCAAACCCCTGCTGCATTCAAGGCATTACTCAGTCGTGCAGAACAGACTGGCTTGCTTAAACGCATTTGCCGGGGTTTATACCTTTACCCAGAAACTTACGCTAACGATGGCTTGCTGTTGTATCGTGCGGCGGCGCGGTTGCGGGCGGGTGAATTTAATTACATCAGTCTGGAATCAGCCTTGAGTGATGCGGGGGTTATTTCTCAGCTTCCCATGAACTGGGTTACGCTGATGTCATCGGGACGCACGCATATTATGGATTGTGGCAACTTCGGCAAGATTGAATTCATCCACACCAAAAAGCAGGCGGCAGATTTGGCAAACCAACTGGTTTACGACACCCGTTGCCATTTATGGCGGGCAAATGTGGGATTGGCATTACGCGATATGAAGCGCACCTGTCGCGATACGGATTTAATTGACTGGAAGGTTGCCCATGAATTTGTTTAACCAGCTTGTTTCCCAAGCCATGCAAGAGCAAGGTGATCTAGCCCCGTTACGCACCGTGGTGGAAAAAGAGTTGCTGCACCATGACATTCTGCGGGAGATGGCGGAAGCGGGGTTGTTGAGTCAATTGACTTTCATCGGTGGCACTTGCTTGCGGGCGTGTTACGGTTCTAACCGTTTAAGCGAAGATTTGGATTTTACCGGCGGTGCTGATTTTCAGCGTGAAACCCTGAGTCACTTGGGTGCGGTATTGGTTGAACGCTTACGGGTAAAATACGGTCTTGCGGTTGAAGTCAGCGAGCCAAGCCGCGAATCGGGCAATGTGGATACGTGGAAATTACGGGTGATTACCCAGCCGAAACAACGGCATTTGCCTGCCCAGCGCATTAACATCGACATTTGCGCTATCCCCAGTTACGACAAACGCCCGCAGGTATTACGCAACCATTACGGGGTGGACATGGGAACATCCGGTCTGATCCTGCAAGCCGAAAGCCGTGAAGAAATTCTTGCTGACAAATTAGTGGCTTTCGCGTTACGCCCCAACCGCATCAAAAACCGTGACTTGTGGGACATCACTTGGTTGCGACAACAAAATATTCAGGCTCCATTAGACTTGGTAGCAAAGAAGGTGATTGATCATCGCTATGCGACCCAACAGTTTACGCAATTGATGGCACAACGTTCCCAGCAGTTGCGTGATGACTCTGATATTCATCGCTATTTTGTGCAGGAAATGCGTCGTTTTCTCCCCACTGCTGTAGTGGTGCGCACAGTAGAAAATACCGCCTTCTGGACTTATCTGGCAGACACCGTGCGGGGCGAATGTGCGCGGGTTATGCAATTTTTAGAGGCGGGTGATACAGCTCAGCAGTTTACGATGTAAGATTTTCCCTGAGTTATGCTTTCCTACTGCCTGTATTTCTACAGCAACGACAAACCGCTACACGTCAGCTACGGCGATGCACACAACCGCGCTATTGTGCTGATGTTACCGGGGAAAAGCGGGCGACTCGTGCCGAAAGTGGTAACAGCGGAAAGATTCGCCGCGATGACAGCAGAGGTTTAGTTTAAGCAATTAACACCGTAAGAGACTTGCCAGACCACTACGAATGGTTGTACATATGACACCATGAAAACACGAATTGCGAATAAACTGACATTGCGTTTACCCCAATCATTGCATGAGAAGATCAAAGAGCTGGCAAAGGCGGATGGTGTCTCGATCAATCAATTTTTGGTAACAGCGGCGGCTGAAAAAATGTCTGCCTTGCTGACCAAAAATTATTTGGCACAAGAAGCTGCTCAAGCCTCTCGTGCAGATTTTCTCAAGGTCATGCGTGCTGTACCGGATGTTGAGCCGGAGGCGTTCGACCGTTTGTGATCGACTGTTGCCGAGGAAGAATGAGCGGCTTAATCAACTAAAAATGATAAAAAATTGAGTTATGGCGAAGTTAATCCCCTCTTTACAAAGTTGTCTCAACCGCATGACTTCCGGCGAAAAGCGTTTTGCGCGGCGTTTGGAGCAGTTATTGGAAGATGATTACCTGTGTTGGTATGAGCCGCGTGTGGGTGAAGGTTTTCGCCAGCGTTACGCCGATTTCATTATTGTGCATCCCTGGCGGGGATTATTGCTGCTGGAAGTCAAAGATTGGAAGTTGGATAGCATTCAGTCTATCGACAAAGCCTCAGCGACCTTGCTAACCCCGCAAGGCGTGAAAACCGTCACCAACCCGCTGGAACAAGCGCGGCAATGTGCTTATAAGTTGGTGCAGCAACTCGAACAAGACCCGCAATTGATTCAATACGCGGGAAGGTATCAGGGCAAATTGGCATTCCCTTACGGTTATGGTGTGGTACTGACCAATATGAGCCGCCAGCAGTTTAGCAATACCGATTTGTCAGCCGTGTTGCCGTGGAATCGCACCCTGTGCAGTGATGAAATGCTGGAAAATACTGACCCGGAAGATTTCCAGCAGTGTTTGTGGAATATGTTCGATTACCAATTCAGCAAACCGCTGACCGTGCCGCAATTGGATCGCATCCGCTGGCATATTTTCCCAGAGATTCGCATTGCCTCCCAAGGCAGTTTGTTTGCTGACCCACCGGCGGACGTTGCGGACAAACCCCTCGAAACTGTGTTGCCCGATATTCTGAAAGTGATGGATCTGCAACAGGAACAACTGGCTCGCAGCATGGGGCGTGGGCATCGCGTCATTCACGGGGTTGCCGGTTCTGGCAAAACCTTGATATTGGCGTACCGTTGTTTGTATCTGGCAAAGGTGTTAGCCAAACCCATTTTGGTGCTGTGTTACAACATTGCATTAGCGGCGCGGTTACGGGCATTGATGCAAGAAAAAGCCATTGATGACAAGGTGAGCGTTTACCACTTTCACGATTGGTGCGGTGAACAATTGCGGGCGTATCACATCGACCGCCCAACGGAACACGGGCTTGAGTATCTGGATGCGCTGGTGAATACCGTCAGTGCTGCGGTGGAAAATGGGCGTATTCCCAAAGCGCAGTATGGCGCGATTATGATTGACGAAGGGCATGATTTTCAGCCCGCGTGGTTAAAGCTGATTAGCGGCATGGTTGACCCGGAAAAGGATTCCCTGTTGTTGTTATACGATGACGCGCAGTCGATTTATCAGCAAAGTAAAGCGTTGAAGTTCAGCCTGTCCAGCGTGGGGATTCAGGCACGTGGGCGCACCACGGTGCTGCGGCTTAATTACCGCAATACCGATGAAATCTTTGGGTTTGCTTATCAATTTGCGCGGCAATACTTGCAACCGCACGACAGCGACGATGACCATATACCGCTGCTTGCCCCTGAAATGGTGGGGCGGCACAGCTTTGCGCCGGTCTGCCGTTTGTTCCCCAGTTTTGCGGAAGAAACTGCACGGGTGGTGCGTTGGTTACGCCAATGGCATGAGGAACGCGGAACCGCATGGGCAGACATCGCGGTGTTGTACCGGCATTATCAACAGGGCGCGGCGTTGTGGCAGGCAATACAGGCGGAAGGCGTACCTTGTGCTTGGTTGCGCGATGCCGCGAGTAAGAAAGGTTTTAACCCGGCGGACAATACTGTGAAGCTGATGACCTTCCACAGCAGCAAGGGATTAGAATTTCCGCTGGTCGTGGTTGCGGGTCTGGGTTTTATTAGTGCGGATGCAGAAAGTGCAGTCGACGAAGCCAAGCTATTGTATGTCGCGATGACCCGCGCTACTGACCGTTTATTGCTGACTAGCCATCAGGAAACGGACTTTACGCGAGTCTTGCAAAGTAAAACCACTTCCGTAGCAGTAACGCTTTAGCCGTATTCGATACCCAAGCCAAACAACAGAAGCAGTTGCCTCCCTATGCTATGATTTTCCTACCGTGAGCTTTTAGGAACAAAGAACCGCCATGAAAATCCCCTACGGTCTGAGCAATTTCAAAGATGTCATCACCCAAGGCTATTATTACGTCGATAAAACCGACTATATCGCCAAGCTGGAAGAAAATGGTAAATACCACATCCTGCTGCGTCCGCGCCGTTTCGGCAAGAGCCTGTTTCTATCCGCATTGGAACATTATTACGACATCGGCTATCAGACTGATTTTGATGCAATTTTTTCAACGCTTTATATTGGCAAGCACCCCACAACGCTCAAAAGCAGTTACCAAGTACTGTTCATGGAATTCAGCGGAATTGCCACTGAACAGGGGTTTGAGCGCTTATACCAAGACTTTGACCGAAAAATATCCATCTCACTGCAAGCCTTTTTACGGCGCTACGGTTATCCGCCGGATATGCTTGCGCTGGTCGATAGCGAACCCTCTCCCCACGCGAAAATGGAGCAATTCTTCAAACTTGTCGCAGAGCAGAAAATTCTGTTGCTGATCGACGAATACGACCACTTTGCCAATAGCATTCTGGCGCAAGACCTGAAATTGTTCCAAAGCATTGTCGGCAAGGGCGGCTTCTTGCGCAGTTTTTACGAAACTCTCAAAACTGCCACACAACGCGGCACGATTGACCGTTTGTTTATTACGGGGGTTACGCCGATTACGCTCGATAACATGACTAGCGGGTTTAATATTGGCGAAAATATTTCCCTGCATAAAGACTTCAACGCCTTGATGGGGTTCACCAAAGCGGAAGTGGAACAGTTGCTGCAACCCTTAGTGAAGGCGTGCCAGCTTGATGCTAGCATACTGATGGCGGATGTGACCCGTTGGTACAATGGCTACCGCTTCCATACCAAAGCACAGGAGAGCCTTTATAATTCGGATATGGTGCTGTACTTTGTGAAAAACTTTGATGCAGAGGATTGCGCCTACCCTGCACGGATGCTGGATGACAATATCGCCTCAGACTACGGCAAGCTGTTGGGCATGTTCAGTATCGGCGACCGTGACGAAAACTACGCCGTGCTGGACGAGTTGATCAATACAGGGCAGGTGATTGCTGAGCAACGCCGTAAATTCGACTTCGACAAGGGCTTTGATCGCGACGATTTTATCAGTTTGCTGGCGTACATGGGTTTTGCCTCCCTGCAAGGTCAAACCCTTTCCGGCGAAATCTTTGGAATCCCCAACCATGTGATGCAGGAATTGTATTTCCAGTACTTCAAAGTCGAATTGGAACGCCGCAACCAGATCAGCATTCCCAATCGTGCGTTGCGGATGGCGCTGGAAACCTTGGCGTTGCATGACAATATCCAGCCACTGGCGGATGAGATGCAACGGGTACTGCAATTGCTCTCCAATCGCGATTTTACCAATATGGATGAAAAGCACGTCAAGACCCTGCTGTTAACCTTGCTATACCAAGTGTCGTTCTATTTCATTCAGAGCGAGCGCGAAATGAACCACCGTTATCCCGATGTTTTGCTGTTGGAGCGCAGCCCGTTTGCCGTCAACCACCAGCACCTGATTGAGTTAAAATACGCCAAGAAAAGCGATAAGGAAAAGGGGTGGGAAGCCAAACGGCAGGAAGGCATTGCGCAGGTGCAAGGCTATTTGCAGTTGCCAGAGATTGCCGCACTCCCCAAACTCAGTGCATGGGTATTACTCACGGATGGGGAACGGCTAGATGTGGTGAAAGTGCAAACAAATCCATACCTATCGACATAACCTGCGGATTCAGGCGTGCGGCAAGCCATGCCCCACCAATGAGGTTTCACCATCAGGATAAGTCCGCACCCGGGTAAGCTGTGCGTACCCCACTTCAAAGCGCAAACTGCGCTGATACAAAATATCCAGCACCTTTGCCAGCACCACGCGAATCACGCCTGCATGAGTCAGCAGCAAGATATTTTGCCCCGCGTAGCTGCGTTGCAGTTCATCCCAGGCTTGTTGCACGCGGTCAATGAAGTCTTCCATCGCCTCGCCATTGGGGGCAATGAAACGGCGCGGTTGATACCACAATTGTTGCATCAGTTCGGGGTATTGTTCCCAGATGTCGCTTTGGGATTTGCCGATCCAATCCCCGAAATCCATTTCCCCGAAACGTGGGTCAACCCCAAATGGGCAGCCGAGGCGTTGCGCCAATAAGCGGGCGAAATCGTGGCAGCGGCGGTTGGGGGAGCTGATCACGATGTCCCATTGCCCCGCTTGGGTGGCAAGGGTTAATTGCTTCCAGCCGTGATTACCCAGTGGCTCGTTGCTGGGGGCGCAAAACAAGTTGGGGGTGACCACTTGCCCATGGCGTAACAAGTCCACCGTGGTGGGGGTGGTGATTGGCGCGGGTTGTTCTGGCGCTACGTCGGGCTGATCAGCCTGAGTTTCGTGGGTTTCGTCTGTCATCGTGTCTCACAGTTTTCCGGCTACGGCGGCTTCCGCAAACGTCGCCATGTGATTGTGTAAGGCGCAGGCCATGCGCAATAAGGGGACGGCAACAGCAGCACCACTGCCTTCGCCTAAGCGTAAATTCAAATCCAGTAAGGGGCGTTGTTGCAATTCGGCAATCGCAAAGAAGTGCCCAGGTTCGGCAGAGGTATGGGAAAGCAGTAACCAGTCAGCGACGCTAGGTTGCACATTAATCGCAAGCAGCGCGGCGGCAGTGCTGATGAAACCATCCACCAATACCGGCAAACCGAGTTGTGCCGCCCGGATGTATGCGCCGGTGATGGCGGCTATTTCAAACCCACCGAGGCGGCGTAAGACTTCCAGCGGGTTGTCGAAATGGCTGCGATGTTGGTTGAGAATACGGCGGATTACATTCACTTTATGTATCATACCATCGCGGTCTAAACCCGTACCGGGGCCGGTAGCATCGAGTATGGCGACATCCAGCAGGGCGCAATAGATAGCAGTGGCGGCAGTGGTGTTGGCAATGCCCATTTCGCCTGCAATGAATAGATCCGCATTGGCGGCTTTAGCACGATCAGCCGCATCGGCTCCGGCTTGCAGGGCAAGGCTTAATTGGGCTGTATTCATGGCCGCATCCAAGGCGCTGTTAGCGGTGCCATCACCAGCACGTTGGCTGATGAGATTGGGGTGCGTGAGTGGGGTTTTCACGCCGACATCAATGATTTCCAGCGTTGCGCCGAGTTCACGTGCCAAAACGTTGATAGCCGCACCACCGTTGAGGAAGTTATGTGCCATTTGTGCGGTGACAGCTTGGGGGAATGCGGATACGCCTTCATTGGCTACGCCATGATCAGCGGCAAACACGCTAATGTGGACGTTATCAACGCGGGGTTGCTCCCGCCCTTGCAAACCCGCCAGACGGATTGCAACCGCTTCCAATTCACCCAACGCACCGGCTGGTTTGGTCAGTTGTGTTTGGCGCAAGTGGGCGGCTGCGGTCATTGCTGCATTGGGCGCTTGAGCCGGGGTGTTTAGCCATTCCATGAGATCACTCCTTTCAACGGTTGTGGTAACCCTGCCACCATGAAAATTACGGTATCCAATTGTGCGGCGAGTTGCTGGTGTAATTGGCCTGCATGGTCGACGTAACGGCGGGTTAATTCGCCTAATGGCACAATGCCTAAACCGACTTCGTTACTGACCAGCAAAATATCAGCGGGTAAGGCGGGCAAACACCTTAGCAACGCGCTGGTTTCGGTGTGCAGGCGGTCGTTATCGTTTAAGCATAGCAGGTTGCTGAGCCAGAGGGTCAGACAATCCACCAGTAGTAAGCGTCCGGGTACTGCATGGTTTTGTAGGGTGGTCGCCAGCGCTAAAGGTTCTTCCAGGGTTTGCCAATGGGCAGGGCGGGAGGCACGGTGGTGGGCAATGCGGCTGTGCATTTCAGCATCATGGGCTTGAGCGGTGGCGATATACACCACGTCGCGCCCGGATTGTTGCGCAAGGGTTTCCGCATAACGGCTTTTGCCAGAACGTGCACCACCGAGGATCAAGGCTTGCATGGGCGTTTCCTGTGAATAACAACAGGAAAGCGTGTATCAGCTTGCCACTAATTGCAAGGTTAACGGCTCAGGGCCGGTCACTTGGTAGCGGAAATGGCTGCCGGGTTCTTCCCGTAAGGCAACGATTTGTGGCTCGATGGGGAGTTCACGCCCCTCACGGGCAATTAGCACAATGGCCGTAATGCTGGCAGGGCGACCGAAGTCGAACAACTCATTCATCGCACCACGCAGGGTACGCCCGGTGTAGATGACGTCATCGACCAGCAGCACATGGCGGTTTTCAATTTCAAACGGCAGGTGGGAGGGCTTTTGTTGGCGGTGTAACCCTACTTGATGGAAGTCATCACGGTAGAAGGTGGCGCTGACTGTGCCGAGTTCTTCCGCTATGTGTAAGCGTTGGCGCAGTGCTTGGGCTACCCACACGCCTGCGGTGTGTAAACCAACAATAACGGGGTTGGTAATGCTTTTTGCTTGCATCCACGCACGGATTTGCTGTTCGAGCTGGTCAAGTAAGGCGTTGATATTATAGCTTTTGCTGTCCATGGGTGTATTCCTGCATCCAGCTTTCCAGAATAATGGTTGCTGCTATTTGGTCAATTTCTTCTTTGCGCACTTTGCGCTTACGCCCTACTTGCCGGGCCTGCTTGAGACGTTGTTCGGCTTCGAGGGATGATAGTTGCTCACTGACGACATCAACAGGAAGGTGGTAACGTCCTTCCAGTTGGCGGATAAAGCGTAAAATCGGTTCCTGCATAGCACTGTCGGAGCCATCCAGTTTGCGTGGCATTCCCACCACTAAGCGTTTCGGTTGCCATTCTTGCAGGCAACGGGTAATCGCGTTCCAGTCGGGTGTGCCATCGTGCGCCTGAATGGTGGACTGGGGTGTCGCAATACCGGTGAGGGTATTGGTTATCGCCACGCCAATTCGTGCTTTACCATAATCAAAGCCTAGCACGGTTATGTGACTCATGCGTGACCAGCCGCAACGCCTAACAAATTAACATCAATACCGAGTGTGCGAGCTGCCCCATGCCAGCGTTCCTGATAAGGCATTTCAAACAGAATATTGGCGTGGGAGGGGCAAGTCAGCCAGACATTTTCTTTCATTTCGTGTTCGAGTTGCCCCGAACTCCAACCCGCACAGCCTAATAACAGCAAAAAGTGTGCAGGCCCCCGGTCATGGGCGATGTCTTGCAGAATGTCACGCGACGAGGTAAGCGCTAAATCCTCAGCAATACGCAAGGTGCTATCCCAACTGCGGCTGCCATCATGCAGTACAAAGCCTTGTTCGGCTTGTACCGGGCCACCGCTGAGGGCATATTGCCCCGCAATGTGGGGGTCATCAATGATAATGTCGAGTTGCTCAAACAGTTCACCCACCGTCATTTCCAGTGGGCGGTTGATCATCACCCCAAAGGCACCGAATTCATCGTGTTGACAGATCAGGCTGACCGTATGCTCAAAGTTGGGGTCACCCATGTTTGGCATGGCTATCAGCAGATGATTGCGTAAATTGAGGATGTCTTGGGTCACAGTTGTTCCGGTCACGCTCTGGCTATTGGGTGTTTAGGGTTCCGCTGTGGAAAATCCACGTGCGGGTGATGTTCAGTTGATCCCACTTACGGCGAATTTCATCGGGCAATGCGGGGTAAGGGCCTGCGAGTTTAATAATACGCAGCGCGGCTTTGTCCAGCACGTCATACCCTGATGATAGACTAATTTGTGCATCAACGACACGCCCGCCATGATCCAGTGTCGCATTGAGAATGAGTTTGCCACTGAGGTTGCGCATGATGGCTTCTTCAGGGAAATTGATATTGCCAATGCGTTCGATTTTCTTGACCCACGCGTCGATGTATTCGGCTTCGACCGCACTTTTGGCACTCACTGCATCAATGAAGTGGATGCGTGGGCGACGGGCATAACGGGCTTCGTCCTCATCCATTTCAGCGAGTAATTGGGCAATTTCCTCGGTCGCATCGGTGCGTTCTTCGGCGACGGGTACGTCCTCTTCCTCAACCGGTTGTTCGGGTGTCTTGTCGACACGTTTGAAGGTTTCTCCTTTCGTGGTGAGGATTTGCGGCGTCAGTTTGAGCGGGGTATCCGGTGAACCGGCTTCCGACTGCACCGGCGATTCGCCGCTGGTTTCGATAGGCAGAAGCGCAGCCAATGGGCTTTGCGGGCGATTCTTTTCGTCGCTGCTGCCGCTGGCTTGCTGGTTGGCTTGTGCAATAAAGTCCACCACATCGGGTGCTTGTTCGGAATGCGTCTGAACAAGGGTAATATCCAACACGGGTGCTAAGCGGGTGTTTTTGCTGATTTCGGGTAGGAAGCCCACGCCAAAGATCAACAACAGGTGCAACAGCGCTGCAACAGGGAAGGTTTTGGCTAACGGTTCGTCAGCTAGGTTCATTGGCAATACATGCATTGTTATAGTACGCAGATAACGTGTCCCACGGACAGGATATTGTTTTTAATATTACCCTGCTTGCTTTTTTTCAAGGTATGCCCCTTTGATTGAAGGTATTCTAACACTTTTCAGAGCCGATTGAGTAGAGCCTTATGTTGAAACAAATCATCGGGGTGGTCTTAGCTGTCTTATTAGGTGTCGGGGGAGCATGGTTTGTTGCCGGATTTCTCAGTCCAGATGAAACGCTGAGTCAAGCACCGTTACCTTTGCCTAAAGGCGGGGATTTTACCCTGCAAGCGGTACAGGGTGCGGTTAGCCTGAGTGACTTTCAGGGCAAAGTCGTGGTGCTGTATTTCGGCTATACCGCGTGCCCGGATATTTGCCCCACCTCCATGGCGACCTTAAAAGCCGCACTGGCACAGTTGACGCCAGTGGAGTTGTCACAGACACAGGGGCTGTTTGTTTCGGTAGACCCCGAACGCGATACCTTGGAACACATTCAGCGCTACGTTGGGTATTTCCACCCCAGTTTGATAGGGGTGAGTGGCTCTCAGGCAGAACTCTTGGAAATTACCCGCCGTTATAATGCGTTTTACCGCAAGGTGGAAGTGCCGGGTTCGGCAATGGCATACACCATCGACCATTCCGCAATTTTATATGTCATTGATAAGGATGGGCAGGTGCGTGAGCAGGTGCAACACGCCGTGCCACCCGCAGAATTAGCGGCGGCTATACGCCGTCATTTGTAAGTTTGCGGCACAACATGTGCTGATAACGTGCCAGCGAGCGCCAAGGTTCTTGCTGTGAATATTGGCGTTCCAGTGGTAGCACTTCTTCCAATTTGGCGGCTTTGCGGACATCACGATACATATAGTCATAAAAGCAGCGTACTCCTGACCAAGTATCCAATTCCAAGCCTAATGGTGCAAGCCAGCTCAGGACTTCATCCGGCTTTAGGGGCGAGATTGGCGCTAAGCCACGTTTGCCATCGCTGGCAATCTCACCCCGGCGCACGGTATCAAGATCGCCCGCAATCAGCCGCCGCATGACCGTCGAATGGTGATTGAAAAACATGAGAGACAGCCAGCCTTCCGGTTTCAGGCACGATAACAACTGTGCTAACACTGCTCGCGGCTCTGCCAGCCATTCCAATACGGCATGAAAGGTGATTAAGTCGAAGGATTCACAGTCTTGTGCCGCTAATTCCTGCACACTGGCTTGCAATAAGTGAATCGCATCTTGCAAACCCGCAGCGGCAATCGCGGTGGCAGCGCGTTGTAACATCTCGGCGGAAGGTTCTGCCAATACCACTTGGTGGCCTTGCTGCGCTAACCAAATAGCCATTTGCCCCAAGCCGCCCCCGGCATCCAAAATCTTCAAGGGGCGCGTATTCACGACGCAAGGTTGCAAATCGTCTTGCAGAATGGCTAAGCGAATGGCTCCACGCGGGTCATCATAAATGCTGCGTTGGAAACGTTGAGCTAAACCGTCAAAGATTCGGTCTTGTTGCATATCAAAACCTATGGTGATTACTAGGTTGTTTGTCAGGTTTTTTAATAAAATGCCTAAAAAAAACTTGACGTGTAAACCGGCATTAACTTTTTCTTTGTTATGCTCGTTCCAAGTTGAACAGAGTTTTCCGTCTCAGCTTTATGTGCTAGGGACCCCTCAACTGACCATAAGAACTAGCACATAACTTCAACCGGCCTCCATAACGGTAGGCCGGTTTTTTTATGCCTGCTGTTCCAGCATTTCCCAACGGGTAAAAGCCGTTTCCAAGTCGCTTTCCAGGCGCTGTAATTCATCCTGTCGCGCCGCAATTTGCACCGTGCCTTGCTGGTAAAAGTCAGGCTGGTTCATCAGTTCGTGGAGTGCGGCAATCGCCAGCTCCAGTTGTTCGATCTGGGCGGGTAATTGTTCGAGTTCGCGCTGGTCTTTGAAACTGAGCTTTTTGGCTTTGGGAGCGGGTTTGGCGGCTACTGCGACTGGTTTTTCCGCTGATTTTTCAGTTTTTGCGGCAGGTTTATCTTTCTCAGACACGGGCTGCGGGCGTTGCAACAGCCAGTCGTCGTAACCACCTGCGTATTCGCCGATCGTACCGTTATCAAACACGATGGTGCGCGTGACCACCGAGTTGAGGAAACTTCTGTCATGCGAAATCAGCAATAAAGTGCCTTGGTAGTCGATCAGCAATTCTTCCAGCAATTCGAGGGTTTCAGCATCGAGGTCGTTGGTCGGTTCGTCGAGTACCAGTAAATTGGAGGGTTGCGAGAATAAGCGAGCCAGCAATAAACGGTTGCGTTCGCCACCGGAGAGCACTTTCACCGGCTTTTGGATTTGCAGCGGGGTGAACAGGAAATCCTGCAAATAGCTGATGATATGGCGCTTTTGCCCGTTGATTTCCACAAAATCGGAACCGCTGGCGATGTTATCACGCAGATTTTTCTCACCATCAAATTGCGAACGGTGTTGGTCGAAATAGGCGACTTGTAAACGTGTGCCGAGCTTGACCGTCCCCGCCGTGGGTTGTAATTGCCCTAATAACAGTTTGATCAGGGTGGTTTTGCCGACCCCGTTGGGGCCGATAATGCCGATCTTGTCGCCACGCAAGACGGTGGTGTTGAAGTCTTGAATCAATAGCTTGCCATCCCAGCCATAATCGAGGTGTTCGGCTTCGACCACGATTTTGCCGGAGTTGTCGCCTTGCCCGATTTGTGCGGTGACTTTGCCTTGCAGGTTACGGCGTTGTTTGAATTCTTCGCGCATGGCTTCGAGGCGGCGCACACGACCTTCGTTACGGGTGCGGCGGGCTTTGACACCTTGGCGTATCCACACTTCTTCGTCGGCTAAGCGCTTGTCGAACAGCGCGGCTTGCTGGGCTTCGGCATCGAGCGCGGCTTGTTTGTTTTCTTGGTATTTTTGGAAATTGCCCGGCCAACTGGTGAGTTTGCCCCGGTCAAGTTCAATAATGCGGGTGGCGAGCTTTTGCACGAAGGAACGGTCATGGCTGACAAACAGCAGGGTACTTTTGAAGCCCATCAGGAAGTTTTCCAACCATTCAATCGCGGGGATGTCGAGGTGGTTGGTTGGCTCGTCCAGCAATAGCAAATCGGGTTCGGCGACGAGGGCGCGAGCGAGTAAAGCGCGGCGTTTCCAGCCACCGGAAAGGCTGTCAAACAGGGTGTCGGGGTCAAGCTGGATGCGGGAAAGCACCGTGTCGACTTTCCACTGGATTTGCCACTCGTCTTCAGGCTGCACTTCACCTAGGCCTTCTGCCACAATGTCGAAAATGCGGGCAGAAAGATCGTGGGGTACGTCTTGTTGCAGGCGGGCAATTTTGAGTTCGGGCGGGTGAATCATTTCGCCATCATCCGGCAAAATATCGCGGCACAACAATTTCATCAGGGTGGATTTGCCCGTGCCGTTGCGCCCGACCAAACACAGGCGTTCACCCGGTTCTATGGTGAGGTCGATGCCGTCAAACAGGCGATTGTCGCCGTTTTCGAGGTGGATATTGCGTAAGTGAAGTAAAGCCATGAGTGCCAGCGCGGTGTTGAACAGGCGGGCAGTATAGCGCAGATGCGGGAAAAAGGGTTCTGTTACGCATGGCACTCAGCCAAACATCTCCCAAAACGGCAAGGTTTCTATCCCGTCTGCGAAAGGCTCTGACTGATCGAAGGTAATCAATAACTTGCGAGTAACTGCCAGTTTCAGTTTGAGCAAACCTTGCCGTTCCCGCTCACGGTTTTGCGGAGTCAGTTGGTAACACACCTGAATAGCAGTCAATTGCTCCTCTTTGCGGGCAATGAAATCACACTCGAAATCGCTGCTGATAAAGAACAACTCATAGCCCTGTTTGACCAGTTCACTAAACACCAGATTTTCAAACAACGTGCCGTAATTGGCGGAAAAGCGGAATGCGGTTTGTGCCAGAAAACCGTTATCAATGATGTAGCTTTTTTTCTTAGCCTTCAGTTGTTCCTTGGGCGAATAGGAATAGGGTTTGAGTTCAGTCAACACATAGCAATCTTCCAACACGCGGATGTATTCCTTGATGGTGCTGTCATGTTGCCCCAAAGCACGACCCAGCGAGTTGTAGGAATACAGGTTAGCGGTATTGGAAATCAGAAAATGAGCAGCTTCACGGAAACTTTTGGTATCGCGTATTTGGTTATTGGCAATGCAGTCCTTGAAGATCACGGTATCGTAGTAGTTCAGCAGAATGTCACGTTTCAGCCCTTCATCCTGTTGCCCAAACACTTCGTAAAACGAACCGTATTCCATCATCTGCATCATCAATGCCAGAATCTTGGGCTTGTTTGCCAAGCGTGACAGATAATCGGTGTAACCTTGCGCCTGCAAAAGTTCGCTCAACGCGGGTGGATAAACAATGTCACGCACATAACGCCCACTCAATAAGGTCGCAAATTCGCCTTCCAGCAAGGAGGAGTTCGAGCCAGTGACGAAAGTTTTCTGCACTTGCTGGTTATCGTAGATGGCTTTGACGAACTTTTCCCAACGGGTGACGTTTTGTACTTCATCCAGAAACAAGTACACCACTTTATGCCCTGTGAGCGATTCGGATAAATCCAACAGGCTGTAAAGTTGCTTAGAATCCGTGTACAACTCAGCGAAATACGGGTCATCCAGATTCACATACAGGATGCTCCTCGCCTCTACGCCCTGTTCCACAAGGTGCTGGATCAACAGGCGGAACAGCGATGACTTGCCGCTGCGGCGGCTACCTTGCAATACTTGCACCTGTTTGAGTGCCAACTTTTTGGTTAGAACGGGCAGCAACGCACGCGGGTATAAAGTGGGGAAACGTGCTTCCCAGTGAGGATTGTGCGTCAGCAAGGCTCTTTTCATAACGATTCTTGGCAATAAATGAGTATTTTAGAGATTATAGACTGTAAAAAAATTAATATTTTCACCTTGCCCCAAAAATGGCTGTGCCGATGCGCACAATAGTCGCCCCTTCGGCAATGGCGGCTTCCATGTCATCGGTCATCCCCATTGATAATGTATCGAGGCTGAAACCTTGTGAGACGAGATTTTCTTGCAAGGCACGTACTTGCGCAAATACGGCACATTGCTTAGTGAAGTCGTGTTCGGGGGCGGGAATCGCCATTAAGCCGCGTAAGCGAATACCGGGTAAGGTTGCTATTTGGGCGGCTAATTCGGGCAGGTCTTCCGGCGTTACGCCTGATTTGCTGGCTTCCCCGCTGATATTCACTTGCAGGCAGATATTGATGTCGGGCGCATCTGCTGGTTTTTGCTCACTCAAGCGCTTGGCGATTTTGACACTATCCACAGAATGTACCCAGCGGGCGGTTGCTGCAATCAGGCGCGTTTTGTTGGATTGGATCGGGCCGATGAAATGCCACACGATGCCGCTATTAGCGAGTTCAGCCGCTTTTTCGACCATTTCTTGCACGTAATTTTCACCAAACTGCGTCTGGCCTGCGAGGATGGCTTCGCGAATACTCGCTGTGGGGTGTTTTTTGCTTACAGCGAGTAAGTGTACGCTGCCCGGTTCACGTCCGAAGCCTTGTTCAGCAGAACGGATGCGTTCGCCGATTGTCTGGATATTGTCACGGATTGTCATGGTATGTGTTACTTTCCTCATTAATTACGGAACTAAACCTTCAACGCGAATAATAACAACAATGGATATTACTCAACTGCTGGCATTCAGCGTCAAAAACAATGCATCCGACTTGCATTTATCGGGCGGGATGCCGCCTATGATCCGTGTCGATGGTGAAATGCGCAAGATTAACTTGCCGGTGCTCGACCATAAACAGGTACACGCGCTGGTGTACGACATCATGAATGACTACCAGCGTAAAAATTACGAGGAACATTGGGAATGCGATTTTTCGTTTGAAATTCCGGGTGTTGCCCGTTTTCGTGTGAATGCCTTTAACCAAAATCGTGGGGCAGGTGCGGTGTTCCGTACCATTCCCAGCAAAGTATTAACCTTAGATCAGTTGGGTGCGCCGGGTATTTTTCGCAAGATTTCCGAAAATCCACGGGGGTTGGTGCTAGTGACAGGGCCTACGGGGTCGGGTAAATCCACCACCTTAGCGGCGATGATCGACTACAAAAATGACACCGATTACGGTCATATTCTCACCATCGAAGACCCCATCGAATTTGTCCACGAAAGTAAAAAAAGTCTTATCAACCAACGTGAAGTGCACCGTGATACCAAAGGTTTTGAAGCAGCTTTGCGTTCCGCCTTGCGTGAAGACCCGGACACCATTCTGGTGGGGGAAATGCGTGACTTGGAAACCATTCGTCTGGCACTGACGGCGGCGGAAACCGGGCATTTGGTGTTTGGCACCTTGCATACCACGTCTGCGCCCAAAACCATTGACCGTATTGTGGATGTGTTTCCTGCTGCCGAAAAAGAAATGGTGCGAGCCATGCTGTCTGAATCGTTGCAAGCCGTTATTTCCCAAACGTTATTGAAGAAAAAAGGCGGCGGGCGTGTGGCTGCTCACGAAATTTTGATTGGCAACCGTGCGGTGCGCAACTTGATCCGCGAGAACAAGATTGCGCAGATGCGTTCCGCGATGCAGACCGGACAAAATGACGGAATGCAAACCCTTGATCAGTCACTGAAAAATTTGGTGATGAAAGGGCTGGTCGAGCGTGAAGCTGCCCGCCGCAAAGCCGATAACCCCGATAGTATTTAAGCAGAGGGTAAGATATGGATCGCGATGCTGCCATCAGCTATGTGCATAAATTGTTGGCTACCATGTTGGATAAAAAGGCTTCCGACTTGTATATCACTGCCGAGGCCGCGCCTTCTGCCAAAATTGCTAACGAAATGCTACCGTTAACCACGCAGGCACTTAATGAGCAAAACGCTAGGATGTTGGTGCGTGCCATTATGAATGACCGCCAGCTCAAGCAGTTTGAAGAGGATATGGAATGTAACTTTTCCATCAGCCTGCCTGGCAAAGCGCGTTTCCGGGTCAATGCTTTCACGCAACGTGGGTGCGCAGGCATGGTATTGCGGCACATTCCTACCCATATTCCGGGTTTGAAGGATTTGGGCTTGCCGCCAGTATTGCGTGAAATTGCCATGACCAAACGCGGTTTGGTGATTATGGTGGGGGCAACCGGTTCGGGTAAGTCCACCACGTTGGCCTCAATGGTGGATTACCGTAATACGAATTCCAAGGGGCATATCATTACCATCGAAGACCCTATCGAGTTTGTGCATCAGCACAAGGGGTGTTTGATTACGCAGCGTGAAATTGGAGTGGATACCGCCAGTTACGAAATCGCCATGAAAAACACCTTGCGCCAAGCACCCGATGTCATTTTGCTGGGTGAAATTCGGGATCGTGAGTCGATGGATTATGCGATTGCTTACGCGGAAACCGGGCATTTGTGCTTGACTACCTTGCACGCCAACAGTTCTAACCAAGCGATTGACCGGATTATTAACTTTTTTCCCGAAGAACGCCGCAACCAGTTATTGATGGATTTATCGTTAAACCTGAAGGCGGTGGTGTCACAACGTTTGGTACGTAAAGCCAAGGGCGAGGGGCGTTTGGCAGCGGTGGAGGTGGTGATTAATACCCCATTAATGGCAGATTTGATCCTCAAAGGGGATGTGCCGGGGATGAAAGTGCTTACCTCGAAATCGCGTGAACAGGGAATGCGCACGTTCGACCAAGCCTTGTTTGACCTGATTGAAGCGCGGCAAATCACCGTACAAGAAGCGTTGCGCCATGCAGATTCACAGAATGACTTGCGTCTACGCCTTAAATTGGAAAGCCGCTTTGCCCAGGATAATGACTTCTTTAAGGGTTTGGATGAGTTGGCGATTGAGCCGCTGGAGAATGCCACACGATGACCATTTTAAGTGAAGCTGAGATGCGCATCACGCCATTATTGAATGTGATGGTGAAACAAAGCGCGTCGGATTTGTATTTGACCACGGGGGCGCACGCCACGATTAAGGTGCGCGGGCAGCTCAAGCGCATTAGCCGGGAGTCGATGAAGCCGGGCAATATTCGCCAATTAGCCGAAGAGATCCTGACGGCAACCGAAATTGAAGCTTTCTTTGCGGATCGTGAATTAAATAAGGGATTTTCGCTGAAAGGTATTGGGCGCTTTCGCATGAATTTTTATTTTCAGCGAGGGGAAGTGTCGATGGTGATTCGCCATATTCGTTCCGACATTCGTTCGCCGGATGAGTTGAAATTGCCGGAAGTGCTGAAAAAACTGGTGATGCAAAAGGAGGGGATGTTGCTGTTCGTGGGGTCTACGGGATCGGGTAAATCCACGTCGATGGCATCTTTGATTCAGCACCGCAATGAGCATCACTGTGGGCATATTTTGACTATTGAAGATCCGATTGAATACACCTTCCGCCATGGCAAATCCATCATCGGGCAACGCGAAGTCGGTTTTGATACCTTGAGTTATGCCAATGCGATGCGTGAGGCAATGCGTGAAGCACCGGATATGATCATGGTGGGGGAGGTACGCGATACCGAAACGATGGATGCAGTATTGGGGTTTGCGGATACCGGACATTTGGTGTTATCGACTTTACATGCCACTAACGTAATTCAGGCATTGGAGCGGATGTTGTACCTGTTTCCCAGCGAAAATAAAAGTCGGGTGTTGATGGATTTATCCCTTAACTTGCGGGGTATTGTGGCGCAACGGCTGATTCCTGATGAGCAGGATGGCTTGCATCTGGCGGCAGAAGTATTGGTCAATACGCCGTATGTGGCGGAACTGATTCGCACCGGGCAGTTTGGTGAACTGAAAGACATCATTACCAAGGGCACGGTGGATGGAATGCAGACCTTCGACCAAGCGCTCTACCAGCTTTATATCGGTAAACACATTAGCAAAGCGATTGCGCTGGAATATGCGAGTTCACGCAACGACCTTGAGTGGCAAATCAATTTCGGGGCGGGTCAAGGTGATAGCCGCGAATCCCTCCATGAGTTACCGGAGATGGTTTAAGCACATGGGAACTGCATGATTGGAATATCGAGGTATTGTTGCAAATCATGGCGGTTATCCATGCCTGCGATGGGTGTCTGCCGAGCATTGAGGATAATACCCGCAAGTCTGAGCGCTCGGTGTTGAATGGCTTCTGCTATCAGTAAGACATGATTCATACAGCCTACACGGTCTTCTGCCACTAGGATAATCGGTAACCCCAGAATTTGGGCAAGGTCGGCATTTACCCCATCATGTGCAATGGGTGAGTAGAAACCACCCGCGCCTTCCACATGCAGAAATTGGCGAGTTTCCCAACGTGTAGGGCAGGTTGCGGCAAGTTGTTGTAATCCTAAAGTTGTGCCTGCTTGTCTGGCTGCCCTTGGCGGGGCAAGGGCAGCGGCGAACCGGTAGGGACAAATTGTGTTATCCAGGGGCAATCCAGCCGCATCTGCTAATTGCCAAGCATCGGTTTGTTTTAGGTCTGATACCCAGCCTGATTCCACGGGCTTACGGGGGATCACTTCGCGCCCTAAAACACGCATGACCCGAATCAATTGAGTGCCAACCCAAGTTTTACCCACACCGGTATCGGTGCCTGTTATGAAAACACCATTGCTAGTACTCATTCCGGAGTCATCCAGCCATTGAGCAAGTGCCGGGACAATCATTCCCATAGCGTTCCCTCTTCGTTAATAACGTATCCAAAAGGTATCATTTTATGGAATATATAATCTGATACTTACGTCTAGCAAAACAAGTTGATAAATTTACATTATCAGTTTGAACCATTTTGATTAAATAAGCGTCTTAAAGATTGATTGTTAATCATATTTGATTTTGATCAATAAATAAAACGAATGACTTGCTTGGTAAATAACAATATGACAATGAAAAGACTCTCCCTCCTGTTGAGCGGTAGTTTGCTGCTCACTAGTGCTAATGTGGTCATGGCACAACAAAATTGCAACCCTAATATTCCATCTTCCACGCCAGTGCAGCGCTTCAACGATCAGGGTAATGGCACATTAATTGACGTTAGTACAGGCTTAATGTGGAAAAAATGTCTAGAAGGCCAAACCGGTGAACGCTGTACAGGACGTGCTGTACGTATGGAGTGGGATAAAGCCGCCAGTCTGGCGCAATTGAGCAGCAGTGACAAATTTGCAGGTTATTCTGGCTGGCGTTTACCCACATTGGATGAGTTAGGTACACTGGTGGATAAGCGTTGTATTGAGCCTGCGGCTAACCATGACATTTTTCCGAATATGCAGGCGGTTGGTTTATGGTCAGTCAATCAGTCCGATCCATTAGCATGGAGCATGGATTTCGCTAAAGGCCGCGCCTATGAAAATCTCAAAGGCGCGGGTATGTACATTCACTTGGTGCGTAATTTACGCTAACGTTACGGTGACGTATCCGTTGGCAGCATCAAGCTCACCCAATACTGGCTGCTGGTTTCAGTCATATCCAACATCCCCTGTGGGTAGAGGCCGAATACCAGCACCAGTATAACTATCAGCAGCAGGACACCCAGTTCTCGCGGCTTCAAGTCAGGTGCGTCACGGATAATGTCGTGACGCGCTTCACCCAGAAAGGCTTTGCGGTAGAAGTTCAGGAAATACGCCGCCCCCAAAATCACCACAAACAACACCACCAAACCTGCGCCGGTGTGTACTTCCAAAATACTCACAATCAGCAAGAATTCCGCCGGAAAGCCGCTGGTGGCGGGCATTCCGATCCCCGCTAAGCCGAGGAAAAAGAACAGCGATGCCAGCAATGGCATGGATTTCGCCACCCCGCCCAAGCTCAACAACTCCGTCGAGCCGGTACGTTGATGCAAAAAGCCGGTAATCAAAAACAAGCCACCCGCAATCAGCGTAAAGTTCAGCAACTGGAAGATTGCGCCCTGCATCCCTTGTGGGCTAAACGCAGCAATCCCCAACACCACCAGCCCGACGTGGCTTAAGGATGAAAACGCCAACATGCGCCGCAAACTGGTCTGGCTCAACGCCGCCACCGCGCCATACAACACCCCAATCATCCCCAGCCCCACCAGAATCCAGCGGAATTCCAACGCGGCATCCGGCACCAGCGGCAAGCCAAAGCGCAATAACCCATACGCCCCGACTTTCAAACCCGTCAGCAAGGCCACGGTGGTCGCAGGCCCTTCTTGTGCGACTACCGGCAACCAGGTATGCAGCGGGAACAGCGGAATTTTCACCCCAAACCCCACCAGCAACAGGAAAAACACCGTCACCTGCACCCCGTATTCACGGCTACCCTGCAATAAATCGGTGTAGGCAAAACTCATCCCCGTGGAATTATTCATCGCCAGCACCACAAACCCCAGCAGAATCGGCAAGCCACCCGCCAGCATAAACAAGCTGTATTTCACCCCCGCGTAACGCCGGTTCGCACCGCTGCCCCACAAACTGATCAGGAAAAACAGCGGCAGCAGAGTCATTTCCCAAAACAGGAAAAACAAAATCGTATCCAGCGAGGTGAAAATGCCCATCATGGTGCATTCCAACACCAGCAATAGCGCGAAATACAGGCGTGTCATGGTGCGAATCGCGTTCCAAGACGCCAATATCACCCCAATGAACAACAGCGCGGTGAACGGCAGGAACAAGACCGATAACCCATCCACCCCCAAGAGGTAATGAATCCCCAAACTTGGCATCCAGGGGGCTTTTTCCACAAATTGGAACCCCGCCTGCTGCGAATCAAACCCCGCCACGATAATGAGCGCCACCACCAATGTCAGTACCGCCGTGGTCAACGCTGCCAACCGCGCTTCTTTGCCCGGCATGAATGCGGTCAAGATTGCGCCCAACGGTAACATCAGCAGTAACAGGCTGAGCCAAGGAAAATTCATGCTTGTTAAGCTATCCATCAATGTTCTCCCCCTTGAACGTCGCCCGTGTATTCTGCAAACAGCCCCGCCAAACCTTGGATGGGCTGACCAATCAATGCAATCCACGGCGCGGAATAGAACCCCGCCGTTACCGTTACCACAATCACAATACTTGCCATCAGCATTTCTGCCGGGTAAGTGGGGTTGGTATCCCACCGTTTGGTATCCACCCCCGGATTGGCTAAAAACGCCTGTTGGAAAGCGCGTAACAAAAAGCCCGCCGCCACCAAGTTGCCCAAAGCCGCAGCGACTGTCACCAACGCCCCGAAGCGTTTAATCGAGCCTTCCAACACGAAATGCACTGCATCAAACCCCGGTGTTCCCGGCATTCCCACAATCGCCAAGCCAGCCACCAGAAACGCCAAGCCCACAATCGGGATGTAATCCATCATCCCACCGAGCTTGCTCAAGCGCGTGGTGCGAGTCCGTTGCCACACCATGCCGGTCATCAGTAACAAGCCAGTGATCGCCAATCCAAAATTCATCGCCAGCAATACCGCGCCTTCAAACGCCATGCGGTGCAAACTAAACAAACCAATCGTCAAAATCCCCGTATGGCTAATGACCGCAAACGCCAATAATTCACGCAAGGTTTGCTGGCGCATCGCCAAAAATGCGGCGTAAAACACTCCAGTTGCGGCGAACACGGTCGCGACCATGTGCCATTCCCACACCGCATGAGGCACAATCGGGAACACAAAGCGCAACAGCCCATAGACTCCCACTTTCAAACCCAGCAAGTAAATCGGTGCCACTGCCACATTGCCGTGCAACATAAACGCAGGCAGCCAGCCGTGAAACGGGAATAACGGAATCCGTACCGCCATTGCATAAAACAGGGCGAAAAACACCAAGGTTCCCACCATATCGTGCGCCCCAAAGCCGAGGGTTGCCAGCTCATACAGGCTGAAACTCCAGCGTCCGGCATTCGCATCGGCATAATTCCAGCCCAACACCAGCGTGCCAAACACCAACAACAGCAGCCCTACCACCATGAATTGCAGGTAACGCGCCAAGGTCGGTTGAATGTCGTGGAACGTCGGCCAGCGTTTGGTCAAATACGCCACCATGACCACTTCGAGGAAGGACATACAGGTAAACCATAACAAATCCACCGTCACAAACTGACTGGTAATGACGGACTGAATCATCATCATCACCGCCAGTATCGAACTTTCGTGCAAACGCCGCACCAGAACAAACGCCACACTTAATAAGCTGATCAAGCTGGTCAGCAACACAAACATGACCCCGATGCCATCCACCGCCGCGTGGTAGTGAAACGCACCGAGTATCTGGAAACGTTCCGCAAACTGCATCACCCCCGCCGCTTGATGCACATCAAACTTGGCATACAAGCTTACCGCCAGCAACATTTGCGCCAGCGCCATAATGCCCGCCAAGGCCACTGCCGCATTGCCGCGTATCTTAATTAACACCAGCCCGGTCAACAGCGGGAACAGTTGCAACATGGTCAACAACGGTGATGCTGCCGGAATTTCCGAAAATGTCATTGGCATTACCCCTGAAAAATAACGACCAGCGTTGCCAAAATCAGCAACACCAGATAACGCGGTTGAGTGAGCAGGCGTTCAATCTTATCCAAATAACGCCCTAAGGTATCCCGAATGGATTTGGCTTTGCCGCCGCCTTGTTGCAGCAATAAGCGTTGCTCAAACCATTCCAGCCGTTCGGCTATCCATTGCATGAGCTTGCCGAACAGCCCAGAGCCAGTGCCGATACTGCTTTCTACCCGCAAGCGCCCTTGCTGCATGGCTTGCATATCCGCAAGGGTCGCAATGCCGCTGTGATGCCCCGGTGTGCCGCTGAGTTTGTCGAGGATTTGCCCGTCAAAGATTTGCGCTTCCTGCGACAGGGCAACGGTGGGTTTTACCAGCAACCAATCCGCCAGCGGGTCGAGCCAGAAACGTTGCAAGGCCGCATTGTGCAGCCAGCGCCGTTTCCCCAGCCATGCCGGAACAGCGGGAGCCGCTTGCCATTGGGTATGCAATGCAAACGAGGGCGAATGCAGAAATTGATACGCCCGCCACACCGCGTGCAACACCAGATGCACCAGCGCCAAGCTATACCAGCCCAGCGCAATCGCGATCAACATCAAGCCGGTTTGTGCCAAGGTGGAAAACAACAACGAGGTTTTAATATCGGTTTGTGCCAAGCCACCCAGCCAGCCATACAATACGGTGAGAACACCCACCCCCAGCAGCAAGTATTGCAATGCCGGGGCTTGTTCCAACAGTGGGTGAATCCGCAGCAATAAGAAAATGCCTGCATGAACCATCAATGACCCGTAAAACACCGTACTGGACGGCGTAGGCCCTTCCAGCGCACGGGTAATCCACGCCGAAAACGGAAATTGCGCCGATTTTACTAACGCCGCGCCCATCAAGCCAAACGCCGCGACGCCAATCAGCAAACTCGACTGATCCGCTTGCGGCACTAACATCACGTTCCATTCGGTGCTGCGGAATAGCGAAAACGCCATAAAAATGCCCAGCAAAAAGCCCGCATCCCCCAGCCGATTGGTGACAAACGCCCGCGTCGCATTGATGGTTGCGGTTTTGCTTTGCCAGTTATACGCAATCAACAGGTAAGAACTCGCACCCGCCAATTCCCAGCCCACAAACGCCAGCACCGCGCTGCCCGACAGGGCAATCAATTGCATCGCGGCGGTGAACAGTGCCAGCACCATAAAAAAGCGCTGAAACCCGCAATCACGGTGCAAATAATTCACCGAAAAGCGTGTCACCAACAGCGTAATCACTGCCACCAAGGTCGACATGCTCAAGCTCAAACCATCCAGCATGAAGCTGATGCTGGCGTTGTAGACACCGCTGTGTAACCAAGGCAATACCATGACGTGCTGGCTACCGTGCAATAAATACTGCACATCCGCCCACAACACCAAGACCAGACTCAGCAAGCCCGCCCCCAGCACCAACTGTGAACTGAGGCGTTCGCTCGCTTCGCAGCGATTCCAACGCAATACCCGATTCAGCGCCACCAACACAGCGGCTAATAAAGGCAAACCGGGAATCAGTAATAACCAGCCATTAGCCATGTGTCACCTCCGCTGTATTGCGCACCGCAGCGGGCGGCAAATACCCCCGCTGCCCCGCGTACCATTCTTGTGAATGCTGTACCCTTGGCAATTGATGAATTTCGCCCTGCCATTGCACAAAGCCTTTGCCCGGTTGGAATACATGGATTTCGTTACGCTCCGGCGGTTTTGCTGCCAGCAACACCCAGCCATTGTCCAGCAAGCGCCGCAAATAATCATGACGCTGGTAAATCGCCACCAAGGTATCAATCTCCGCTTCGGCAATTGCCAGTAAGCGCATCGGCTCGTGCAATTCCACCATCTGTTGTGCCAGTCCGGTGCGTAAATCGCTCGCGCCGCCTTCCATGACCCCAAACAAGCCAGTAAGGTTGTGAGTGGCTTTGCTGCCGGAACCGAAGTAGCCGTTTTGCATCCGCGAAAAGTAGTAGTCCATCTGAATCCCGACCCCGACCACGCCATTGCCTTGTAATTGCGCTTCTAACATTTTGCCATCGGGGTCATTGTGTGGGTCATACGAAATCAGGAAGGCGCGTCGATCCCAGAAAATCCCTTTGCTCAATTCCCGCCGCCCAATGAAGGCGACCGCACAGCCTTGATGCCCTAATTCCGCCCGTACCTGATCGGGGGATGCGGCGCGACCTTCCACATGCCGCTTGGCTTGACGCGGGGTCAGATGCGGGCTGGCAGAGGCAAATTTGCGGCAACGTTCCTGCGCGGATAAGCGCACCGCTTGCTCGGTGGCTTGCTGCACGTGCGCAAACACACCGCGATGGCTGGCAGGAATCAAATCGGTGTCAAACCAGTCGATGGCATCGCTGGTGGTGTCGTGTTCACTGGCGATGAACCAGCAGCCGTCAGGGATGTGAATACCGTGTTGCGCGACCAATTGCGCCCGCACTTCCGGTTCATTACACATGCTGGTAAAGGCACGCGCATTCGGACCGCCGAAGCGCCCGCTGCACGCGCCGCAACCGTAGCCGAGAATGTGCGGGTTATTCAAATGGCGCGAACGGTGTGCCATGAGCACCACCAAGGACGCAAAGCCGCTGGTAAAGCCGGTGAGCTTGAGGAAAGTCGCGACTCTGGTGACTTTTTCCGCCGCGCTGAAGCCTTGTTGGTTGTGGTCTTTGCTGGGGCATTCCAATACGTCTTGCGCAGTGTAAGCCACGCGGGTTTTGAGTGGCACACTGCTTTGACGTTGTACCTTGCTGATGAAACGTTGGTAGCTGGCGGGCATGACGCTACGCCCCACCATTTCCAGCAAGGCAAAGGGTGCGAGTAACGGTAATGCCAAGGCCGTACCGATGACGCTGTGGCGCATCCGGTGATTTTTCAGCTTGTGCAACCAATTGAGCCAGCGTTGGCGGCGTTGGTGGGCGGGTAAGCGCCGTTGGGCATTCGTGGCGGGAACTTCGCGGAGTTCGTGAACCGCTGTGACCACGGGTTGTGCCAATTTTAACGGGCGGGGTGCATCCAGCCCGCGCCAGTTATTGGGTAAGCCGAATACGCCCGCAGCACCGAAGGTTTCGAGGTCGGGGGCGAGTTCTTCCAGATGGCGGCGCACGCTTTCTTCGCGGTCATCCATGCAGAAAATCAGTTGCACATTGGGCGGGGAAGAGAGGTTGGGCGGGGGTTCTTCCGCGTGTTTGTTCAGCAGTGCGCTGAAAATTTCTTCCTGATAATGGTGTTCATACGCTCGCAGCCATAAGTAGCCACTGGTGTTGGGGTCGTCGAGTTCTTCCAGAATCGCCAGCAGGCGTGTGATGCGCGGGGTTTCCAATTGCGCCACTTGCGGTGCTGCCATGCCTAAGTGTTGGGCAAGGTGGAATAAGCGCCAAGCCTTGCGGTAAATATCCGTGCCGACCGGAATCACGGTTTCCGGCGCAAGGTTCCAGGTTAGGATTTGGTGTGCGAGTTGATGCCAGTCAGCGGGCTGGATGTCTTCTTGACTGCTTAAGAATTGCTGGGCGAGTTGTTGCAGGAATTCCGGCAAGGTGGTGTTGTAGGCGTGGTAGCGGACAAAAAACTCATCCTGATGCTGATGGAAATAACCGCGAATGCCGGTGGTGCTGGCGTCGATTTGCCAGTTGTCGCGGGCAACGTGACGGCAGTATATATGCTCCATCACCAAACGCACCGCGAGGTAATCTTCCATGCTCACCGGTGTGGTTAAGCCGTAATAGCCGGGATTTTTCGCCCGCCAGTTGAACATGCCTGACCAGCCCGGCAATTCCAGCGCCAATACCCGCAAGTAGCCGCCCCAATGGGCTTTGTCGATGCCAAGGCGCATCATTTCTTGGTGGATGGTTTCCAGCGGGTCGTGATGCAGGGAACGCAGGTAATCGTCCCAATCATCCATGCCAGCGAGGGTGAGGGTGAGGGTGGGGTCGTTGAGGGTGGCTTCGCGCCAATAACGGTAGAAGCCAGTTTGCCCTTCGGCTTCGCTCAGGGAACGGGAGCGGAAGGCGGCAATGCCTTGGTCGAGCCAGCTTGCCAGATGGCGATCCAGCAGCGGCAGGAGTGAATCCATCACGTCAACAGCGGTCAGTTTGCTCAGTAAGCCGCGCAGGGTGAGGGTTTCGCCGACTTGATCCAGCAAATTGTGTAGCAGGTGGCGGCTTTCAGCGTGGATGAAGCTTTCTGCATCGGGGATGCTGGCGCCGATTTGCCCTTGTTGCTTGATTTGATCCCAGATGCCGTTAATGTCGCTGAGGCGCAGGTTGAGCAAGGCTTCGGGGTGCGGCAAATCGTAGTGCAGTTCCAGCTTTTGCAGGCAAGTTTCCCACAAAGCACGGATGGCGACGGCTTCGTCTTGACCGGCGGCTTCGAGTAATTTTTCGCGCTGCTCAAAAGCAACATCGGCTTGAAAACGTTCCAGCGCGTGGTTTTCTTCCACCTGCCAACGCATTTGCTGGAAGGTGATCGGCTTAATATTATTCGCCAGCGCGGTGAGGTAAATGTCGCGGTCAGCCACTTTATCTGGCTCGGTAGCGAGTACGCTGAAAATATCGTGGCGATTGATGCGCCCTTCGCGGAAAAACCGGCGGTATTCGCCATTCGGCAAATAGCCCAGTGAGCCACTGTGGGCGTGAGCGGTGCGTAGCGCCTCGGCGAATGGCAGGTATTCGTAATTTTCCAGCGGATTAAAATGCACAAAATCTTGCAGCGGCGCTTGAATCGGCAGCACCGCATTCAGACCGGCAATGGCTTCACGCAAATAGTCACGTTGTGCGTCGTGTGACTGACTGTGATTCGTCATGTGTTATTGTTTCCTACAAAATAACGGCGAGGGTAGCCGCTATCAATAAAATCAGGTAGCGCGGTTGGGTGAGTAATTCTTCAACCAAGTCGAGGTATTCGCCCAATTGCTGCAAATAGCGCCCCAGTTTGCTGCCACCTTTTTGTAATAATAGCCGGTCTTCCAGCCATTCAAAGCGTTCAGCCACCCATTGCATCAGCTTGCCCAGCAAGCCTGAACCCGTGCCGATGCCACTTGCCAGCCGCAATTTGCCTTGTTGGAAGTCCTGCATTTCTGCCAAGGTGGAGAGCATATTGCTGTGCGAGGGTGTCCCGGTCAGGCGGTCAATCACGCGGCTGTCCAAGGTTTGCACTTCGTGCGCGAGGGCTTGGGTGGGGCGTACCAGCAACCAGTTTTCCAGCGGTACGAGCCAGAAACGTTGCAGGGCGGCGGTATACAGCCAACGGCGTTTGCGCAGCCAAGCGGGGGCGGGTTTGGCGGGTTCCCATTCGGTTTGTTGCAAAAACGAGGGCGAATGCAGGAATTGGTAAGCCCGCCAAATCGCGTGCAGCCCCATGTGAAACGCGGCGAGGGTGTAAAACCCGAACCCGATTTCAATCAGCATTAGCCCGGTTTGCTGTTGGGTGGAAAAGATCAGCGAGCTTTTAATGTCGGTTTGCACTTGCACACCGAGCCAGCCGTACAGCACCGTGAGTATGCCTAATAGAATCAGCACGTTGCCCAATAGGGGCGATTCTTCCAGCAAGGGTTCGAGACGTAACAGCAGGTAAATCCCCGCGTGTACCATGATTGAGCCGTAAAATACCGCGCTGGATGGGGTGGGGCCTTCCAACGCACGGGTAATCCACGCACTGAATGGAAATTGTGCCGATTTTACCAGCGCTGCCAGCATGAAACCCATGGTCATCAAGCCCACTACCATGCCGGACATATCGGGTTTTTCGCCAAACAACACATTCCACTCAACATTGCCTAGCCAGCTAAAGCCAATGAACATGCCGAACAAATAACCGGTATCGCCGAAACGGTTGGTGACAAACGCACGGGTAGCGCCTTCCGCCGCCGTTTCGCGCTGCCAAGCGTATGCAATCAGCATATAGGAACTGATTCCCGCCATTTCCCAGCCGATAAAGCCCAGCAAGGCACTGCCCGACAGCACAATCAGCAACATGGCGCAGGAAAACAGCGACATCACAATGAAAAAGCGCTGAAAACCGGGTTCGCGGTGCAAATAGTTGACCGAAAAGCGCGTGACCACCAGCGTAATCGTCGCCATCACCACCCCAAAGCTTAAGCTGAGCGTATCCAGCATCAAGCTGACCGAGGCTTGGTAATCGCCGCTTTGCAGCCAAGGAAACAACATCACATGACCGGGTGCGCCGTGGGTAAAATCGTAAATCGCCAGTGCCACCATGGCCAGCAAGCTGAGGGTGTTGGCGGTGACGGCGACCAGCGCGGTTTCGCGTTCGCCTTTTTCACCGCGATTCCAGCCGAAGATAAAGCCGAGGACAATCCACAGGGCGGCGAGGAAGGGGAGACCGGGGATGAGCAGAAGTAAGCTGTTAGGCATGAGCGACCTCCGGGGAAACGGCGTTAGCCGTCACCAACGCCGGTGACAAATGCCCATAATCCCCCGAATACCACTGTGCCGAGCGTTCAACCATCGGCAACTCATGCAATTCTCCCTCCCAACGCACAAACCCCGTTCCCGGCACAAACCAATCAATCCTTGCAGAATCCGGGTCTTTCACCGCCACCATCAGCCACCCGCCACCAATCAATTCCTGCAAGGGCGCTTGCCGTGCGTAAATCTCACCAACCAGCGCGGCTTTCGCTTCCACGATTACCAGCAAGCGCATCGCCTCGTGGATTTCAATCATCTGCTGTGGCAAACCGGTACGCAAATCGCTGAATACGCCTTCCATGACCCCAAACATCCCAGTGAGGTTGTGCGTCACTTTCGTGCCCGCCCCGTAGCGGTCGTTATTCACGGTGGAAAAATAGTATTCGAGGTTAATGCCCGCGCCGACCGGCCCGGCATTCAGCAAAATATTTTCCAGAATCTTGCCATCAGGGTCGCGGGTGCAGTCATACGAAATCAGGAAACAGCGCCGATCCAGAAAACTGCCGCGTGTGACGGCGCGTCGCCCGATCAAGGCGCAAGCATTGGTGGCATGACCCAATTCCGGGCGGGCTTGGCTGTAATCCACGGCACGGCTGGCAATGTGTGCTGCTGCTTGTGCCAGTGTTGGTTTGCGCGGGGCAGAGGCCAATTTGCGGCAACGTTCGTGCGCCGAATGCCGCGCCGCTTCGGTCAAACTGGCTTGCAAGGTATGCAACGCATCCTGCAACGCCGCAGGCACTTTGTCGGTATCAAACCAAGGAATGTGTTCGTCGCAGGTATCGTGTTCCGCGCCCACAAACCAAGTATCGGCGGGGATGTGAATGCCTTGCGCTGCCAACAATGTGCGAATTTCAGCGCGATTCGCCATTGCCGCAAACACCCGCGCATTCGGCCCGCTGTGGCGACCACTGCACGCGCCGCATTCATACGCCGCCGCATGGGGGTTGTTTTGGCTGGTAGAGCCGTGTCCCATAATCACCACCAGCGGCGCGAAGCCATCGGTTAGCCCGATCATGCGCAAGAACCCGCCGACTTTTTCGGTTTGTTCCGCGTCGGTGAAGCCCATCTGGTTTTGTTGGCTGGAACGGGTCAGCTCCGGCTGCAAAGCGCTGAATTCCAGCTTGGTTGGAATCGGCAGATCGGCTTTGCGGCGCAAGCTTTTTACCCATTGCCCAAACCCCAGCGGCAGGTAGGATTTGCCTAGCATGACACCCAACGAGGCGGGCGCGAGTGCCATTTGGCTCACGGTGCCGAGCAGTAAGTTATGCCGGGTAACGTGTTGCAAATGCGCAAACAGCCGTTTACGCCACCCGACCCGTAGCGCATGTTGGCGTTGCAGTTCTGCTGCTGCATCCGCTGGCACTTCGCGCACCAAATGCACCGGGGTAACGGGTACAGGGCAGAGTTTGGTGACGGTTTTGTCGTCCAGCCCTTGCCAGTTCATGGGTAGGTTGAAAAATGCCGCCGCGCCCAGCGTTTCGATGTGCGGGTTGAGTTCTTCCAGATGGCGGCGAATGCCTTCTTCGCGCTCATCCATGCAAAACACCAGTTGCGCTTGCGGGCGTTGGTGGCGTTGTTGCCAAGTGCCGCGCCCGTGGTTATTAAGGATGGCGTTGAAGATTTGCTCGCGGTAATGGCGTTCGTAGGCTTGCAGCCACAGAAAACCGCTGTGTTCGGCATCCAGCGCGTCCAGACAGGTGAAAATAGTTTCCAGTTGCGTGTGGCTCAGTTGGTGTAGCGTTGCCGCATCCAACGCCAGATGTTGCGCCAAGCGGAATAAGCGCCAGCCGTGCGCGTAAGCGTTCCAACCTTGCAGGGTGGCATTCGCGGGGCTGTGCGCCCATGTCCAGATTTGGTGCGCCAGTTGTTGCCACTGCGCTTCTTCGTTGATACGCGGGCGGCTGTGACGAATCAATTGTTGTGCCGGGGTGAGCAAATATTCGGGCAGGCGGTGGTTAAAGGTGTAGTAACGCACCCAAAATTCGGTGGGATGTCGCCGAAATCGCCCGCGAATATCGCTAAGGCTGGCTTCCATCCACCAAATTTGACGGCACAAGCGCCGCGCAAACAGGTGTTCCATGCTCAAACGCACCGCCAAATAGTCGAGCATGTGGACGTGTGGCGTGGTGATGCCCGCGTAACCGGGGTGTTGATCGCGCCACAGGAACATGCCCGACCAACCTGGCAATTCCAAGGCAAGGCGTTCCAGATAGCTTTCCCAGTGTTCTTTGGGAATACCGATGCGTTGCAATTCGGCAATGATGGCGGCTTCAGCCGTATCGGGGAGGGAATTGAGGTGTTCGCTCCAATCGGTTAGCCCTTCCAGTGTGCTGGTGAGGTCGTCTGCACTGGTATTGCGCCATGCGGTGAAAAAGCTGCTGCCCGCCGTGCCGTTGTGCCAAGCCGCCATGCCTTGATCCAGCCAAGAGGCGACTTGCCGGAGGAATAAGGGGCGGATGTCGTGGAGGATGTCTTCCCCCGTCACCGCTTGCAATAAGTCGCGTAAGGTCAGCGTTTCACCAACTTGCCGGGTGAGAGTGAGTAATTGCTGCTGTGCGTCTTGGGCGACGCGCTCGTGAATGCTCGTGCCTTGCGCATCGAGTTCGGCGGCAAACAAACGGGCGGCACGTTCGGGGGAAAAGTTGAGTAAGTCTTCGGAATGTAGCAGATGATGATCCAGTTGCAACGCACTCAGGCACGCTGACCACAATTCGCCGTCACGTTCCAGCACCCGGTTTTCTTCCACTTGCCACACAAATTCGCTGGGGCTGATGGGTTTAATGGGGTGAATCAGGGCAGTGCGGTAAATATCGCCGCGTGTAACCGCTGCACCGTTAGCGGCGCGATTGAATACAGTTTCTGCGCTATTCAGGCTGGAATCGGCTTGCAATACCGCGTCCAGATCATCAGCGGCAATGCGACCCTGCTGAAAATACTCGCGGAATTTTTCGCTGGGTAAATAGCCGTAAGCGCCGGTAATGTCATGTGCCGCTTTGAGCGCTGCTGGGAAAGGGAGGTGTTGAAAACCGTGCAAGGTATTGTGGTGCACGAAATCCCGCAGGGGTGCTTGACCGGGTAAGACGTGTTCCAGATGTTCCAGTAAGTGCTGGAAAATACCCCCACTCACGGCATCGCTCCCCCCGATATGGGTGCTACGATGGGCAGCACAAAATGGCTAATGAGTTGTTGCACCGAGGTATCCATCATCGTCAGCAAAGGCGCTGGATAAAAACCTAACAGCAACGTACCAATAATCAGGCTACCCGCCGCAACCATTTCCAGTGGGCGCATGTCTTCGACTTGCTGCATATCCAGCCGCATCGGGCCGGTGTAAAGCTGTTTGACGGTGCGAATGCTGTAAGTGGCGGTGATCAACACACCCAGCGACAGCAAGACAATGCTCCATCCCCACGCCTCAAAGCCGCCGATCAAAACGTGCAATTCCGCCACAAAACCTGCGGTACTCGGCAAGCCTACGCCACCGACGAACGCCAAAATAATCAGGAAAGCGAAACGTGGCGTAACCCTAATCAGCGAGCCGTAATCGTTGATGTCGCGGGTATGGGTACGTTCATACAACAAGCCGATCAGCATGAACGTTGCACCCGCCACCAGCCCATGCGCCACCATTTGGTATACCGCGCCGGTCATGCCGATCACGTTCAGGGTGGAAATCCCAATCAGCACCACGCCCATGTGACTGACGGAGGAGTACGCGATCATCTTTTTCATATCGCTTTGCCGCCACGCCAATAAGCCGCCGTACAACAAGCCAATCACACCCAAAGTAAACAATAAGCCCTGCATCGCTTGCGCGGCGGCGGGTAAAATATCAATGGCGCGTAATAAGCCATACGACCCCATTTTCAACAGGATGCCGGAGAGCAAAATACTCACGGGGCTAGGCGCTTCGACGTGCGCCAACGGTAGCCAGCCATGCAGTGGAAACAAGGGCATTTTTACCCCAAAACCAATCAGTAAGCCGCTGAAAATCAGGATTTGTTCTGTTGTACTCAGTTGCCGTGCACCTTCTGCTATGGCCGCAAAGGTGAAAGAGTGTGCAGGAGTCGCATCAAACAGCACCAACAGCGCCAGCAGCATGAAAATTGAGCCACCCATGGTATACAACACGAAATTCAATGCCGCCGTTTGCCGATTTTTGCCGCCCCAACGATCAATCAGGAAAAACAACGGAATCAGCACCAGTTCCCAAAAGACGTAGAATAAGCCCCAATCTTGCGCCATGAATACACCCATGGTGGCGGCTTCCAGCAAGAGCATTAGCAGGTAATAGCCTTTGACGTGATGCGTGATCATGTGCGAAGCCAGCAATGCCATCAGCACCAGCACGGTGGTGAGCAACACCATCGGGAACGCTAACCCATCCACGCCTAAGGAAAACGACGTGCCCAGTTTAGGATTCCAGACCATACTGGTCGCCAATTGAATCGCGGGGTTGCTAAAGTCGATTTGTTGGGTGAGGCTTACGGCATAGGCCAGCGTAACGGCTGCCACCCCAATAGCGGTGTTGCGGATTAAGCCCGGTCGCCCACTGGGTAATAATGCCAAGATAAACGCACCTACCGCAGGCAGAAGCAAGAGCAGGATGAGCGGGTGATCCATCATATCCAATGCGCCTTAAAAAGGGGTGGTCAGGGGAATATAAGCAGGCGATGATACATAAGTTTCGTATCTGTGGGTAGGTGTCAAGCCGTTTACCCACACTGTTTTACAGGATTTTGAGGTAAATAAATGCAGTATTCTACGCATCAGTTGGTGTTGTTCCCTGTCGCTACGGCTGATGCGCCAGCCATTGCCCCGCTAGAGTCGTGTTTACAAACGTTGGGTTTGCTAGGTGAGAGTTTGGGGGCAGGGCATTTTGCGGTGGGTGAAGGGTTTTTGTCGTTGGTGTGTTTTTTGGGATGTTCGCCGGATATTGAATTAGTGCCGCAGGAAAACAAGCCATTTTGTTACATACAATTACCTTGCAGTGCAGCAATGGTGGATTTTCAATTGATTCGTAAGCCACTGGTGCAGGTGCGCGAGTGGGTGATTATTGGCAATATTCATGAGGCGGAAGCAGTACCGGATGCTGCTTTGCTGAGTGCATTGGAAGCAGCATCCGGGTGTCGCTGGAAATACGCTTACCGGCGTTGAGGCTTATTTTTTGCCAACATCTTGCGGGATGGTGAAGTATTGCTGCTGTGCTGGTTTGGCGGGTGTTGGCTTGGTTTTGATCGGTGCTGCTGGCTTTTCTTGCTTCACATCAGTCGTGCTGTATTGCTCAAAACTGCCATTGTCCTCAATATCAGCGGGTGGAGCACTTTGCTGTAACGCGGCTGCTAATTGCTTGGGGGTTGAGGTCATGAATGTGTTCATATTGGCAATATCTTGATCGGTCAAAATACCTGCTGCTTGACGCAATTTCAGCGTATTTAGCAAATAGGTGTAGCGGGTTTGGGCGTAGTCACGCCGTGCACTGAAGACGTTGCGCAAGGAAGTCAGCACATCCACCGCTGTACGTGTGCCGACTTCAAAGCCCGCCTGGGTGGCCTCCGCTGCTGTTTCCGCCGAAGCAAGGGCGCGTTGGTTGGCTTTGACTTGGCTAATACTGGACTGCACCGTCAGGAATGCATTACGTGCTTGCTGTTCTGTGGTGCGGTTTTGAAAGTCGTATTGCTGTTGTGCTTGGCGGAAGTTGTGTTGGGCTTCGCGGATTTTGGAATCGGTGCTACCGCCGGTATACAGGGGCATACTGACTTGCACACCGACACTTGCACCGTAGTTTTGTGGATCCAGGGGGGCACTGCTTTGGGCATCACTGCCTGTTTGTTTGGCGACTAGATCCACTACCGGTTTTTTGGCAGCACGCTGGAGGTCAATAGCGGTTTGTGCTGACTGAATGGCATGTTGGCTGGCAATCAGTTGTTTGTTATTCACTTTGGCTGTTTTGACCCATTGCTCAATATCGGCTGGTTCTGGAACGGTCAATGGTAGATTAGCCGCCGGAGCATTTAGGGTTTGGTAAAAACCACCGGTGAGTACGCGCAATTGTTCACGGCTTAAATCCAATTGGTTAACTGCATTGATTTCTTGAGCAACCGCAAGGTCATAGCGTGATTCTGCCTCCTTGACGTCGGTAATGGCGGAGCGACCCGCATCAAAATACGCTCTGGTCTGCTCTAATTGGCGACCAATCGCGTCTTTTTCAGTACGGGCAAATTCCAGATTGTCTTGGGCGAGTAGGAAGTTGAAATAAGCTTCCGCCACCCGCAGGATCAATGCCTCGCGCTGTGCGTCTAAACCCGCGCTGGCTTGGGCGATAGTGGAGTCGGCGAGATCGACTTGGGCATTTAGGGCTTTGTTATACAAGGATTTACTGACATTGACAGCGTAATTAGTGTTGTTGCCGCTATTAACGTCATTAGGGTCGAGCAGAGAAGCATCATGCGTTGTACGCTGACGACTATGGGTGATGGAGCCTGAAACGCCGACCTGCGGTTTTAAGGCCGCTAATGCTTGTGGTTTGCGTTCTAACGTTGCTAGGTAATCACTTTCCAGCGCCTTAAACTGAGCATCGTATCCTTTGGCTTGTTGGTAAACCTGAAGCAGGTTTTCTGCGTGTGCTTGTTGGGCGATCAGTGTCAGGGAGGCCGCTATCAAGAATGCCAGTGTCTGTTGTTTCATAAAAAAACGGTTCCAAAATTATAGTTAGCTACGTGCCATACTAGCATGTTTATCCAAAAGCGGATTATAGCCTTAATCTCAATTAGTAGAGTGGCATATCATGATCAACCTCTTTAGCCCAACGGTCGATCCCGCCGGTTAAGTTGATGACTTGAAAACCATTCCGTTCTAAGTAATAGCACGCATGGGCACTACGAATACCATGGTGGCAGACCACTAACCACTCATGATGGTTATCTAAGTGTGACAGTTTGCTGGGTAATTGTCCCAAAGGGATGAGGGTTGAGGGTTCGAGATGGGCAATCTCGTATTCCCATTCTTCCCGGACATCCAATATATGCAAAGGCTGCTGCGTGTTGAGATGTGCAGCAAGCTCAGTAGGAGTCCAGTGACGCACGATTAGAAGACAAAAGCGCGATCAGTATCACTGTCGGTTCCGACCAGTGCCTTTAGCTGCGTTTCAAATAGTGTAGTGCGCGTAAATTCACTGTCCGCTTCATGCTTGATCAACGTGGCTTGCATGACTGAACCGTGCCCGACGACGACGAAAAGACGACCACCGGGGGCAAGCTGCGCTTCAAAGCGAGGTAGATAGGTTGGCATAGAACCTGTCACGGCAATGACATTGTACTGTTTGCCGGTTGACCAATCACGCAAGGCATCCGCTGTGTGTAGGGTGTGGTTGCGCAGTTTGAGGTTGAACAGGCGTTCTTCCGCTTGTCGGGTAAAGTCCTCATAAATATCGACACTATCAACGTGTTTGCTAAGATGAGCCAGACAGGCGGTGATAAACCCGCTACCTGTACCAATTTCTAAGCAGGTATCGTCGGGGGAAATCTCTAGCGCTTGTAACATCCGGGCTTCAACACGGGGGAACATCATGTGTTCGCCGTGACCGAGTGGGATTTCTACATCAGCAAACGCCAGTGCTTTGTGAACCTTGGGTACAAATAGCTCACGTTGGATGAAACCAAACGTGTCTAAAACTGTCTGATCAAGGACGTCCCATGGACGTATCTGTTGTTCGATCATATTAAAGCGGGCGTGTTCCAGATTCATGTGCAGGCTCCAGACAAAGAATGCGATAAGAGTACGGATTAAGGCGTGATGTCGCAAGTGATTGCGTAATGTCTAAAACAGTATAATGCGAGGTTTTTATGAAAAGCTTGGGAATACTGCTGTTAGGGGGGGTGTTGTTAATAACAGCCCTGTCAGGTTGTAGCCGTTCTGATGCGGCAGAAGGGATGGCTGATACGGCATCTTTTCAACCGTGTCGTGAGCCACGCCCTGAAATTTGCTACGAGTCGTTTGTGCCTGTGTGCGCAACCCTAAGCAGAGTGAATGGGCAATTTAGTCAGCCTGTAACGTATGCAAATGATTGTAAAGCGTGTGCAGACCCGCAAGTACAAGGGTTTGTACCGGGTGCGTGTCCGTAAACACGTTAGGGGCGAATGATGATTCGCCCCTACGAATGATAAAGGCTTAGGCTAAACCTTCGTTGCCGTCCACATTTTTGAGTTTCGGCGTGTTCAGCTCGATCTTGCCAATGGTCTTTTTGTCACGCAGGTAGTCGGCGACCACTTCCCAGATTTGCTTGTTAGGCTTAACTTCTTCTTGGACACTTGCCCAGCCTGCGACCGGGTAGGTTTTTGCCGCATCCAAGGGTTTGCCATCAAGTTCCATGTCGGAGACGCGGTTGCCCATTTTCGCCGTCGGATCAAAGGTGAATTTCAAACCACCCACGCGCACCATGTCGCCGCCTTGCTGGTAGTAAGGGTCTTCATTGAAGAGGTTATCGGCTACGTCTTCGAGGATGGTTTTGATGGTTTCGCCAGTCATTTCGTTACGCGTGACCGTGCCGTAAGTAATCGCGGTTTGGTCAGCAACGTGTTCAAACGTGATGGGCTGCCCCGGCAGTACACTCGTACCCCAGCGGAAGCCGGGTGAAAATGCCATCGGTGCATCCAAGCCTTGCATCAGCGCGTCGCAGATCAATTGGTCAAACGTGCCGTTGAAATTGCCACGGCGGTACAATACGTCGTCACACACCGCGAGTTCTTCCGCCAATTCTTTCTTGTACGGCTCACGGATTTTGTCGATGAGGGTTTGCATGTCCTTGTTGGCTTCCAACAAGTTGGAAAACACTGGCAGTAATTTGTAACGGAAATCCGCCACTTTGCCGTCTTTCACGTCAAGGTCGAGCACGCCGAGGAACTTGCCGTTGGAACCCGCATTCGTGACCAGCGTTTTGCCGCCTGCATTTTCAACCACCACCGGCTGGAATACGCCATCGTGGGTATGACCGCCCATGATGGCGTCAATGCCGGTGACTTTGCTGGCCATTTTCAAGTCAACGTCCATGCCGTTGTGCGACAGCATAATGACGACTTTCGCGCCTTTGCTACGCGCATCGTCAACCGCTTGCTGCATATCGTCGTCACGGATGCCGAAGCTCCAGTCAGCGACCATGTGTTTGGGGTTGGCAACGGGCACATACGGAAATGCCTGACCAATAATCGCCACGGGTACGCCGTTGATTTCTTTGATCACGAACGGTTCAAATACACGCTCGTCAAAGTCGTTGCTGAAGATATTTTGTGCGACGAAATCAATTTTGCCCGCGAAATCTTTCTCGACGATTTCTTTCACACGATCCGCGCCGAAGGTCATTTCCCAGTGCGGGGTCATCACATCTACGCCGAGAGCAAGCTGCGCGTCCACCATGTCTTGCGCATTGGTTTTTAAGGATGTCCACGAACCTTGCCATGTATCGCCGCCGTCCAGCAGCAATGAACCGGGGCGTTGGGCACGTACTTGGTCAACCAAGGTTTTTAAGTGTGCAAAACCACCGACCTTACCGTATTTTTTTGCGGCTTCAACGTAATCAAGGTAGGTGAATGCGTGCGCATCCATCGTACCGGCTTCGATACCGTACTTTTTCAGGAAGTGTTCGCCGACTAAGTGTGGCACTGCACCTTTCATGCTGCCGATACCCAAGTTGACGTTCGGCTCACGGAAGTAAATCGGCAATAATTGTGCGTGGCAGTCGGTGTAATGCATCAGGGATACATTACCGAAGGCGGGCAGTTCATACGGGTTGCTGGGGGCTTTGACAGATGTTTTGTCGCCTTCTTTGCTGGCATCTGCCGCAAACGCGTTATTCAGGCTGAAACCGGCAACGCTGGCAGCCGCCAACATTTGCATAAATTCACGACGGGTTAGACTCACGTTTTCTCTCCTCAAACGGGCTGAAGTTATTCTAGCTACAGGGGTAGTGACGGGGTGCAGGCGAAAATATTCCATCTTTTTTGGAATATTTCGCATATATTTTGCGTCATGTGCAATAGAACCGCTAAGAGACTTTAATAAATCACATGTTTAGTCAGTATTTTCGTTTTAACCGCCTTGACCAGCAGTTGTCGGAACACCGCGCTAAGCTGCATCGCATGGCAGTGGCATGGTGTGGCGATAGCGCGTTAGCCGACGATCTGGTGCAAGACACCCTTGCAAAAGCCTTGGAAAAACAAGAGCAGCTCAAAGATGAAGCGCGTTTAGGCGCGTGGCTGTACAAAATCCTCCACAACTGCTGGATGGAGCATTTGCGCACCCAAAAGCCGACGCTGGACATCGACGATATGGAGTTAACCTGTACGGATTGCCCCGAAAAACACTTCGCCGATGATCAACTGGCAACGCAAGTGCGCCTTGCGGTGGAATCGCTGCCCGTTAGTCAATGCCAAGTCATGACCTTGGTGGATTTAGAAGGGTGCAGCTACGAACAAGTCGCGTCGATTCTCGATATTCCGGTGGGAACGGTGATGAGCCGCCTCAGCCGTGCCCGCGAAACCATGAAAAAACGCCTGCAAGGGATACGCCAAACTGACAACGTTCACTATTTACGGAGAGTGAAATGAATCCCGATCAGCTAACCATCCACGACCGCCTGCACGCCCTCGCAGACGGGCAATTGGGTGCTGAACAAACCCGCGAAGTGTTGGCTCAGGTGGAAACTGACCTTGGGCTGCAAAAAGAATTGTGCGAAATCCAGCGCATCAAACATCTGGTGAAATCGGCTTACCCCTTACCAGTTTTGCGCCAGCCCGTGCGTCGCCCACCAGTATGGCAACAAGCTGCAACGGTTGCTTTGGTGTTTGGGCTTACCTTTCTTGCTGGCGCAGGCAGTAGCCACTACGTGCCGAAATTGTGGCAGCCCGAAGGGTTGACGTTGGAAAATGCAGCGGCACACGACGACCGTTTTATTGTGTTCGTCGATTCACATGAGCCAGCTAAGCTAGAAAAGGCTCTGGTGAAAGCCGAAACACTGGCGGAGCAGGTCGAGCATAAAGATGGCAGTGTTTATGTTGTAACCAGTGCAGAGGGCATTGATTTATTACGTTTGGGCGAAACTCAGCACGAAGGACGAATTTTGCAGATGAGCGAAAAATATCCCCATTTGCGCTTTGTGGCGTGCAGCAATACGTTATATTCCTACCACCAACGTGGGGAATTAGTGGCATTGGTGGAGGATACGGAAGTTGCACCATCGGCGGTGGAGTTTGTGGTGAAACACATGCGTGACGGTTGGCGTTACATCGCTATTTAACTCGCCACACAGGCTGTCTTATAGGGAAGCTGCTCAGCGTTTGCTGGCAGCATCACCCCAATCCAAATTGTTGCAAGCCTCGCACTCTTCTTTCAGCACGCCCATCCAGACTAACAAGGCGTGCACTTTGCAACCCGCGCAGAAACCCAATACAGTTTCCATCCACATAAATCCAAAACAGACCCACACCATAACCAGCGGAATCCATGAAGGCATGTAGTTGTACGTTTCTGGCAACTGTTCGCTACCTGCTATGGCATTCACCCAGCCCGCGAAGATTTCGGGGTTAAAGAAAATCAGGCAAGTGATAATAAAACTGGCACCAATCGACCAAGCAAAACGTTTGGGCAATAACGGTTTCCACACCGGGCGCAAATTTTTCGCCAGAAAGCTGCTGAGCAAAATGGTGGGGGAAAGCCGCGAAGTGCTTACAAACATGCCGGAAATCATTTCAAATAGCGCGTAAAACAACACCCATGTTTGCGTGCTGTAATCAAACGTGCGTTTGACGGCTTCGACGCTGTAAATAATGCGCCCATCAAAATCGGTTTCGAGCGTGTCGGTAATGACCTCGCCGGTGATGACCCAATCCGAACCAAAGATGGCATCAAACAGCGTGAATGCCATGTAGATGGGAATCGCGAGTAACAGCCCGGCGCGGATGCGCACAGCGGTGTCGTTAATGTAAGGGCTGACTTCGTTGCGGTCACGAAACCACAAATCTTTGCAGCAAGAGATAATCCAATTGACCATGAGGGTTAATTCCTAGCTTGATAGGTCAGAATGGTGCTGAGTTTACTCAGCACCATTCTTGTTCTGCGATTACGGTTTCAGCAATTGGTAGCCTTGCGACTGCAAACGACCAGCTTCTGCCACACCGGAGGGAATCACGTCTTCTGCTTTGGCATCGTACAAGTCCTCAAACTTGATTTTGCGCCCAGTCAGGGTGTTGTAGCACACTTGGAATTTCACGCCTTTTTCCTTTAGCTCGGCGATTTTTGCTGGCAATTTGGCGTCAGCGTTCATTTCCACCTGCTTGGCGGTGGTCAGCAAACCTAGGCCGTCGCCGTTCATGACGATGATTGCGTCGGTTTTCTTGCCGGTTTGATCCAGTGCTTTGATGTAATTGCTGACATTGCCCAGTACACCAAGGTATTTCTTTTCGTCACCCTCCATTGTGACGTGAACTACCACTTTTTCAGCACCGGCGTAATAGTCGTCAGCGACTTTGGGCGCAGGCACACCGGGGTCGAACTTGGCTTCGGCGGGCTTAGGAACTGTCCCGAAATAACTTCCCTCTTTTCTGCTAACAGCGAAAGGGGGAAGATAGCCCCTTGTAATGCCAATCAACACCGAGGATGAGCCAATGGATGTTTACCCATCAGCCATAGAAAAACAAATGCAGCGGTTCTACCAATCGCTCAATGAGCGTGACCGCCGCCGCTACGCCGCCGTGGAAGCCGTCCGGCTTGGGCACGGGGGGCAGGACTACATTTCCCGGTTATTGGACTGTGACCCCAAAACCATCCGCCACGGGTTGACGGAGTTGGAATCGGAAGATGGCTTGCCCACCGTAAGGCAGCGAAAAAAAGGGGCGGGCGCAAACGGCTGAACGCTACGCACCTGCAATTGGATGAGCATTTTCGCCAAGTTTTAAAGGATCATACGGCAGGCGACCCCATGCGGGAGGCGGTGAAATGGACGAACCTGTCACGTCGGCAGATTGCCCGGCGGATGCAGGCATTGGGGACATCGGCTGGGAAAAACGTGGTGTCGCGCCTATTACGGGAGCACGGCTACCGCCGCCGCAAGCCCCAGAAGAAACGCACCATGGGGCAACACGCTGACCGTAATGCCCAGTTTGAAAAGATTGCCCAACTCAAACAAACCTACCTGCAAGCAGGCAAACCCGTGATCAGCATTGACACCAAAAAGAAGGAACTGCTGGGCAACTTTTACCGTGAAGGGGTAACGGATGCCGTCGAACCCACGGAGGTCAATGACCATGACTTCCCCAGCTATGGCAATGGTCAGGTGATCCCCCACGGCATCTACGACCTTGCCCGCAACGAAGCGGCACTGCACCTGAACACCAGCCACGACACCACCGAGTTTGCCTGCGAAAGCCTTGGCTTATGGTGGCGTGAGCAAGGGAAACCCAACTACCCCGAAGCTGACGAGCTGTTGGTCTTATGTGACGGTGGTGGCAGCAACAGTTCCTCTGCGTACCTGTTCAAGCAAGACTTGCAGGCATTGGCGGACAGCCTGAACCTGACAATACGCATCGCCCACTACCCGCCCTATTGCTCCAAATACAACCCGATTGAACACCGACTGTTCCCCCATGTGACCCGTGCCTGCCGGGGTGTGCCGTTGGAAACGGTCGAAACCGCCAAACACTACATGGCAAAAACGGAAACCACCACTGGCTTGAAGGTCGCTGTCCGCATCATCAGTAAAGTTTTTGAAACCGGGCGCAAGTATACCCAAGCGTTCAAGGATAACATGACCATCCAGTTCGATGACTTCCTGCCAAAATGGAACTACTCCGCTGTCCCTCAGTCCCCCTGATTTCGGGAAGTTATTTCGGGACAGTTCCTTAGCATCCGCAGCCGGAGCAGCGGCGGCTTCTGCTTTCGGTTCAGCCGGTTTGGTATCGTCAGCGATTGCAAGACCAGCAACGCTGCTGGCAGTCATCAATAAACCCAGTATGATTGGTTTTAACATGGGTCGTCTCCTCCTACGGTTGATAAAATTGTTCTAATTCAAATTGTGTTTATTGCATTCCTTCCTGTTCCAGCGACAGGTAGACCTGATAAGCATTGCGGCGGTTGGCTTCTTCAAATGCAGGCAGGTGGATGAAATCGCCCCAGTCGGTGGCGGCATAAGCTTCGTCAAACGGGGTCATGTCTTCGACGGCTTTGCCCATGGTTTTGCGCAGGAATTCGATGTATTGCACCGTGGTTTTAATCACTTCCTGCGGTTTTTTGGACATCGGGCCGTGACCGGGAACCATCGCAGTGAGCTTGCCTTGCGCCATGTCTTTTAAGCGTTCCAGCCAGATTTTGGTATTAGCATCACCAACGAAAGGCACGCGGCCTTCAAAAATCAGATCGCCAATCAGCAACACGCCATCCGGCTCGACCAGCACGCTTTGGTCGCCATCAGAATGCGCTTTGCCATTAAAAATGAGTTTGAGGGTGACACCGCCGAGGGTGATTTCTTCATTGCCATCGACGTAACGGTCGGGTTTCACCAAGCGGGTGTCGGCATTGACCCACGGGGCAAGCTCTGCGCGACGCGAAGCCAGCAAGGTTTCGGCGTTTTCAGAATTGAGGTATTCCTCAGCACCGGCAGGGGCGATGATTTCCGCGCCTAAGTCTTTGAATACTTGTAAGCCGTAAATATGGTCGGCGTGGTAATGGCTCACAATCACCTTTTTCACCGGCTTGTCAGTCACTTTTTTGAGCTTTTGCAGGAATAATTGCGCCAAGGCTGGTGTGCCAAGGGTGTCGAATAAAATTACGCCTTCGTCAGTGACAATCACCGCAGCGTTGGAAATGAAACCGTGGTTTTGGGTGGCTGCACCGGGTGCGCCTTGCACATAGTAAACGTGTTCGGAAACCTTGATCAGCTCCATCACGACGGGAGGGAATTTGTCGTCAGCACGGGCATTCGACCCCATGGTTAAACAGAGAAGGGTGAAGAATGCAGCGATAACGCGCATGAGTCCTCCGGTAAAGCGTGACAGAATGTGGGCGTGTGTGGGGCAGTGGTCAGTTGTTATGGTTTTTGTGGTAGAGACGCAAGGTTTTGCGTCTCTACGGGCAGCGTAGATTACGCTACGTCAGCTTCGGCAGAGTCTTTCTCGCCTTTGTTGTCAGTCCACGCGAGTTTCACTTTGTCACCCGCTTTGCCCGCGTAGTTGAACGCGAGGTAAGGGTTCTTGGAGACAGAGCCACCCCACTTGGCGGTCAGGATAGTTTTGTCACCCGCCGTGACCACGATGTCCTGAATGAAATGCGCCGGAACCAGTTCGCCGGTTTTCTTGTCTTTGCGCTGCCCGGTTTCCATCGGGTGTGTCATGAGTGCTTTGACTTCAACAACATCGCCTTTGGCAGCGGCTTTAAGTTTAATACTAGACATGATCAATGCTCCTCTGAATTAGCCGCCGCAGCCGCCGATAGTGACTTTAACTTCTTGCTTGGCGGTGTACGATTTGTCACCGGCTTTAGCAATCGCAACCACGTTAGCGGTCTTACCCATTTTGATACGGGTAGACGCTTCGGGTTGTGTGCCTTCACCGAGGATGAAGGTAGCTGCCAGAGGGGTAGGGTTGCCATCTACCAGAATGCTGATTTCTGTTGTACCAGCGACGCCAGAAGTAACAGTGACAGGGACAACTGCCCCGTTTTCAGCGATTTCAGGGGCTTTGATTTTGATGTCAGCGGAATCTTCCGGGGTCAATGCCATGGTTTTCAGGGCTTCTTCCATGGTTTTGGCGTCAAATGCACCGCCGCCTTCTGCCATGACCATGCGTGGGGTCAGCAAGCCAGCGCTGACCGCAAGGCCAGCCGCACTGGCTGCTAGTGTGCCTTGCAAAAATGTTCTGCGTTTCATAAGTTCCTCTCTCCAGAGATGTTTTGTGAGCGTAATAGCGCTGAGAGCAAGCCACTCTCAACATTCAGAGGTAATGATGTTAGCAGCGCTAAAAATATTCCGTTTTTTTTATTCAAGTGCATAAAAAACCCAGCGTTAAGCCGGGTTCAAGTCGATTGTCAGATCGAACGTAAGGTGTGCTTACTTACGTGAGCCGGGGCCGTTCCATTCCAAGCCATTAGACATATAAGTCAGGAAATATTCCAATGCTTTATATTCATCACTTTGAGCCTTGAAATTGGCAGCACGTACCATGGTGTTGCAACCCATGAAACGGTTATGCAGGGTGGTGATTTCACCATCCGCAGACCGGTAAGTCGGCCAGTGGGTGACATGACCAACCGCAGGGCTAAGCAAATCCGCACGGATCATTTTACCTGCATTATTGGTGTGGCAATCTGCACAAGACATATTCAACTGACCACGTTTGGCGTAGTAGAAGTTTTTGCCTTTTTCGTACCAATCAACGGCTTTGCCTTCCGGAGTAGCAACGTTGATTTTTTCACCACGATTTTCCATCGCAATGTAAGCCATCAACTGTGCGATTTTACCTTTATTCAGCAATGGCTTGCCTTCCTTGTCAACGAAGCCTTCGCCGTCACCTTCTGTCTTACAGGCGTTTAATGCGCCTTCAGCCGTGACGATAGTGTCTTTCTCAGCATCGTAGTAAGGGTATTTGGTGCGGATGGATTTGATGTCACCCATGCAATCCGCATAGGTTTTGCCATTTTTAAAAGGTGTTTCCCAGATGGTTTTTCCCGCATCAATGTCGGGTTCGTAAGGAGGGAATGACGATTCCATTTCTTCCCATTGGGCTTTCAAGTTGGCATCCAAGGCATAAGCACCGTCTTTAAAATCTTCAAATGGTATGTCTTTGAATGCTGTCTTGAAATGGTCTTGGAATGCAGTCAAATCTTCGGCAGGGTCTGCGTGTACGGCGTTGATTGCTGCGAATGACAAAGACATCGCAACTGCTGCTGTCAATACTTTTTTCATGAAAACCTCCAGTTAAGCAACGTCAGCTTCGGCAGAGTCTTTCTCGCCTTTGTTGTCAGTCCAAGCGAGTTTCACTTTGTCGCCTGCCTTACCTGCGTAGTTAAACGCGAGGTAAGGGTTCTTGGAGACAGAGCCACCCCATTTAGCGGTCAGGATGGTTTTGTCACCCGCTGTGACCACGATATCCTGAATGAAATGCGCCGGAACGAGTTCGCCGGTTTTCTTGTCTTTACGCTGCCCAGTTTCCATCGGGTGTGTCATCAGTGCTTTGACTTCGACAGTGCCGTCTTTCACAGCAGCTTTAAGTTTAATACTAGACATGTGTGTGCTCCTCTGAATTAGCCGCCGCAGCCGCCGATGGTGACTTTAACTTCTTGCTTAGCGGTGTACGATTTGTCACCGGCTTTGGCAATCGCGACAACGTTAGCGGTCTTACCCATTTTGATACGGGTAGACGCTTCGGGTTGTGTGCCTTCACCGAGGATGAAGGTAGCTGCCAGTGGGGTAGGGTTGCCATCAACAAGGATGCTGATTTCCGTTGTACCAGCCACGCCGGAGGTGACAGTAACAGGGACAACCGCGCCGTTTTCAGCGATTTCAGGGGCTTTGATTTTGATGTCAGCGGAATCTTCCGGTGTCAATGCCATGGTTTTCAGGGCATCTTCCATGGTTTTGGCGTCAAATGCACCGCCGCCTTCTGCCATAACCATGCGTGGGGTCAGCAAGCCAGCGCTGACCGCAAGACCAGCCGCACTGGCTGCGAGTGTGCCTTGCAAAAATGTTCTACGTTTCATAAGTTTCCTCTCTCCAAAATTCAGCAAATCTAGGTATTACAGACCTGAAATGAATTCGACAACTTTATCCAGTTGCTCGTCATTCAGAATCCCCATCGGGCCAAACGGAATCATGATGGTATTAGGATTCGCGACCCGTGCATCATAGATTTGGGCTTTGAGTTTTTCTTTATCTGGGAAACGCGCTGCCATTCCAATTAATGGTGGACCAATATTGCCGGGCAATTCACCGCCAGCAATCATGTGACACGCCAAGCAGTTGCCCAACCCACGATCAAATGCCAAGTCTTTACCTGTCATTTCTTTTTTTGCTTCTGCTGGTTTTGCTTCCGCTTTTGCAGCGTCTGCTTTTTTATCATCGGCTGCATAAGCAGACGAGAATACAGCGGTTAAAGCCAACACGGAAACCGATGCTGACATTACCAAAGTGCGAAAAAGTTTCCGCATAACGACCTCCTCTCTAAACGAAACATTTCGATGAAACGTGTTTCTCTACGCTTGTGAGATGGCTGGTGTAGTACATCTTGCCAAACATTGAGAAATATCAACTTTCGGATTGGGAGCTTAACTGATTGTGGTAAAACACGCAAAAAAACTTTAATAAAACCAGTGGTTTATATAAGAATATAATTATATTCTTATTATTGGTTAAAACTTGTCGAGTTGCTTTTCTTTGGCTTCCATTTGTTCAATGTCACGAGCCATGGCTTGAAAGCGGGCGCTAGTGTGTGCGGGGTTGCCGGGCAGTCGTGAAGCTTGTTCGAGAATGGCTTTGGCGTGTTTGTATTCGCCCATGCGAATACTACGCTCCGCAGCGGAGCGATAGGCTTCGGCTGGTTGTCCTGCTTGTTCGGCAACCCGTTGGCGAATTTCGAGGAACTCTAAACTGGTTTGCTCAGTGAGTTGCGTTTGCTTAATCAGTTGCCATGCTTGAGGGGCTTTTTTATTGGCGAGCAAGGCTTCTGCGAGTGGGGCGAGTAAATCTTCTTGACTGGGATAAGCGGTTACTAAAGGGGTCAACAGGGTTTCAGTCTCGGCATGACGCCGGGTTGCATTCAAGGCGGCAGCAATGGTTAAGGCGACAGGGAGTTGGCGTGATTGCGTACCGAGTGTTTGCAAGGTGGCGTTTGGATTACCCCGGCGTAATTGGCTGACAGCTTGAGCATATTGTACGAGTTGTGGGATGCCTTCTGTAACCGCAGGCGAGTTTGGGGCAGTTAGGGCGCGAAGTTTTTCGCGGGCATACAAGTAGTCGTTGTCTTCGTGCACGGTACGCTTGCCCATTTGATTGGCTTGGGCGCGGGTATCACTGAGGCGATCAATGCTTTGCGGGTGAGTGCGCAAATATTGAGTAATATCACCGTGTAGGTCAGAGGTGCGTCTGTCCAGTTTTTCCATGAAAAGTGGCATGGCTTGTGGGTCTAGCCCTGCACTGGCAAGGATGCGTAAGCCTGTGCGGTCGGCTTCGGTTTCCATTTGGCGACTGAAGCTCAGTTGACGGTGCAGTTGGGTAGCAATCGTGCTGCTAATAATGGCTTGTGCTGCTTCCGGGCTTTTGGAGGCTGCTGCCGCTCCTGCGAGTACTCCCAGCCCCGTCATGAGTGGATTGCCTTTTTGACCTGCCAGCATTCTGGCGATGTGACGCTGGGAAACGTGGGCAATTTCATGGGCGACCACAGCGGCTAATTCACTTTCAGAGCGGGTGTTGAGAATTAACCCGGAATGGATGACGATGACGCCACCGGGCATGGCGTAAGCATTGATTTCGGGGTCTTTGACAATCAGGAAGTAGTAATTGCCACCACCGGGTGCATGGGCGGTAAGGCGATTGCCGAGGGCGCGTAGCCAGCCGCTGAGTTCGGGGTCTTCGATGATGGGTTCACGACCCCGCAATTCACGGATAAGTTTAATGCCTAATAGGGATTCTTGCGTGCTGCTGAGGGTATTGCTGGCGGGGTCTCCTAGATCAGGAATATTGATGCTGGGTAATTCCAGATCGAGTGCCGCTTGGCTGCTGGTAGTGAGACTTAAGCAGAGGGCTATTAAGCTGGCATTGATTAGGTGTTTCATCATTAATCGAGCTTCCGGGTTGGCTTAGCTAACTATAGCCGTAATGCCCTAAAAAGTATGTTTTCCCTTGTATCGCAGGCTATGATGTTGCAGGTTGAGTCCAATCCCCGGATTTTCCACCGGATTTTTTTAGCAGGCGAATGCCTTCCATCGACATGCCTTTATCAATGGCTTTACACATATCGTAAATGGTGAGTAAGGTGATTTGTACCGCAGTCAGTGCCTCCATCTCGACACCTGTTTGTCCGCGTGTTTCTACGCTGACGCGACAGTGGACGGATGCTGTGCTTGTCTGAGGGGTCAATTCAATGTCGACTTTGGTCAGGGCGAGCGGGTGACACAGCGGAATCAAATCGGCAGTTTTTTTTGCTGCCATAATGCCTGCAATACGGGCAATACCCAGTACATCACCTTTTTTATGGTCGCCTTGCAGGATTTTTTCCAAGGTTTGTGGTTGCATGTCGATGCGCCCTTCCGCCACAGCGATGCGGTGGGTGAAGTGTTTTCCCCCAACATCAACCATGTGTGCTTGCCCTTGAGCATTGAAATGGGTGAGTTGGTCATTCATGGGCGTTGTAAACCTGCTTCCACTCGGTCACGGACAGTCTTATCTGTCAATAGCTCGATAAGCTGTAAGCTAAAATCCATGGCAGTGCCGGGGCCGCGCGATGTAATGACCTTGCCATCTATAACCATCGGTTGTTGAGTCAGGTGTACGTGACTCGTGTCGATAGCAGCAAGAGCACCGGGGTAAGCTGTCAGGGTGCGCCCTTTTAGGATGCCATTTTCAACCAATACTTTAGGGGCGGCACAAATGGCTGCAATATAGCTGCCTTCAGCCGCTAGTCGGTGAATTAAGGTGTGAATGCGAGCATCCGTGTTTAAGTTGTCGGCTCCCGGCAGGCCGCCGGGAAGCACGAGTAAGTCGAAGTGTTGCGCTAAAACGTCATCCAATAAGCAGTCAGCTAACAACCTTGTGCCGCGAGAGCAATGCACGGGAGCATCTTTCAGGCTAGCAGTGATTACCTCGATAGCGGCGCGTCTGAGCAAGTCAATCAGGGTGACAGCTTCCAATTCTTCGCAGCCGTCAGCTAGTGGAATCAGTACTCTGGGCATTACATGACCTTGCCGTTACTGGCTTCTGCTGTGGCAGGTTCAGGTTTTAAGCGTGTTTGTACTAAATCCATGCCTTTAAGAATATTCAGTGCTTCAAAGAGCTGATAGTCGTCTTCCGCCAAGGGTGATTTGGCTTTGTCGGCTTCGATAGCCTTGTCTGTCTTTTCCTCTGATTTAACCGGTGCTGTTTCAGGCTTTTCCTCAGTTGGTTTGGCCTTTTTCTCGGTTTGATCTTTGCCGTTGGGGTTGCTGAGGTGTTTGCTTAAATTGGCTTCTGATACCGGATCGAGTATTTCGTCAGTGCCTTCGGCGTCTTCTTTCACTTTAAGTGCTTTGAGTTCAATGTCAGGTGCAATGCCTTCTGCTTGGATGGAGCGCCCAGAAGGGGTGAAGTAGCGTGCAGTGGTGAGCTTGACTGCTGTTTTCTCATCCAATTGCAGGACAGTTTGTACTGAGCCTTTGCCAAAGGTTTTTTGCCCAACAATCAACGCCCGTTTGTGGTCTTTGAGTGCGCCAGCCACAATTTCAGAGGCAGACGCTGAACCTTGGTTGACTAGCACGACAATAGGGGCATTGTCGATGGCATCGCCTTTTTGGGCGCTGTATTCCATTTTGGCATCTTCGACACGTCCTTCGGTATACACAATCTTACCCGAATCAAGAAACGCATCGGATACCCCTACGGCAGCATTTAGCACACCACCGGGATTATTACGCAAGTCAAGGATTAAGCCGCGTAAATTGCCTTTGTTTTCTTTTTTCAGGGCTTCAATGCCTTCCAATAAGGCTTCAGTGGTTTTGGCTTGGAAGCTGGTGATGCGGAGATAGCCGTAACCCGGCTCCAGAATGCGTTGCTTGACGCTTTTTACCTGGATGATGTCACGCTTGATGCTGACTTTGAAGGGTTTGTCTTTACCTTCGCGGACGATCATTAGGTCAATATTGCTGCCGGGTTTGCCACGCATCAATTTAACAGCATCGTTTAGAGTCATGCCTTTCACTGGGGTTTCGTCCAGACGGATGATTAAGTCGCCTGCTTGTAAGCCTGCTTTTTGCGCCGGGGTGTCATCAATAGGGGAGATAACTTTTACGAAGCCGTCTTCCATGCCGACTTCGATGCCTAAACCGCCGAATTCACCGCTAGTACCGACTTGCAACTCCTTGAACTCTTCCTCGTCCAGATAGGCGGAGTGTGGGTCAAGGTTGCTGAGCATTCCTCTGATAGCATTGGTCATCAGGTCTTTGTCTTTGACGTCTTCAACATAGTTGTCTTTGATGCGGGAATACACCTCGGAAAATTGTTGCAACTCATCTAACGGCGGAGAGTTCTCGACCGTTTGCCGGAAAGCGAACACATTGAGGCTGATGCTGGTAGTAACACCAATCAATACGCCAGCCATAGTGCCAGCCAGAACGCGGTAACGTGTATGCATAATCGTTTCTCTCCAAATATTTTGGCTGCTGACGTCCCTGTCAGCAGAATTATTTTGTTGCGGCGTTGCGTTTACAGTGTGATTTGCAAAACGATGCCAGTTTACCACTGTGTGGCAGAAATGCACTTTGTTGTTGTAAAAATGGTGAATTGTAAAATTATTATCGGTTTACTTTAACGGCACCAGCGTGCTGGATTTTGTGGGGTTGTACCCTGCCTGATTTCAAAATACAGGGCATCTCGGCTTTGCCCGCTGGAGTTACCTACGGCTGCAATGGTTTCGTTAGCACTGACGTTAGCCCCTTCTCTCTTATATACCGCGCGATTATAGCCGTAAAGGCTCATGTAATTGTTGTCGTGTTCAATGATGATTAAATGCCCGTAACCATCCATCCAGCCTGAAAAGGCGACTCTGCCTTTGGCGATCGCTTTGACTTTGCTGCCGCCAGGAGCCGCTAAGACAACACCGCGCCACCGTTGTTTTTCATTACGGGATGAGCCATAGCTGTGGATGATTTTACCATTCACTGGCCAAGGTAGTTTACCCCGTAGTGTTGAAAATGCTTGATTTGAGTGGGTATTGACGGGTTGAGGTGATTCTTCTGGAGATGCTTGCTTAGCAGGAGTGTTTTTCTTGGTGTTGGTCGCTGCTTGTTGAGGGCGAGATGCTTCTGTTTTCGGTGTTGTTTCTTGCACGCTGTCTGCTGCCTTACGTGCGGCTAAGCGATCGACGACGGCTTGTAGACTCGCCTCTTCCGCCTTCAGTTTGCTCAGCTTTTTCTCAGTGGTGTGGATGTCGCTTTTCACATTGATTAAGGCATTGGAGCGTGCTTTGAGCGTACTTTCAATATCGACTTTTTGTTGCTCCAAGGTTTTGTTAAGCGTTTGTAGTTGGGCGTTATCGGTTTCAATCGTGGTGCGCACAGCGTCAAGCTCTTTTAGCGTTTTTTGAACGCTTTGAATACGGGTGACGCGATTGTCATTTAAGTACTCGAAGTAGCGGATGGTGCGGCTGATGTCCGAAGGTTCGTCTTGGCGCAGTAGCAAACGCAGATGCGATTGTTCTCCTGCGGTATACAGTGCCTGTAGCTGCTGAGCGAGACCCGATTTCTGTGAGGCGAGTTCCGCATCCAGTTTTTGCTGTTTACGGGCAGAGTCTTCTAGTTTGACCAGTGTCGCCTCGATCTTTTTTTCTGTCTGATAATACTTGTCAGAAATGTCACCTAGCTTTTTCTCAAGTTGCGTGACTTCTTCCTGCAACTCGCGGGATTCACCTTTCTGGTTTTGTAAACTGTTGGAAAGCTGGCGAATATCGCGCTGTAACTGCTGTTGTTTTTGGGTGTCAGCAATGCTCGTGCTGCTCCAGGCAAGCAGTAGGGTGGCGAGTGGTAGTAAGTAAAATTTCACCGTTTGTCAGCATTCTTAGGGGTCTATAATGCCAACGAGTCTACCATAAGAAAGGGATGACACGGAATGCAATAGGGTATATTATTGTATTTGTCTATACTAATATACTGTAGTTGCCTGTTGTATAGTGCTTTTCAAAGACAGCAACTTAAAAAATACCATTTTCGATGAGGACATCTATGGGTAGCATTGCTCTCGGCAGTAAGTGTGACTTCACGATTGAAGATATGTTGGTCAAGGAAGAAGACATCGACCGTGCTTCCCGTTCTTTGAAAGCGATTTCGCATCCGTTGCGCTTGAAAATTTTATGTGTTTTGGGTGATAAAGAAGTTAGTGTACAAGATATCGTTGATAATGTGGGTACGTCTCAAAGCAATATTTCGCAACATTTAGCTATTTTGCGGGATAAAGGTATTTTGGCGTCACGTAAAGATGCAAATCGTGTTTATTATCGTGTTGGTGATTACCGTACCTTGCGCCTTATCAGTATGATGCAGGAAGTTTTTTGCAGCGCTCCGCATTGACTATCGGCTGACTATTACCAAAAAACTGTGATTAGGGGTTTACCTGCTTCTTCGTGATGTATATCTTTAGCCACTGTTCGTAGCTGAAGGGTTTAATGTGGAAGAGTATATTGTTTTCGCCCGTAGTCACCCTCTGTTGATTATGGGGTTGATTGCTATCTTAGGCATGATCATCTGGTCAGAGATCAGTCGCTTCACCCGCAAGTATAAACAAGTTAATACCACTCAGGCAGTGCAGATTCTCAATCAGGACGGTTCTGTGGTTATTGATGTGCGCGAAGATAACGAAGTGAATAGTGGCAAAATCAAGGGTGCTAAACACATTCCTTTAGGGCAATTAAAAAAGCGCATGGTGGAACTGGAGCAGGCTAAAAGTAAGCCTGTTCTTGTGTATTGCCGCAGTGGTAGCCGTTCTGCCCATGCTTGCAGTGTGATGACAAAAGCCGGTTTTGAAAACGTAAGTAACTTGGCTGGCGGCATTATGGCGTGGGAGTCAGCCAATCTTCCGGTAAGTAAACGATGAAGCAGCGCCCAGTACGCATGTATGCCACGCTTTTTTGCCCGTATTGTCTGCGGGCGCGGATGTTGCTCAAGAGTAAAGGCATTGAGTACGAAGAGATTAGTGTGGGGAGTGACGCCGAACTTTGGGCGGAAATGGAGCGTCTGAGTCAGCGTGATACGGTTCCGCAAATATTCATTGGTGATTTATCTATCGGTGGTTATGATGACATGGCGGCTTTAGACCGTGCGGGCAAACTTGATGCCTTGCTATTTGAATCTTAAATCCATTTGTAGGGGTATGCTATGAGCGAAGCTCAACCACAAGAGCAACAATTTATTATTCAACGCATCTACGTTAAAGATGTGTCGTTTGAAGCACCTAATTCACCTGCGATTTTCACCCAAGAGTGGAACCCCAATACCAATCTGGATTTGAATACCAAGGTCAATACCCTCGCTAACGATAATTACGAAGTAGAGCTGTTCATTACGATCACGGTGAAAAGTGATGAAAAAACTGCCTTTTTGGTTGAAGTCAAACAAGCGGGCGTATTCTTCATTCAGGGCTATGGAGCCGAGCAACTCAACCATTTGTTAGCTGCTTATTGTCCGAATATTCTGTTTCCGTATGCGCGTGAAGTGATTGCGGGGATGGTTTCTAAAGGCAGCTTCCCGGAATTGCATTTGTCCCCAATCAATTTCGATGCTTTGTATGCTCGCCGTTTACAGGAAGAGCAAGCGAAAGCTGGCGCTGCATGAGTGAACGCATCCAGTCCATCGCGGTTTACGGTGCGGGTTCATGGGGAACCGCGTTAGCGTTGCAATTGGCGCGTAACGGGCTGAATGTGTTGCTGTGGGATATTAATTCTGAGCACGTTGCTAATCTTAATCGGCAACGTGAAAATGCGCATTACCTGCCCGGTATTCCTTTTCCTGATAAGCTCCATTGTTCGGATGATTTGCCAACGGTGGCGGCGTTTGCGGATTACCATTTGGTGGTTGTGCCGAGTCATGTGTTCCGTGAAATGTTGCGGAAACTGGCTCCCTTATTGAACGCTGACGCTGCGGTTCTGTGGGCGACCAAAGGCTTGGAGTTGGAAACGGGTAAGTTACTGCATCAGGTGCTGGAAGAGGAATTGCCGCAATGCCGCGCTTATGGTGTGGTGTCCGGCCCTACCTTTGCGGCTGAAGTGGCGCGTGGTCTGCCGACTGCCATGACCGTGGCAGCGAATCAGTCTACGTTGGCGCAAGCTGTTGCTGCGGCGTTTAGTGCGGCGAATTATCGCGCTTACATCAGTAACGATGTGTTAGGGGTGGAATTGGGCGGGGCGGTGAAAAATGTCTTGGCGATTGCGGCGGGCATTTCCGATGGTTTAGGCTTTGGTGCGAATGCGCGGGTGGCAATTGTGACACGCGGATTGGCAGAAATCATGCGTTTGGGCGCAAAGCTCGGCGCACAACCCGAAACGTTAATGGGTTTAGCCGGTGTCGGTGATTTGGTACTGACTTGCACTGATAACCAGTCGCGCAATCGGCGTTTGGGTTTGGCATTAGGACAAGGCAAAAGCCGGGATGCTGCAATTGCTGAGATTGGTCAAGCGGTGGAGGGGGCTAAATCAGCGCTTTCCATCGGCAAACTGGCTGAACGTGCTGGGGTGGAAATGCCTATTTGCCAACAAGTTTACCGTATTCTTTATGAGCACTTGCCGCCCAAACAGGCCGTAAACGAACTGCTTTCCCGTGATTTGAAAGCGGAGTTCTGATCATCTACTAATCAGGGGTTCACGCATGAGCACCTCACCAACTTACGCTATCGGCATCATTATGGATCCGATCAGCAGTATCAACATTAAAAAAGACAGTACCTTTGCTATGATGCTGGAAGCTCAGCACCGTGGTTGTCCCTTGTTCCATATCTTGCAAGGCGATTTGTTTGTGGATGATGGGGTTGTGTATGCCAAGATGAATCCTGTGACGGTAACAGATGATCCACAGAGTTGGTTTTCGCTAGGTAAAGCATCGGTGAGGCCGCTGCATGAATTGCCAGTGGTGTTGATGCGTAAAGATCCACCGTTTGATATGGAGTATATCTACAGTACTTATTTGCTGGAATTGGTGCAAAAACGCGGTACTTTGGTAGTGAATCGCCCGGATAGTATTCGGAGTGCAAATGAGAAGTTATTTACCGCATGGTTTCCTGAATATTGCCCCCCCACGCGTGTGACCCGTGATATGGCGCGTATCCGCGAGTTTTTGGCGCAACAGCAACACATTGTGGTGAAGCCCTTGGATGGCATGGGCGGTTCGATGATTTTCCAGATTAAACAGGGCGATCCGAATAGCAATGTGATTCTGGAGGCAATTACCGCGCACGGCACACGCACCGTCATGGCTCAACGATTTTTACCTGAATATAAACAAGGCGATAAACGTATCTTGCTGATTGATGGGGAGCCATTTCCTCATGCTTTGGCAAGAATTCCAGCGGAAGGTGAGGGACGTGCCAATTTAGCTGCCGGTGGTACAGGGGTTGGCGTTGATTTGACTGAGCGTGAATTCGCCATCTGTGCGGGGATTGCGCCTGTTCTGCGGGAAATGGGGCTGTTGTTTGTGGGCTTGGATGTCATTGGTGATTATGTGACGGAGATTAATGTCACTAGCCCGACCTGTATCCGTGAGTTGGATACCATTTATTCCGCTAATATTGCCAGCCTGCTCTGGGATGCGGTTGAGTGCAGGCTGGCAAGCAGTGTTTAGGCCGTTTGTTGCAATATGCCGTACAGCTCATCTTTGAGGTGCAGACGACGTAACTTCAGACCTTCAACAAACTCGTCAGCGTGGACTTCGATTTCTTGTTCAATCCGGTGCAGTTGCCCGTCAACTTCGTGGTAGTCGTCAAATAAGCGAGCAAAATGCCGATCATTCATTTTTAAGCGATGAATCTGCTCTTTGTATTCGGGAAATTCGGTGGCGAGATCATGAGATTCTCCAAACATTCGTTACGCTCCTTTATTCATTAAATAACCATTTCAGGCTATCACAATACTAGGGTATTGAGTGTGAGTTAAGTCAAGTTCTGGACTGTGCTAGAATTCGCTTTTGCTTATAACGGGAGCCTAGCATGAAAGCCAGAGTAAAGTGGTTGGATAACATGAGTTTCGTCGGCGAGTCTGACAGTGGTCATTCCGTTGTCATGGATGGTGCGCCTGAGTTTGGAGGGCGAAATCTTGGGATGCGTCCGATGGAAATGTTGTTGTTGGGTTTGGGCGGTTGCTCATCGTTTGATGTGGTACTGATCCTGCAAAAGTCGAAACAACAGGTATTGGACTGTGAAGTGCATATTGAGGCAGAACGTGCAGATAAAGATCCCAAAGTTTTCACCCGTATTCACCTGCATTTTGTGGTTAGCGGACGTAACTTATCAGGGGAAAAAGTAGAGAGGGCGGTTAAATTATCCGCAGAAAAATATTGTTCCGCGTCAATTATGTTGGGAAAAACCGCTGAAATTACTCATGATTTTGAGGTAATTGAGGCTGTATGAAGCATTTATTTCACTTGCACGCGGGGGCATAGTTTTGCATAGTTCACTCCCATGCCAGTTGTTGGCCAACTGGCTGATTTTTTTATGCTACGCCTGACAAAGAGGATGATCAGAATTGGTTGAGCGTCATCAAAAGCAGATTCGCCTGCACGGGTTTAATAACCTAACGAAAACCTTAAGTTTTAACATTTACGACATCTGCTACGCAAGGAGTCCGGCTCACCGTGAAGAATACCTCGCGTACATTGATGAAGAATACAATGCTGACCGTTTGACCAAAATCCTCACGGATGTGGCGGACATCATCGGTGCTAATATTTTGAACGTGGCTCGTCAGGATTACGATCCCCAAGGCGCGAGTGTCACTATTCTGGTTTCGGAAGAACCTGTTCTGTCAGAAGAAAAAATCAGTGCATCGACTTCGGCACGCCCCGGCCCTTATCCAGAAGATGTGGTGGCACATCTGGATAAAAGCCACCTGACGGTACATACCTACCCGGAAAGTCACCCTGATAATGGGATTAGTACATTCCGTGCGGATATTGATGTATCGACATGCGGTCGTATCTCGCCGCTGAAAGCATTGAATTACTTAATACATAGTTTAGAGTCCGATATTGTCATTATGGACTATCGGGTGCGTGGTTTTACCCGTGATGTGAAAGGCAAAAAGCACTTCATCGACCATAAGATCAACTCTATCCAAAACTTCTTGTCACCCGAAACAAAACGTAATTACTCCATGTTGGATGTGAATGTTTACCAGGAAAATATCTTTCACACTAAAATGATGTTGAAGGAGTTTGAACTGGATAACTATTTGTTTGGTCTTGGAAAAAATGACTATTTTGAAAAAGATTTGAAACAAATCGAAATGCAGTTACGCAAAGAAATGAAAGAGATTTTTTACGGTAGAAATACAGGTAGTTTTTAATAAAGAAAATGCCTGTATATAGCTGCTGGGGCTCGCAGTAAGTGTTGCTGATGTAGTCTTTGTTGTGAATACTGAACGATCAAAACAAGCCAGTTTGTTGTTTAATAGCAACAAATTGGTAAAATTAAAACAATTGAAAGATTCAATAATTGACTTGATTAAATGTTGATCGTTATGGTTGTTTTGGTTGTAGATACTCTGTTAACGTTCGCCCTATGACGTTATGTAGTGTGTAAAAAACGTCATAAAACAACATTGTTCTATACGAAAGAACGCTGAAAAGGTTATACAAGAGATTATGAGTAGTGTTAGTGTAAAGCCGTTAGCCCTGTTAAGCGTAGGGGCTGTGGCATTGTTACTGGCTGGCTGTAATTCTGAAAATGTTAAAACTGCGGAAGCAGAACAAGCCAAGGTATATACCGCACAGTTTGCGCATTCCAAAAATAACGTAGCAAATGTGGCGCGGATACCTGTTCAGTCCTCACGTGATACCAGTTTGTTAGATCGTGTGGTATGGAATGCTGAGAAGCAGAAGGGCAAAATGTATCGTTACGGTGGTGAAAGTCCTAAAACAGGCTTTGATTGCAGTGGTTTGACACAGTTCGCTTTTGAACAAGGTGCTGGGGTTTCTTTACCGCGCACGGCTGCTGATCAATACGCAGCATCAGTCAAAATTCCTAAGCATGAAGCCAGCAAAGGCGATTTGGTTTTCTTCAAAACCAGTGGCAAGCGCATCAGTCATGTCGGTATTTATTTGGGGGATGATAAGTTTGTCCATGCACCACGTACCGGTAAAGCCATCACCACCGACAAGCTGGAAGGCTATTGGGCTAGTAAGCTGGTGGGCTTCGGGCGTATTCCGGGCGCTTGTAAGCCTGCTTATTCCTAAATTGTTCCTCTAAAAAAGACCGCTGTTAAGGCGGTCTTTTTCATTTGGATGCTTGTCATTACGGCAAGCTGTTTAACCAGTTAGCGACCACGGCTGTGAGCGCATCGCCCTTGTCTTTGTAATAATGATCGGCATCGGGTAACACCATTTGTTTGGAATGGGTATTACCTGCTTTCTGCATCAGAGCCTGACGTTCTGGGGCAAGGCTGAGTACTTGCGGAAAGTCTTTTTCACCGTATATATCCAGTACCGGTACAGATAATTTATCCAGCGGGAAAGGGTGTAGCAGTTCCTGTTCATAATCGGTCGCCCCCATGCCTAGCCCCACGTAAGCAGCAAGGTCACGCCCGCCCGTCGCGTCTACCCAATTCATCGCCATGTGTGCGCCACAACTGTGAGCAGCCAATACAATTTTGGTAATGCCTTGTTGTTTCAAAAAAGCGACACCGGCGTTAATGCGTCTGTCTGCATTCGCAAACAGTGGCACGTAATCATAATACTTGGCTTCTTTTTCCAGAACCGGCATTTGTAAGGACAGGGTTGTCCAGCCCTTTGCCACCAAACCTACCCGTAAAGGGTGCGCAACATCTTCCCAGTCAGGGTGATAGCCGCGCCCGTGCAAAATAATAACTGCCCCGCGCGGTTGTTCCGCTGATGTAAGAATACCCATGAAATTTTGCGTGCCGTCATTCAGGTTAATGACTTCGCCTTCCATGATCGTGTCGCTGATTTCGCTCGCAAGGCGTTGCTCGCGGGCGTAATCAGGGGTGGCATTAGCATCCGGTGCCGGTTTGGTTGCAGCCGGTGGGGTTACATCATTTTTTTTTTCTTCCAAGGCATTTGGCTCGGAAGGTGCGGGAACAAGAGTCGGGGGAGCGGCAGGCATTGGAACAGCCTGCGGCGGCATCATCGGCGGTGCGACCGGTTGTGCCAGTGGTGCAGGCGCTACAACTGCCGGTACGGGTTCAGTCAGTGGTGCAGGCACTGCAACTGCCGGGGCTGGCTGTGCACCGGGCAATGCGGTATCCGCAGCAGGGGCGACACTTGGCATGGTCACTGGCATAGCCTCGCTTACTGCCGCTTCAGGGGCAGGGGGGGGCGCTGTTTCTGGTGCAGTGCTGGCAACATTCACAGGGGGGCGCATGACCATCAAGGCTAATACCACAACGGAGGCAAGCGTGTAAACGGCTGCGGCAACTTTCATGTTCCTCATCTCCTTGACGGGTCAGTGTTTGGTTAAATCGAATGAAACATTCACAATATACGATTGGAAGTGGGTGGTAATTTCACTTAGAGTATAATGCTCCAAGAGGTTTAATCAACCACACCGAGGAGTCCATGCATGGAACTGAAGGGAAGTAAGACAGAACAGCATCTGAAAGATGCCTTCGCTGGTGAATCACAAGCCAACCGCCGTTATTTGTACTTCGCAGCCAAAGCCGACGTGGAAGGCTACAACGACGTTGCGACCGTGTTCCGTTCCACAGCGGAAGGTGAAACCGGTCACGCGCACGGTCACTTGGAATACTTGGAAGCCTCTGGCGACCCAGCCACTGGTCTGCCCATCGGCCCGACGGCTGCCAACCTGAAAGCCTCTATTGCAGGCGAAACCCACGAGTACACCGACATGTATCCGGGGATGGCGAAAGACGCACGCGCTGAAGGTTTCGACGAAATCGCTGATTGGTTTGAGACACTGGCAAAAGCGGAGCGTTCACACGCTAACCGTTTCCAGAAAGCACTGGATAATCTGGACGCTTAATCGAAGAAAAATCCCCCTCAATCCCCCTTTTTCAAAGGGGGAAGCTCGGAGTCTTGAACTCTTCGCTCCTCCCCTGATAAGGGGAGGTTGGGAGGGGTTTCTTATTGGAGAACAACAAACATGGCAACCCCGATCCGCGAAGGCAGCCTGCAAGCCCCCACCCGTCACGCGCTGGACTGGAAAAACCCCGAATTTTACAACGAAGATGCCGTCCTGCACGAAATGGAGCGCGTTTTCGATCTCTGTCACGGTTGCCGCCGTTGCGTCAGCCTGTGCAATTCTTTCCCCACCTTATTCGATTTGGTGGATGAGTCCTCCACGATGGAAGTGGATGGCGTTGATAAAAAAGATTATTGGAAGGTCGTGGATCATTGCTATCTGTGCGACCTGTGTTACATGACCAAATGCCCGTACATTCCGCCGCACGAGTGGAATATCGACTTCCCGCACCTGATGCTGCGTGCCAAAGCGGTGAAGTTTAAAAAGGGTGACACCAAATTCCGCGACAAAGTACTGAGTTCCACCGATATGGTTGGCAAGCTTGCGGGTATTCCGGTGGTTGCGGGTGTGGTCAACAAAATGAATCAAAACCCTGCCTTCCGTAAGCAACTGGATAAAGTGCTGGGTGTGCATCCGAATGCGAAAATCCCGTCGTATCACAGCGATAAAGGTCGTGATCGTGTAGCACGTTACAAAAATTTAGATGAATCCAAGGCTGTGGCGGCAGGGCGTACTACCGGCAAAGTGGCGATTTTTGCCACCTGCTACGGCAATTACAACGAGCCGCATATCGTCGATGATTTGCGTAAGGTGTTTGAAATCAACGGCATTCCGGTGACGTTGCTGGATAAAGAGCAATGCTGTGGAATGCCCAAATTGGAATTGGGCGACTTGGAATCCGTTGCAGCGGCGAAAGAAGCCAATATTCCAGCAATGATGAAACTCATCAATGAAGGTTGGGATATTGTCGGCCCCGTACCGTCGTGTGTGCTGATGTTCAAGCAGGAATTGCCGCTGATGTTCCCCGATGATGCTGATGTACAGACAGTGAAAGGGCGTATTTTCGACCCGTTCGAGTACCTAATGTTGCGCCACAAGGAAGGCAAGTTGAATACCCACTTCAAGCAATCCTTGGGCAAGGTCAGTTATCACACGTCTTGCCATTTGCGCGTGCAAAATATCGGCTACAAAACCCGTGAATTGCTGGAGCTCGTGCCGGATACCAAGTTGGAATTGCTGGAACGTTGTTCCGGGCATGACGGCACGTATGCGGTGAAAAGCGAATTCCACGATATTTCGATGAAAATTTGCCGCCCGCTGTTTGGCAAAGTAAAACAAGCCAAGCCGGATTACTACGGCAGTGATTGCCCAATGGCAGGGCATCAAATCGAGAATGGGTTGGATGAGGGTATGCCTCCGCCAACGCATCCGCTGACCATGTTACGCATTGCTTACGGTTTGTAAGGAGAGTGATGATGGAAAAGTTGACCCGTGCAGACTTGCTGAGTCTGGAACAGTATTCAATCGAGCGCAAAGCCTTCCGCGAGAAGGTGATGGCGCACAAAGCTGCCCGCAAAATACACATCGGCCCGAATGCAACGCTGTATTTTGAAGACCGCTTAACCATGCAGTACCAGATTCAGGAAATGCTGCGGATTGAGAAGATTTTCGATTCCGCTGGCATTCATGAAGAACTGGAATCGTATAACCCGTTGATTCCCGATGGCTCGAACTGGAAAGCGACCTTCATGGTCGAGTTTTCCGATGTGGAAGAGCGCAAGGTGCAACTGGGGCGGTTGATCGGAATCGAGCGGCATACCTGGGTGCAGGTGGCGGGTTTTGACAAGGTTTACGCGATTGCTAATGAGGATTTGGAGCGCGAAACCGAGGAGAAAACCTCGGCGGTGCATTTTACGCGCTTTGAGTTGACCCCGATTATGGTAGCTTCGGTGCAGGAAGGCGCGGCTATTCAGATGGGGATTGAGCACCCGAATTATGCGTATACCGTGACCTTGGGCGAAGCGTCGCGTGCGTCGTTGGCGGCGGATTTGGGTTAAGCCTAAGCCCTAACCATCATCCTCACGGTTAACCGCCTTGAGGATGATTTGACACAAACGTTGCCAGTCCGACGGTTTGTTTAAGAAACCATTCATCCCCGCAGCTAGGCATTGTTGCTTAACTTCAGCACTCGTGTGCGCGGTTAAAGCGATGACGGGAATGTTGGGATTGGGGGAATGCTGGCGTATCCATTGCAACACGTCAAAGCCGGTGGTATCGGTCAGGTTAATGTCGAGTAATACCACATCAAACGGGTGCTGTTGCAAGTAAAGCAACGCACTTTGCCCATCTGCGGCGACTTCTACATTGCCACCTTGAGCACTCAATAGTTCGTAACCCAGCAAACGATTCATAAATTCGTCATCGACCAATAAAATGCGGATGCCCTGCGGCAGTCGGCAAGGTGGCTTATCCGTTGTTGCCGTTTCAAGGTGGGCGACGTTAAAAGGCAATGTGAAGAAAAAATGGCTGCCTTTACCCACGGTACTTTCAACCGCCAATGTTCCGCCCAAACAGGTGACAAGGCGGCTGCTAATTGCCAGCCCTAAGCCGATGCCGTCCTGTGAAAGGTTGGAGGTTGGCTTTGCTTGGGTAAATTCATCAAAAATCGTCGATAATTTTTCAGCGGGAATGCCAATGCCGGTATCACGCACCGAAAAAGACAGGCGTAATGCGGGTGATTCTGGTATGGCATGACGCTCCACCGTGCAGGTGACAGTGCCTTCATGTGTATAGCGCAGCGCATTTTGCAGTAAATTGGTCAGGATTTGCGTTAAACGTAAACGGTCGCCCAGTAAGGTTTCGGGGATGCTGTCATGCCCGACAAATACCAGTGATAAGCCTTTTTTCTGTGCCTGATTGATTGTTAAATCATGCACTTGACGCATGACAATGCTTAGTTGAAATGGTTCTTGTTGTAGTTCCAGACTATTGCTTTCAATTTTGGCGATGTCTAACACATTGCCCATTAAGCGTGACATGTGTTGGGATGTTTGCTCAAGTTGACTGACGTATTCCGCTTGCTTGGGGGTGAGCGTGGTGAGGCGTAACAGTGTACCGAGGCTGGTGATGGCGTTGAGTGGCGTGCGTAATTCGTGGTTGATGGTTGCCAGAAAGCTGCTTTTGGCTTGATTCGCAGCGGCAGTGCGCTGCATGGCTTCACGCAATGTCCTGACTTTTTCCATTTGGATAACGGATAGCAACAGCAAAAAAATCAGGTGTCCTATTGGCATCGCAGTGACGTAAAACGCTTTGACATCCCAGTGTGTCACATTGAACGTCAGCACTAAGACATTGGGTGCGACCAAAAATAGCACAAAGAAAAAAATACTAAAAAAGTAACGGGCAATGCGACCGCCTTGGCGTAACGCAGTGATACTGGTGCTAAACAGCACGAGCATTGTAATCATGCTTATGCTATTGACAACCAATGTGCCGCCGGGGATCCAGCCTGTTATCAGAATCAGGGGTAGGCATACCCCTATCAGCGCGTTTAACAATTGGTGATGGCGCGGTGTTTGGTATTTGGTTTGCAGCAATTGTTGTGTAAACAGGCAAAAGGATATAATCGCGATATACAACGGTGTCGTGAAAAAATGCGAGCCGGTGTCGTGGAGGAATCCAATCCCCTCAAATACTGGATTGGAGAGGTGTGCAACCGCAGTCATTGCAAGAATATGCACCACCAGTGACAAATAGCTAATTTCACGCAACGCAAAAAACAAAAACAGGTTGTAAGCTGCCAACACCAACATTGCACCGTAAATGGCGGCGTAGAGACGATAATTTTGTTTACTGCGTTCCAGCATCGCATCCGCTGTGACCAATTCTACCGGCAAGCGAAACGCGGAATCGCCATTGGTTGCCCGCACGTAAATTTGTAGAGGCATGGCGCGGGGGAGTGCCAGTGACCAAGCGGGGCGGCGATAGTTGGTAACGGGTGCGGCGTATTGGGCTGTTACGTCTTGTCCCTCGGATAGCAGATAAAAGTCGTATTCATCCTCTAGGAATGCATCGGACAAGGCGTACCATTTCAGGCTGGACTGGTTGATTAACGTAAAACGTACCCAATACGCCGAGCGACTTCTGCCGAAACTGGGGGCGTTTTGGCTGGTGTTTACGGTAAATTTTTCGTCAAATGCCGCTGATGTAACCTGTTGCAGGGTTAATTGCCGTGACGGGTCTTCCAATACTGCCATAAAGGGTGCGGCGGAAACCGTGTCCTGGCTATCCGTGAGGATTAATGTTGAGGTGTCAGCCGCCACTACATGGCTGAGTAAAAACAGCAGCAAGCCCGCCAACCAAGACAATGGCGCGGCGTGTTTCATCAATGGCTACGGTTAATCGCAAACCAAGCCAGTGATTCCAATGCCTGCCGATAGTCGCTATCCGGCAGGCATTGCAGGCTGGCAATCGCACTTTCCGTTTCACCCTTCGCCCGTTCCAGCGTGTAATCAATCGCCTTGGTGTCGGTGATCGCCTGCATAATGGCATCAATTTGATCTAACCCACCTTGCTCAATCGCACGACGAAGTATGCCAGCCGTTGCCGCATCGCTGCGCTGTATCGCAATAATCAGCGGCAAGGTCGGCTTGCCTTCGGCTAAATCATCACCCACATTTTTGCCCATTTCCTCAGCATCAGCGGTGTAATCCAACACATCATCGACCAATTGGAACGCTGTGCCTAAGTGCATCCCGTATTTCGCCATCGCCTCTTCGTGTTCTGCACTTAAGCCCGTCAATACCGCGCCTAACTGACACGCCGCTTCAAACAATTTCGCGGTTTTGGAATGGATGACTTCCATGTAACGTTCTTCGGACGTGTCAGGATCGTGGCAGTTGAGCAATTGCAATACTTCGCCTTCGGCAATCACATTGGTGGTGGTGGAGAGAATTTCCATCACGCGCATACTGCCCACATCCACCATCATTTCAAACGAGCGCGAATACAAGAAATCGCCCACCAGCACGGCGGCTTGATTGCCCCACACGTTATTGGCGGTTTCCTTGCCACGCCGCATATCAGACTCGTCCACCACATCGTCATGCAGCAGGGTGGCGGTGTGGATAAATTCCACAATCGCGGCAATATCGACATGCCGTTCCCCCTGATACCCACAGGCGCGAGCGACCAGTAACGCCAGCAATGGGCGCAAGCGTTTACCCCCGCTGCCAATAATATAGTGGCTGAGTTGGTTGATAAGCACGACATCGGAATGCAGGCGACGCTGGATTAAAGCATTGACTGCCTGCATGTCAGCATCGGCAAGTTGGCGAATTGTATTGAAATCCATGATTATGCAGGCTGCGGTAAAGCCCCGAATGCTAGGAAGCCCCCCCCGCTATGTCAAGCGATACGCGCAACTCCTTGAAATATTTTATTTCCCGTTTGACCTGACGGGGCGTAAACGGTATAATCCTGCGGCTCTTTAACAGGACATTTTTTGGAGAATCGAATCATGTATGCGGTCATCGTAACCGGCGGTAAACAGTACCGCGTCGCTCAAGGCGACAGCATCTTCGTTGAAAAACTGGATGCAGTAGAAGGCGCAGACATTGATTTCGATAATGTCCTGATGGTCGGGGAAGGTGACACCGTGCAAATCGGCGCACCTTACGTTGCAGGCGCGAAAGTAACTGCAAACGTTGTGGCCCAGACTCGCGGCGTCAAAGTGCGGATCATGAAATTCCGCCGCCGTAAGCACCATCAGAAATGTACTGGTCACCGCCAGTACCTGACACAAATCGAAATCACTGGCATTTCAGCAGCGTAAGGGGAGACAGCAATGGCACACAAAAAGGCAGGCGGTAGTACCCGCAACGGTCGCGATTCAGAATCGAAACGACTTGGCGTTAAGCGCTTTGGTGGTCAATTCGTTCTGGCTGGTAACATTCTGGTTCGCCAGCGTGGTACACGCTTCCATGCCGGTGACAACGTAGGTCTTGGTAAAGACCATACTTTATTCGCCAAGGCAGACGGTATCGTGGTTTTCAAGCAAAAAGGCGCTGAAAACCGTAAGTTTGTAAGCATTCAACCTGTTGAAGGTTGTTCCGCTTAAAAACTTCCGTCTTAGGACGATTTGCGTAAAAGCCCCGCCTGTCGGGGCTTTTCGCGTGTTATGATCAGGTCATGAAAAGTATCCCGCACCCCATTCAATATCAAGGCAGTAAGCGCAATTTAGCAGCCGCGATTCTTGGTTATTTCCCCAAGGATGTGGATTGTTTGATTGAACCCTTTGCAGGTTCGGCAGCGATCAGTATTGCGGCGGCGGCACGTCAATTGGCGGCGCGTTACGCGATTAATGATGTCAACAAACCGTTAGCAGAATTGCTGCGTTTGATGGTAGAGCAACCAACAGAAACGGCTGATTATTACGAGCAGATTTGGAATGGGCAGCTCACAGAGGATAGTCCGAGCCATTATTATCAGATGCGAGATGCCTTTAACCGCAGCCAAGACCCCCGTCTTTTCCTGTATTTGTTAGCGCGTTGTGTCAAAGGTGCGGTGCGTTACAATGCTGATGGGATGTTCAATCAGAGCCCCGATAAGCGTCGTAAAGGCACTCGCCCCGCGACTATGCGTAACAATATTTTCGGGGTGTCAGCGTTGTTGCAAGGTATAAGTGCCTTTTCAGCACTGGATTACCGTGATGTGCTGAGAACGGTTACGACCGATGATCTCGTGTACATGGATCCGCCTTATCAGGGCGTTTGCGGTGAACACGATTCGCGCTACTTGTCCGGTATTGACCACCATGAGTTTGTATTGGCACTGGAAGAATTGAATGAACGGGGCATCGCTTATGTCGTCAGTTATGATGGACGTAGGGGTGATAAGGCATTCGGCGAATTGTTGCCTAGTTATCTGGAGTTGTCGCGTATTGAATTGTTAGCAGGGCGTTCTAGCCAATCGACCTTGCTGGGACGCACTGAGATGACGTATGAATCGCTGTATTTGTCACCTGTTTTAGTGCAGAAGCGAACATTGCCTGCTTTACGGAGTCATGCTATTCCCATGCAGCCACACTGTGCGCCTGAGGCTCATGCGCTCTATGCCTGAAGTGTCAGCCGCATTATTGGAGTTGTGCCGCGCCGTAACAGCCAAACGTCCTAAAACGGTGATTGATCATATTCTGGCGCATGGTTTTATCACGACCGAAGCGCTGAAAGATGTTTACGGCTATAACCATCCACCTCGCGCCGTGCGGGATGTACGTGAAAATGGCATTCCATTGGAAACGTTTCGGGTAACGGGTTCGGATGGGCGTAAGATTGCGGCTTATCGCTTTGGTGAATTGAGCGGCTTAACGGTCAGGAAATTATCGGGGCGCACGGGTCTGTCCAAGCGCCTCAAAGAGGCTCTGATTGCCAAGTACGGTTGCCAGTGTTTCATCTATTTGGAAGTGATGGGTGAGCGTGAGTTGCAAATTGACCATCGCGTTCCCTATGAAGTGGATGGCGACGGCGATGAGGCGTTAAACCCTGACGATTTTATGCTGCTGTCTGCCTCCGCAAATCGGGCAAAATCATGGTCGTGTGAACATTGTGACAATTGGAATGGCAGTAAAGATAAGCAGGTTTGCCTGACCTGTTACTGGGCGTTCCCAGAAAATTATACCCATGTGGCAACGCGCCACAGTCGTCGTATTGACCTTGTTTGGCAAGGGGATGAAGTGGCAGTTTATGAAAAACTGAAAGCAGCCGCTTCTGAGCTTGGTAAAGAAGTCCCTGAGTTTGTTAAAGAAGTGCTTGAGCGGGAAGCCAAGTTACTGGGATAGGATTTATGCAGTTTGTTGATGAAGTAGTAATCCGCGTGAAAGCGGGTGATGGTGGCAATGGTTGCGTGAGCTTCCGCCGCGAAAAGTACATTGAATTCGGTGGCCCCAACGGTGGCGACGGCGGTGACGGTGGTGATGTGTATCTGGTTGCCGAGCGCAACTTAAATACACTGATTGATTTCCGTCACCAGCGTTATTACGAAGCACAGCGCGGTGAAAACGGTGCAGGCAATAATATGACCGGCAAGCGTGGCGATGATCAAGAGATCAGCGTTCCGGTTGGCACGGTGGCTTACGACGCAGAAACCGGCGAGATGATCGGCGATTTGATCGAACCCGGTCAACGCTTGTTGGTGGCAAAAGGCGGTTGGCATGGCTTGGGTAACTTGCGTTACAAAAGCTCGGTGAACCGTGCGCCGCGTCAGTCCAAACCGGGTACGGTGGGCGAATTGCGCGTGTTGCGCATGGAGCTGAAGTTGCTGGCCGATGTGGGTTTGCTGGGTTTGCCGAATGCGGGCAAATCCACCTTGATTAGCGCGGTGTCATCTGCTCGTCCGAAAGTCGCCGATTACCCGTTTACGACCTTGTATCCGAATTTGGGTGTGGTCAGTGTCGGTGTCACGCAAAGTTTCGTGATGGCGGATATTCCCGGTTTGATCGAAGGCGCTGCCGAAGGCGCGGGTCTTGGTATTCAATTCCTGCGGCATTTATCGCGTACCAGTTTATTGCTACACGTGGTGGACGTCGCACCGATGGCGGAGGAAAATGAGCCAGTGCGGGCGGTGCGTACCATCGAAGGCGAATTGGAGCAATACAGCGAAGAGCTGGCGAATTACCCGCGTTGGTTGGTGCTGAACAAAATCGACTTGTTACCACCAGAAGAACGTGCGACTCGTTGTCAGGAAATTGTGGACGCACTCGGTTGGACGGGGCGCGTTTTCCAGATTTCCGCAGCCACCAGTGCAGGCACGCAAGACCTGTGTTTCCACATTATGCAGTATTTGGACGAACATGCAGACCACTCGAACTGAATTCATGCCCAAGACCCAGCGTTGGGTCGTCAAAATTGGCAGTGCCTTGCTGACTCGCGATGGGGAGGGCTTGGATCGCGAAGCACTGGCAGATTGGGCGGGGCAAATGGCTCGCCTGCATCAGTCTGGTGTGGAAATCGTGTTAGTGTCTTCCGGCGCAGTCGCCGAAGGCATGAGCCGCATGGGTTGGAAAACCAAGCCCAAAGCCTTGTTTGAAAAGCAAGCGGCGGCAGCAATTGGGCAAATGAGCCTGATTCATGCCTACGAGATGGTGTTTCAGCAACACGGTTTCCACGCCGCACAAGTGTTGCTCACCCATGATGACCTCGCCAATCGCCGCCGTTACCTCAATGCGCGTAGCACCTTGACCACCTTGATCGACCTCAAGGTGATTCCGGTGATCAATGAGAATGACACGGTCGCGTTTGAGGAAATTCGCTTGGGTGATAACGACACGTTGGGTGCAATGGTGGCGAATTTGGTGGAGGCGGATGTGTTGGTGATTCTCACCGACCAGTCCGGCTTATTTGATAAAGACCCGCGTAAGTTCGCCGATGCGCAGATGATTGTTGAGGGGCGTGCCAATAACCCCGATTACGTGGAATTTGCGGGTGGCGCAGGCACATTGATCGGCAGTGGCGGAATGCGTACCAAGGTAATCGCGGCGCAACGGGCGGCGCGTTCGGGCTGTGCCACGGTGATTGCCTCAGGGCGTGAACCGCTGGTGTTGGAGCGTTTACGCACAGGTGAGTTGTTAGGCACGTTGTTATTGCCGGATGCTGCACCGATTGCGGCGCGTAAGCAGTGGATTGCAGGGCAATTGGCAGCTAAAGGCACGTTGTGGCTCGATGCTGGCGCGGCAGAAGCGATTCTCAAGACAGGAAAAAGTTTGTTGCCGGTTGGGGTGTCACGGGTGGAAGGGGTGTTTGACCGGGGTGAAGTGGTGAGTTGTGTCACTGAAGACGGGCGCTTGATTGCCAAGGGATTGGTGAATTATTCGAGTGAAGAAGCGAACCGCATTAAACGTCAGCCCAGCAAATCCATTGAGCAAGTACTAGGCTATGTGGATGCGCTGGAATTGATTCATCGCGATAATTTAGTCTTATTATAGAGATGAGTTCACTTTAGTCGGATTTTATTGTTATGTACATTGTCTGTGGAGTATGGTTTGGGCAGCGTGTACGGAGGAACAGGGAATGGATAGCGAGCGTTATAATATTCAAGTGTCGGTGGAATCACATTTCATCGAAAAAGAGTCTGACCCGGAGCAGTCGCGTTACGTATTTGCGTATACCGTGACGATTGTGAATGAGGGGAGTATCGCGGCAAAATTACTGACACGGCATTGGGTTATTTCCGATGCGGAAGGTCGCACCCAAGAAGTGCGGGGTGATGGTGTGATCGGTGAGCAGCCTTATCTGCAACCTGGCGAAGGTTTTCGCTACACCAGTGGCACTATTTTGGATACGCCGTTAGGGGTTATGCAAGGTTCTTATCAAATGCTGGCGGATGATGGGGAGCATTTTGATGCGGTTATTGCACCTTTTCGTCTAGTTGATCCGCGCGTTCTGCATTAAATCTCCTCAAGCTTACCACTGGTCTTGTGCTGCTAGACACACTTGAAAATAGCAGGGTATAGTGAAAATAGATTTTTCCTATAGTGTCTATAAAAACAAGAAGTGGTAACGATGAAAACCCCAAGTAAATCAAACCATGCCAGCAGTCTTGTGGCGTTGTCGATTCTGTGTGGTGTAGCCGCACACAGCGAATCAGCGGAGGCGGCTGTTTACACTTATGTTGATAAAGATGGTACACGTTGGTTAACCAATACGCCCAAAAAAGGCAATAAATATAAATTAGTGGCGAAATACGGTGCACCACAGAAACATTCCTCTAAACCGAAAGCCTCCATTAGCAATGCTAATTATCCCGTTTATAGTGCGGTGCCTGCTATCCAAGGCAGTTCCAGAGGCCACTGTGGTTCACAAAGTCAGGCGCACTTAACCAATAAAATGTTGCCGCATCTGGACTCTATCCGTACTCATGCCCGTGCTTACGGGGTGGATGAAAATCTGGTCATCGCGTTAATGAAGCAAGAATCTTGCTTTAACCCTAATGCACGCTCACGGGTTGGCGCGATGGGGCTGATGCAGCTCATGCCCGGTACTGCTGATATGATGGGGGTTGCTAACGCTTGGGATCCGCATCAGAACATCAAAGGTGGTGTGAAATACTTGGCGGAACAGTTGCGCACCTTCAATGGTAATGAGGCATTGGCGTTGGCTGCTTATAATGCGGGGCCAGGTGCGGTACATAAGTACAAAGGCATCCCGCCTTACCGTGAAACCCAGAACTATGTCGCTAAAATCATGCGTGATTACCGTGGTGCGCAAGCGCAACCCATTCAGCAAGCACAAGCAGCGGGTTATCAGCGTAATGCACGTGTACCCGCAGGCATTTCACGCGGACAAGGCTGGGCTAAACCGGTACAAGAATTCACGGTTTTCCGTGGTTTGTCATAAGCACTGGGTAGGCTGGCTTCTTTTTGCATCGCAGTAGGCTGCACAGACTGGCAACAATGAAACGTGAAGTGTATGCTTTGACGTTTGATTTTGACCTGTGGAGATGAGCGATGTCGATGTCTGACCGCGATGGCCTGATCTGGCTGGACGGCGAAATGGTGCCTTGGCGCGAAGCCAAAACCCACGTCTTAACCCATACCCTGCACTATGGCATGGGCGTTTTTGAAGGCGTGCGAGCGTATAAGACTGAGCAAGGCACGGCGATTTTCCGCTTGCAGGATCACACTGATCGCCTGTTTAATTCTGCAAAAATCATGCGGATGCCGATGCCTTACAGCAAAGAAGTGCTGAATGAGGCACAGAAAGCAGCGGTACGTGAAAACAAGCTGGATTCGGCATATATTCGCCCCATGTGTTTCTACGGTTCCGAAGGCATGGGGTTGCGTGCTGATAATCTGCAAACCCATGCGATGGTCGCAGCGTGGACTTGGGGTTCTTATCTTGGTGCGGAAAACATGGAAAAAGGTATTCGCATCAAGGTGTCTACCTTCACTCGCCACCACGTCAATATCACCATGTGCAAAGCTAAAGCCAACGGTAATTATATGAATTCCATGTTGGCTTTGCGTGAAGCCCTTGATGATGGTTATGACGAGGCTCTATTGCTGGATGTCGATGGCTATGTGGCTGAAGGCAGTGGCGAAAACTTCTTCCTCGTCAAAGATGGCATTATCTATACGCCAGATCTGACTTCCGCACTGGATGGCATTACCCGCAAGACTATGCTGCATTTGGCGGCGGAGTTGGGGTTGGAAGTGCGCGAAAAACGCATTACCCGTGACGAAGTTTACATTGCCGATGAAGCTTTTTTCACTGGCACAGCGGCAGAAGTGACCCCGATTCGGGAACTGGATCGTCGCCCGATTGGTTCAGGCACACGTGGCCCGATTACCGAAAAGCTGCAATCCCTGTATTTCGACATTGTGCACGGGCGGGTTGAAAGATACCGTCATTGGTTGACTTACGTTTAAGCGGAGGCTGCATGTCTGCACCGAGTATTGCTGATTACAAACGTTTGAATGACACCCGTGAAGTGGTGGTGAAACGTCAGGATTTACCCTTGAGTTGCCCCACTGATGCGACCGCGTTGTGGTGTTCGCATCCGCGAGTATCC